>NZ_AKJC01000268.1 GCF_000282535.1 Pseudomonas sp. GM84 | reverse complement strand
TTCCTGCGTCAAGTGCTGTACCCGCGTCGTCCCCTTCGCGGGACAAGCCCGCTCCCACAGGTACCCCACCAGCCTCAAGAGCGGTGCTATTCCTGTGGGAGCCGGCTTGCCGGCGATGAGGCCGGTACAGGCCAGCGACCTTGGCCACATCGATCCCCTTTTGGCCGTTTGCGTCGTTCTCCACCTGCGGGTCGCCCATGAAAATGGGCCCACGCCTGTCCCCCCGGAGAACAACAAAATGCTGACAATCTATTCCGATGACCACCGCCTGCACCACGGCCGCTGCGAGCTGATCGACGGCAAGCTGATGCCCTGCTTCGAAATGCCTTCGCGCGCCGACCATGTGCTCGACCAAGTGAAAAAGCGCAACCTCGGCGAAGTCGAAGGCCCGACCGACTTCGGCCGCGCACCGTTGCAACGCATCCACAGCGCCGACTACCTCGACTTCTTCGAGGGCGCCTGGGCGCGCTGGGCGGCGCTGGGGCACGAGGGCGACCTGCTGCCCTTCACCTGGCCAGCGCGCACACTGCGCCAGGTCAAGCCGACCGGCCTGCACGGCGAACTGGGTTACTACAGCTTCGATGCCGGCGCCCCCATCACCGCCGGCACCTGGCAGGCCGCCTACAGTGCCGCGCAGGTAGCCCTCACCGCCCAGGCCGCCATCCAGCAGGGCGCGCATTCGGCCTTCGCCCTGTGCCGCCCACCAGGGCACCACGCTGCCGCTGAAGTCATGGGTGGCTACTGCTACCTGAACAACGCCGCCATCGCCGCCCAGGCCTTCCTGGACCAAGGCCGAGCGAAAGTGGCCATCCTCGATGTCGATTACCACCACGGCAACGGCACCCAGGACATCTTCTATCAGCGCAGCGACGTGTTCTTCGCTTCGATCCACGGCGATCCGCAGGCCGAATTCCCGTTCTTCCTGGGCTATGCCGACGAAACCGGTGAGGGCGCAGGCGAAGGCTGCAACATCAACTACCCATTGCCGGCCGGCAGTGACTGGGCCGCCTGGAGCGCCGCCCTGGAAGCCGCCTGCCAGCGCATCGCCGACTACGATGCCGATGTCCTGGTGATTTCGCTGGGCGTGGACACCTTCAAGGACGACCCGATCTCCCAATTCAAGCTGGACAGCCCGGACTACCTGGAAATGGGCAAGCGCATCGCGCAACTGGGCAAGCCGACCTTGTTCGTGATGGAAGGTGGCTACGCTGTGGAAGAAATCGGCATCAACGCCGTCAACGTGCTGGAAGGTTTCCAGCGCGCCCAGCCAGGAGCCCGGTAATGGTCCGACTCAAGCGTCTGCTCGCCCCGTTCATCGCTGCGACCCTGTTCACCGGTGCCCTGCAGGCCCAGGCTGAACAGCGCACCCTGCGGGTCTACAACTGGTTCGACTACATCACCCCGCAGACGCTGACCGACTTCCAGAAGGACAGCGGCGTCAAGCTGATCTACGACATCTTCGACACCAACGAAGCGCTGGAAGCCAAGCTGCTGACCGGTAACTCCGGCTATGACGTGGTGGTGCCGTCCAACGTGTTCCTCGCCAAGCAGATCGAAGCCGGGGTGTTCCAGCCGCTGGACCGCAGCAAACTGCCGAACTGGCAGCACCTGGACCCGGCGCTGATGAAGCTGATCGAGGCCAACGACCCCGGTAACAAGTTCGCCGTGCCCTACATGTACGGCACCGTGCTGATCGGCTTCAACCCGGACAAGGTCAAAGCCGTGCTGGGCGACAACGCGCCGGTGGACAGCTGGGATCTGATCTTCAAGGAAGAGAACATCGCCAAGCTCAAGCAATGCGGCGTGGCGCTGCTCGACTCACCCTCGGAGATCCTGCCGCTGGCCCTGCAGTACCTGGGCCTGGACCCCAACAGCGGCAAGCCGGACGACTACAAGAAGGCCGAAGCCCTGCTGCTGAAGATCCGCCCGCACATCACGTACTTCCACTCCTCGAAGTACATGGCGGACATCGCCAACGGTGACATCTGCGTGGCCGTCGGTTATTCCGGCAGTTTCTCCCAGGCCGCCAACCGCGCGCGGGATGCGAAGAATGGCGTAGTGGTGGACATGCGCTTGCCCAAGGAAGGCGCGCCCATCTGGTTCGACATGCTGGCGATCCCGAAGAATGCCGCCGACCCGGAGGATGCGCATACCTTCATCAACTACCTGCTGCGCCCGGAAGTGATTGCGCCGATCAGCGACTTTGTCGGGTATCCGAACCCGAACAAGGATGCGACCGACAAGGTCGCCCCGGCGATTCGCAACAACCCGAACCTGTACCCGACCGCCGAGGCCATGACCAAGCTGTATACGCTCAAGCCATTGTCGCGTGACGCCGAGCGGGCACGGACGCGGGCGTGGACCAGGATCAAGTCCGGGACCTGATCGTCAGGGCTGCTGCGCAGCCCAATCGCCGGCAAGCCGGCTCCCACAGGGGAACTGCGCTGTTTTCAAGTGTGGTGTGGGAGCTGGCTTGCCAGCGATTGGGCCGCAAAGCGGCCCCCTACTTTCGCCACGCTTTGCGCAACCGCATCAGCGCTTCTGCAATTTCCCCTTCCGGCACCGCCGCAAACCCCAGCACCAGCCCTGCACGCTTATCCAAGGGCACCGCGCTGTCTTCCATCCAGTAGCTGCTCAGCGGATTGACCTCCACCCCCACCGCCTCGGCCCGCGCAACCAGTTCCTGCTCGCGCGCAAAGTTATCCACATCTACCTTCACGTGCAGGCCCGCTGCCACTTCCGGCATCCCGCCCAGCCCCGGCACATCCACAGGCCAACCGGCTTTCAGCACATTGCGCCGGCTCAATGCCGCCCGCCGCATGCGGCGGATATGCCGCTGGAAGTGTCCCTGGGCCATGAACTCTGCCATCACGCACTGCGTTCCCACCTCGGAATGCCGCATCGCCAGCGCCCTGCCCTGGCTGAAGGCCTGCACCAGCCGCGCCGGCAACACCAGGTAGCCAAGGCGCAGCGCCGGGAAAGCGATCTTGCCGAAGGTGCCGACATACAACACCCTCCCCTGGCGGTCCAAGGCCGCCAGCGGGGCCAACGGCGCGCCGCTGTAGCGGTACTCGCCGTCATAGTCGTCCTCGATGATCCAGCCATCGCCACGCTCGGCCCAGGCCAGCAATGCCAGGCGCCGGGCCAGGCTCATGGTCACCCCGGTCGGGTACTGGTGAGCGGGGGTGACATAGGCCAGCCGACAATCCTGTATCTGCTCCAGGCAGCTGCAATCCATGCCTTCCTCGTCCACGGGTACTCCGATCACTTTGCCGCCAGCGACGGCGAAGGTATGACCGGCAGCCCTGTAGCCTGGGTTTTCCACAGCCACGCCGTCACCCGGCTGCAACAGCAACTGTGCACAAAGGCTGATGGCCTGCTGTGCGCCACTGGTGATCACAATTTGTTCAGCCGTGCAGGACAGGCCACGTGAGCGGCGCAAGTACGCCGCGATCAGTTCGCGCAGTGCCCGCTCGCCTGCAGGGTCGCCGTAACCCAGCTGTGCAGGGTCGGGATTACGCCAGAAACCCGCCTGCAGCTTGGCCCAGACGTCAAACGGGAACAGGTCGAACGCTGGAATTCCCACGCGAAAAGCGCGCGGCGCACCGCTTCTGGGCAGCGGTAGATGGTTACTTTTCAGACGCTCCAAGGGCTCGCTGGAAAGGGTGTTGCTGGATAAATCCTCAGTATATTCCGACGAAAATGTGGATAAGCCTGTTGATAAACCCCGGGATAACCCTGTGGATAGTTCTGTGGATAATTTTGCTTGTCGGCTGACATAGGTGCCATCCCCTACCCGGCTTTCGATGTAGCCCTCGGCATACAACTGATCGTAGGCACGCACCACACTATTGCGCGAAAGCCCCAGGGTAGCCGCCAGGTCGCGAGTGGCCGGCAGCCGCGTGCCGCTGCCCAGCCGTCCGTCCAGCGCGCGCGCGCGCAAGGCCTGATACAGCTGCTGACTCAACCCGCGCCGACGGTCGAGAACGATCCCGGCAGGGTCGAAAGGCGACAGGAGGGGACGCTCGTTCATGGCATTGGACCTATGAAAACAGCCATTAATGGATCTTACTCTGAGCCAATAGCCTGCCTAGGATGGAGTCATTCGACAAGGAACCTGCGCATGTACAACAGCAAACCTCACCAGGAGCACGACCTGCATCGCCTGCACCAGCACATGCTCGACACCCGCCTGGCCGTGCTGGTCAGCCACGGCGAGCAGGGCTTGCAGGCCACCCACCTGCCGGTGCTGGTCGACACGGCTGAAGGCGAGTTCGGCACCGTCTACGCTCACCTGGCACGTGCCAATCGCCAATGGCAGGACCTGGAACAGGGTGGTGAAGCCTTGCTGGTGTTCCCGGGCGCCGATGCCTATGTCAGCCCCAGCTACTATCCCAGCAAGGCCGAGAATCCCAAGGTGGTGCCGACCTGGAACTACCTGGCCGTGCACGCCTACGGCCCCGTCGAAGTGATTCACCAAGCCGCGCCGCTGTTGGACATCGTCAGCCGACTGACCGAGCGCCATGAACAAGACCGCAATGAGCCGTGGAAAGTGGCCGATGCGCCCCGCGATTACCTCGACGGCATGCTCCGCGCCATCGTCGGTATCCGCCTGCCCATCGCCCGCTTGCAAGGCGCGCGCAAGCTCAGCCAGAACCGTTCGGCGCAAGACATCGCCGGCGTACGCGACGGCCTGAGCAGCAGCCCCGATTACCTCGACAACCAACTCGCGGCGCAGATGCGCCAACTCTGAAGGAAAAGCCCCATGCCCAGCGTCACCCTGCGCCCTGTCGGCGCCAACGACCATGCTGCCTGGCTCGCCCTGTGGCAGGCCTATCTACGCTTTTATGAAACCGAGTTGCCCGAGGCCGTCAGCGCCAGCACCTGGGAGCGCCTGCTCGACCCCAGCGAACCGACGAACTCGGCCCTGGCCTGGGTCGATGGCAAGGCAGTGGGCATGGTCAACTGGATCTACCATCGCTCCAACTGGAGCATCGAGAACGCGTGCTACCTGCAGGATCTGTACGTGGACAGCGCCCAGCGCGGCCTGGGCATCGGCCGCCAGTTGATCGAGCACGTCTATGCCACGGCCAAGGCCGCAGGGTGCATCAAGGTGCACTGGCTGACCCACGAAACCAATGCCACCGCCATCAGCCTGTATGAACAGGTTGCCGAGCGCCCGGGCTTCATCCAATTCCGCAAAGGGCTGTAGGCCGAACATGACTGACGCACTGAACTGGAAACCGGCTGCAACGCCTAGGGCAGAGCCGCTCGAAGGCCGTTTCATTCGCCTGGAAAAGCTCGACCCGGCACGCCACGGTGATGATCTGTGGGACGCACTGCAGGGCCCGGCTTCCGATCCGGTCCTGTGGGACTATCTGCCTTACGGGCCGTTCACCGAGCGCGCCGCCTTCGATCGTTGGCTCGAGGGCAATGCCGCAAGCCACGACCCGCTGTACTTCACCGTCCTCGACCGCGCCAGCGGCCAGGCCCAGGGCGTACTCACGCTGATGTCGATCGTGCCCGACCACGGCCGCATCGAGATTGGCCATATCGCCTTCGGCGCCCCCATGCAGCGCACGCCCAAGAGCACCGAGGCGGTGTACCTGCTGGGCAAACTGGGTTTCGAGCTGGGCAACCGCCGCCTGGAATGGAAGTGCAACAACGCCAATGCCCGCTCCAAGCGCGCGGCGGAGCGGTTCGGCTTCCAGTTCGAAGGGGTGTTTCGCAAGCACCTGGTGGTCAAGGACCACAACCGGGATACGGCGTGGTATTCGATTACCGATGATGAATGGCCGCAGGTGGCGGCGGGGTTCGAGCGGTGGTTGAGCGAGGAAAACCAGCAGGCTGAGGGGCAGGTGCGGACGCTGGAGCAGTGCCGTAGAGGCTGATGGGTGTAGTGAATCTACCGGCCCTATCGCCGGCA
>NZ_AKJC01000267.1 GCF_000282535.1 Pseudomonas sp. GM84 | reverse complement strand
AGCCGGCTCCCACAGGTATTGTGTTGTACTTGTGGGAGCCGGCTTGCCGGCGATGCTTTTTCAGGACCCAAACATGACCCAGAAACCCACCCTGCACCCGCGCAACCGCCACCAGGGCCGCTACGACTTCCCCAGCCTGATCAAGGCCCACCCTGACCTGGCTCGCTTCACCATCACCAACCCCCACGGCAAACCCAGCATCGACTTCGCCAACCCCGAAGCCGTGCGGGTGTTCAACCGCGCCTTGCTCAAGGCCCAGTACGGCATCCAGCACTGGGACATCCCAGCCGATTACCTGTGCCCGCCCATCCCTGGCCGCGCCGACTACATCCACGTGGCCGCCGACCTGCTGGCCGATGACAACGCCGGCGAAGTGCCCAGGGGCGCCCAGATCAGCGCCCTGGACATCGGTGTCGGTGCCAACTGCATCTACCCGCTGCTCGGCCACAGCGACTACCGCTGGCGCTTTGTAGGCAGCGACATCGACCCGGTGGCGCTGGCCTCGGCCAAGGCCATCGTCCAGGCCAACGGCCTGGTCAAGGGCATTGCCCTGCGCCAGCAAGGCGACCGCAAGCACATCCTCAGTGGTTTGCTGCAGGCAGACGAACGCTTCGACCTGACCCTGTGCAACCCACCCTTCCACGCCTCACGCGAAGAAGCCACCCGTGGCAGCCAACGCAAGTGGAAGAACCTCGGCAAGCAAGACCCCAAGCGAAAACTGCCTGTGCTCAACTTCGGCGGGCAGAACAACGAACTGTGGTGCGAGGGCGGCGAGATTCGTTTCGTCACGCAGCTGATCGGTGAAAGCGTGCAGTACGCGCAGCAGGTGCTGTGGTTCACCAGCCTGGTGTCCAAGGTCAGCAACCTGCCCGGCATCGAGGCGGCCCTGAGCAAGGCCGGCGTCAAGGCCCGGCGCATCGTCGAGATGGGCCAGGGGCAGAAGCAGAGCCGCATGATCGCCTGGAGCTTCCACGACGAAGGGGCACGCCAGGCCTGGCATGTCCGGCGTAAATCGCAGGCATGAAAAAACCGCGCCCGGGCAAGCCGGGCGCGGTTTCGTCAACGCCTCAACAATTACTTGTTGATGGAGTCGCTCAGGGCTTTGGCCGGAACGAACTTGACGACTTTCTTGGCAGCGATTTCGATGGCGGCGCCAGTCGAAGGGTTGCGGCCGGTACGGGCAGGACGCTCGGAGACTTTCAGCTTGCCAATGCCTGGCAGGGTGATTTCAGCGCCGTTTTCCAGTTGGTCGGCAACGATCTGGCCCAGTTGCTCCAGTGCGTTGCGAGCAGTGGTTTTCGGCGCGTCGATGGCTTCGGCGATGTCGGCAATCAGTTGGTCTTTGGTCAATGCCATGGTGATGTTCCTTCCCTATCCAATTCAGTGGTTATGCAGCGTTCTACGACGTTATCGGGCCAGCCCCTGAAAAGTGGAGGGCCGCGCCAATCGCGCATGTAGATACGCAAATCGGCGTTTGGTTCGACACGGCGTAAGTACGCTGCCAGCAATGCGCCACCCGAGGTGCGCAAGACCGCGCAAAGCTACCACAGGAATGGATAAATATCCGCTGCCCGCTTCGTTTTTATGCAGGTTTTTCGGGGGTTTCAGCCGAAAACGCGCAAAATTGAACAAAAAACGAACAACAGGCATTTCAGCCAACATCCGGCCACTGCGCCACCTGTGACCTGGGGTAAACTTGACCCTTTTGCAGCGCGGCCCCTGACCGCCCCAGACTCGCCGAGACCCCCATGCCAATCCGTCACTGCATCGTTCACCTGATCGACAAGAAGCCCGATGGCAGCCCCGCCGTGCTCCACGCACGGGACACGGAGCTTGCGGCATCGGACGCCATCGAGAACCTGCTGGCCGACCTCAACGACAGCTACAACGCCAAACAGGGCAAAGCCTGGGGGTTCTTCCACGGCGAATCGGGCGCCTACCCGCTGAGCGGCTGGCTCAAGCAATACCTGGAAGACGAAAAGGACTTTGCGGCTTTCAGCCGGGTAGCCGTCGAACACCTGCAGAAGCTGATGGAAGAGTCCAACCTCTCCACGGGCGGTCACATCCTCTTCGCCCACTACCAGCAAGGCATGACCGACTACCTGGCGATCGCCCTGCTGCACCACAGCGAAGGCGTGGCGGTGAACGCCGAACTGGATGTGACACCCTCGCGCCATCTGGACCTGGGCCAGTTGCACCTGGCGGCGCGCGTCAACCTGTCGGAGTGGAAGAACAACCAGAACTCCAAGCAGTACATCTCGTTCATCAAAGGCAAGAACGGCAAGAAGGTCTCCGACTATTTCCGCGACTTCATCGGTTGCCAGGAAGGTGTCGATGGCCCAGGGGAAACCCGCACCCTGCTCAAGGCATTCAGCGATTTCGTCGAAAGCGAGGACCTGCCCGAAGCGTCTGCCCGTGAAAAGACCCAGACCCTGGTCGACTACGCCACCACCCAGACCAAGCTGGGCGAACCGGTGACCCTGGAAGAATTGTCCAGCCTGATCGACGAGGACCGCCCCAAGGCGTTCTACGACCACATCCGCAACAAGGACTATGGCCTGTCGCCGGAAATCCCGGCGGACAAACGCACCCTCAACCAGTTCCGCCGCTTCACCGGCCGCGCCGAAGGCCTGTCGATCAGCTTCGAGGCGCACTTGCTGGGGGACAAGGTGGAATACGACGAGACCGCCGGCACCTTGATCATCAAGGGGCTGCCGACGCAGCTGGTAGATCAGCTCAAGCGCCGCAAGGACTGATCAGCAGCCTGCATAGGAGGCGACCAACGCCTCCTTCGCCGACTTGCGCAGTTTCTTCACCAGGCGTTCCTGACGCAGGGCCTCGCCCTTGTCCGGCCACTGCTCGATATAGACCAACGCCTGCGCCGGGCTGGTCTTGAAATAGCGCGCCCCCTGCCCCTTCTGGTGCGCCACGAAACGCCGCTGCGGGTCATCGCTGATGCCGCAGTACAGCGAGCCATTGGCGGCCCGCACCAGGTAGACATACCAGGGCTTGCTGATCAAGGTTGTGGATACGTCGCTCACCATTGTCCTGACGCTCAGCTCGCCTGCTGGAAGGCACGCAGCCCTTTGAACGCTTGCTGACGCACCTTGTTCTGCAGCATGGGCGACCAGCCAAGCAACACCCCAGGCATGCCCAGCGCCTGCCGCGACCAGCGCCACAGGTCGAAGCTGTCGTCGTGCTGACAGACAAGGCCGTCTCGGATGACGAAGCGTGCCTGGATATCGTTGATGACAATGCGGCCCGTCTGGCTGAACAGGTAGGTCGCCACCCAGTGGGCGCAGCCGCTGCCGGCGTCGGCACGGACCTGATCGAAGGTCAGGGAAAACTCCTTGGCCCGGGCGGTGAGCATGCGCCACATGTCACCGGCATCACGCCCCCGCAAAGTGCCGAAGACGGGGTCGCTGAAGACGATGTCGTCGCTGTAGCAGGCCACCATGGCCTCGGCGTCCAGACGCTGGAAGGCCTGGTAGAAGCGGGTGATCAGGTCACGATTGGCGTCGCTCATGGGCGCGGCCCTCCTGGCGGTTGAAAGCAGCACGATAATCTGCCCCGCGTGCGTATGCCAGTACCGGCCCTATCGC
>NZ_AKJC01000266.1 GCF_000282535.1 Pseudomonas sp. GM84 | reverse complement strand
GGGAGCCGGCTTGCCGGCGATAGGGCCGGAAAACGCACTGCAAGACTGATGGCCCAATACTGGCTTGCGACCGATGCCGACGAGGGGCATAGTGACCGCGCAGTCTGACTGCACACAGGACAGTGAGCAGGCCCGAACAGGGACAAAGGAGAAGCGTCATATGAACGGACTCGGTCCGCGCCTGAGGGAAGAGCGTGAGCGCCTGGGCATGACCCAGCGGGTATTTGGTGATATCGGCGGAGTCGAACCCAATGCCCAGGGCAAATACGAAAGCGGCGAGCGCACGCCACGGGTCGATTACCTGGCGGCCCTGGCAGCCAAGGGGGTGGATGCCCTTTATGTACTGAGCGGTGTGCGCACCCCCGCGCCACTGGAAAGCCTGACCCTGGATGAAACCGGTTTGCTTGGCGCGTTTCGACGGTTGTCGGCCGCTGACCAGGCGGCGTTGTGGCATCTGCTCGGGCGCTTGGTGGGCGAGGGGAGGAATGGTCAGGGAGGGTGGCCCCGGCATCATGAGCGCCAGTCAGGTGTGACAGAAGTTTTACGCTAGGTCCGTCGTGAAAAATTTTGTTAAGGTGGCGGGATCCAATCGCCCTGTTGACGAGGTGTCTGCTTGATAAGGGTCCTAGTGGTCGACGATCACGATCTGGTACGAACCGGTATTACACGCATGCTCGCCGACATCGACGGCCTGCAGGTGGTGGGTGAGGCGGATTCGGGTGAGTCGGCACTGAAGCTTGCCCGAGAGCTCAAGCCCGACGTCGTGCTGATGGACGTGAAGATGCCTGGGATCGGTGGTCTGGAAGCCACCCGCAAGTTGCTGCGTAGCCACCCGGACACCAAAGTGGTGGCCGTCACCGTGTGCGAAGAAGACCCATTCCCCACGCGCCTGATGCAGGCCGGTGCCGCCGGCTACCTGACCAAGGGCGCGGGGCTGGACGAGATGGTCCAGGCCATTCGCCTGGCGTTCGCCGGCCAGCGCTACATCAGCCCGCAGATCGCCCAGCAGCTGGCGCTCAAGTCGTTCCAGCCGCAGGGCTCGCCGTTCGACGCCTTGTCGGAGCGAGAAATCCAGATCGCCCTGATGATCGTCGGCTGCCAGAAAGTGCAGATCATCTCCGACAAGTTGTGTCTGTCGCCCAAGACCGTCAATACTTACCGTTATCGGATCTTCGAAAAACTCTCGGTCACCAGCGACGTCGAATTGACCTTGCTGGCCGTTCGCCACGGTATGGTCGACGCAAGCCTGTAACCCTCATGCCCCAAATTTTCGATGCCAGCGCATTCCTGGCGACCTGCAGTGGTCGCCCGGGCGTCTACCGGATGTTCGACGCCGAGGCTCGGCTGCTCTACGTGGGCAAGGCCAAGAACCTCAAGAAGCGTTTGGCCAGCTATTTCCGCAAAACCGGCCTGGCGCCGAAAACCGCCGCGCTGGTGGGCCGTATCGCCCAGGTCGAAACCACCATTACCGCCAACGAGACCGAGGCGCTGCTGCTCGAGCAGAACCTGATCAAAGAGTGGCGGCCGCCGTACAACATTTTGTTGCGCGACGACAAATCCTACCCTTATGTCTTCCTTTCTGACGGCCAATTCCCACGCCTGGGCATTCACCGTGGGGCCAAGAAGGCCAAGGGCCGCTATTTCGGGCCGTACCCCAGCGCCGGAGCCATCCGCGAGAGCCTGAGCCTGTTGCAAAAGGCATTCTCGGTGCGCCAGTGCGAGGACAGCTATTACGCCAACCGCACCCGGCCTTGCCTGCAGTACCAGATCAAGCGCTGCAAAGGGCCCTGCGTAGGCCTGGTCGATGAACAGGAGTACGCCGAAGACATCCGCCATTCGGTGATGTTCCTCGAAGGCCGCAGCCAGCAGCTGGGCAACGAGCTCAACGCCGAGATGGAAAAGGCCGCCATGGCCCTGAACTTCGAAAAAGCCGCCGAGCTGCGCGACCAGATCGCCCTGCTGCGCCGGGTTCAGGACCAGCAGTACATGGAAGGCGGCTCCGGTGACGTCGATGTGGTCGCCGCTTTCGTAAACCCCGGTGGAGCCTGCGTGCACCTGATCAGCGTGCGCGGTGGTCGAGTGCTGGGCAGCAAGAACTTCTTCCCCCAGGTGGGCATCGAGGAGGAGGTGGCCGAAGTCATGGCCGCATTCCTGTCCCAGTACTACCTGGGCAACGCCGAGCGCGAACTGCCCGGCGAACTGATCGTCAACGTGGTGCACGAGGACTTCGCCGCCATCAGCGAGGCACTGCAGACCCTGCGCGGCCGCGAGCTGACCATCAGCCACCGGGTGCGCGGCACCCGCGCCCGCTGGCAGCAACTGGCGGTGACCAACGCCGAACAGGCGCTCAACGCACGCCTGGCCAACCGCCAGCACATGGCCGCGCGCTTCGAAGCCCTGGCCCAGGTGCTCGGCCTGGATGAAGTCCCGCAGCGCCTGGAGTGCTACGACATCAGCCACTCCAGCGGCGAAGCCACGGTAGCCAGCTGCGTGGTGTTCGGCCCGGAAGGCCCGCTCAAATCCGACTACCGCCGCTTCAATATCGAAGGCGTCACCGCAGGCGACGACTACGCCGCCATGCACCAGGCCCTGACCCGCCGCTATGGGCGGATCAAGGACGGCGAGGGCAAGCTGCCCGACGTGCTGCTGGTGGACGGCGGCAAGGGCCAACTGAACATGGCCCGTGAAGTGATGCAGGAGCTGGCGTTCACAGACCTGACCCTGCTCGGCGTGGCCAAGGGCGTGACCCGCAAGGCCGGTTTCGAAACGCTTTTCCTCAATGATGTCGCCCACGAGTTCACCCTCAAGGGCGACAACCCCGCGCTGCACCTGATTCAGCAGATCCGCGACGAAGCCCACCGCTTCGCAATCACCGGCCACCGCGCCCGCCGCGGCAAGGCGCGGCGCGTGTCGAGCCTGGAAGACGTCGCCGGGGTAGGGCCCAAACGCCGCCGCGACCTGCTGAAACATTTCGGCGGCCTGCAGGAGCTCAACCGCGCCAGTATCGACGAGATCGCCAAAGCCCCCGGCATCAGTAAAAAGCTTGCCGAGTCGATTTATGCCAGCCTGCATAGCGAGTAGAATGCCGGGCTCAACCCGCAGCCAGTCGTATCGATGAATATTCCAAACCTGCTCACCGTTCTACGCGTCCTGCTCATCCCGATCTTCATCCTGCTGTTCTATGTGCCCTATCACTGGAGCTACATGGCCGCCAGCACGGTGTTCGCCATTGCCGCCGCCACCGACTGGCTGGACGGCTACCTGGCGCGTCGCCTGCAGCAGAGCACGCCATTCGGCGCCTTCCTCGACCCAGTGGCCGACAAACTGATGGTGGCCGTGGCCCTGGTGCTGCTGGTGCAGGTGCATGCCAACTTCTGGCTGACACTGCCGGCGGCGGTGATCATCGGTCGCGAGATCGTCGTGTCGGCGCTTCGCGAGTGGATGGCCGAGCTGGGGGCGAGGGCGCACGTGGCGGTGTCCAACCTGGGCAAATGGAAAACCGCGGCGCAGATGCTGGCGCTGGTGATCCTGCTGGCCAACCCGCCAGTGGTGACGTTCTGGGTGGTGCTGGGTTATGGTCTGTTGCTGGTGGCCGCGGCGCTGACCCTGTGGTCGATGGTGCATTACCTGCTGGCCGCCTGGCCGCACCTGCGCGAAGGCTCGGAACAGAAATAAAACTTTTTTGAATCAAGGGGTTGACGCCGTTTTAGATATTGGTAGAATGGCGCCCATCACGACGCGGGAATAGCTCAGTTGGTAGAGCACGACCTTGCCAAGGTCGGGGTCGCGAGTTCGAGTCTCGTTTCCCGCTCCAAATTAGATCCTCAGTGCGTCGCTGGGATCACAAAGAAGAGGCCTAAAGGCCTCTTTTTTTGTGCCTGGGATTTGTGTTTTCGTGCAATCCTCTTTGCACTGAAGAACAAGTGGCTTGTTGATCATTGAAACCTCGTTCGAGCATATACATCAGCGGCCCGCCTCTTCGATTTCGCGGGGGAAGCGGGGCTCGTAGCAGAGCAGCAGTGAGAGCCAGTGACTGCTGGCGTGGATGAGGATGGCCGGCAGCATCAGCACGTTGAACACAACGAAGACCCCCAGGCCTCTGTAATGAAGGTAGGGGCTGTCCTCGCTCCAGGCGGCCTTGAGTGAGAGCCAGGGCCAGGGGAACTTGCTGAGGCGCGTTTTCGGCGCGGGTGCGTCGGCGGGACCGTCTTCCATGTAGCGGCGAATGTACTCCCAGAAGGCGAGCAGCTCGCTGGCATTGTGTGTTGGTTTGCCAATGTAGGTGACCTCGATGTGATCGGTGGGCTTCCCTTGCAGGTCCACGCCGTCACCCTTGTCCCAGGCCAAAGTGATAAAACTGCCAATTCCCTCCACTTCACTCATGTTCTTGTCGATAAGCACCTCAGTCTTATCCCAGTCCATGATTCGAATGCCACCCAGATGCTTGGGGCGCAGCAGGTAGACCTTGCGGGTGATGCGGTTGAAGCGGACGATAATCCGACGTGCGGTAAATGCCTCAAGACGAATGAACTTAAGCAGGTATCTAAAAAAGAGATAAGAAGCAGTACTCGTAATTAGCGGAAGTAAAAACAGACTAAATACATAAAATACCCAGCTGTGCGTACGGGTAGGGTCAAGAAGGTCGTTGATAGCAGACCAGATGGTCGAAATTGCAGCCCATGCAAGCGTTCCCCCAACTCCGAAATAGAGGAAGGTTAACGTTCCTCTTCTTTCATCATTAGGCGTGCGAATGTCAATTGCGACATCGTTATGAAGGTAGATGGAGTCGTTGTCGTAGATTTGCTCGGAGACAGACTCGCCTACCCCCTCTGGTACTTCGAGTTCGGGTTCTCCTGCTTGGCGCTGTTGGGCCTTGAGGGACTCAAGGGACTCCTCTTCGTGGCTATTTTTTTTGGACCACTGAAACTTCCATTCGAGCCAATACATCAGCGTCCCGCCTCTTCGATCTCGCGGGGGAAGCGGGGCTCGTAGCAGAGCAGCAGCGAGAGCCAGTGGCCGGTGGCATGGATGAGGATGGCCGGCAGC
>NZ_AKJC01000265.1 GCF_000282535.1 Pseudomonas sp. GM84 | reverse complement strand
ACAGGTACCTGTGGGAGCCGGCTTGCCGGCGATAGGGCCAGTGGACCATCAGGCGCGCTGTGGCACGCCTTTCTGGCCTGGCCGACGGTTCGGCGCCATGCCGTTGGCCAGCAGGGTTTCTTCCACGGTCGCGTACTGCTCGCCGATGCGGTAGATCGCACGGGCTTCCTTGCCGCTGGCAATTTCACGGCCCAGTTCGTGAGCCACGCGCACGGTCTGCTGGATCTGCTGCACCGAGCTGAACCGCTTGCCGTGCTGGTCGATGATGGTGTCTTCGATGCCGCAGCGCGGGTGCAGGCCCATGGCCAAGGCCATCATGTTGAACGGCAGCACGTTCTTGAGCAGCGATTCGGCGGTCAGGGTGCAGCCGTCCGGCGCACGGTTGACGAAGTTGAAGAAGTTCATCGGGTTCGGGCCGTCGAAGCCACCGCCGATGCCGATCCAGGTCAGGTTCAGCGGGCCTTTGTAGACGCCTTTGCGCACCAGGCGCTCGAGGGTTTCATAGGCGTGGATGCCGGTCAGCTGGAAGTGCGGCTGGATACCGCTGGCCTGCAGGCGACGCAGGTGCTCTTCGACCCAGGCCGGGCCCGCAGGCACGGTCATTTCACTATAGGCTGCCTGGATTGCCGGGCTGGAAAGCGAGGTACCTTCCAGGTATTCCGGGTACAGCAGCTCCATGATGTTCATCTGGGTGGTGTTGATCGCCACCGTCACCTGGTCTGGCTTGGGCGTAAGGTCCGCCAGCATGTGACGGGTGTCGTCGCTCAGCCATTTGGCCGCTTCACCCTCGCCTTCCGGGGCGAAGGAGATCGAGCCACCGACCTGGATGATCATGTCCGGTACGGCTTCGCGCACACCGGCGATCAGCTCGTTGAACTTGGACAGGCGCTTGGAGCCGGTGCCATCGAGTTCACGTACGTGCAGGTGGAGCACGGTGGCGCCGGCCTCATAGCAATCGACTGCCTTTTGCACCTGCTCATCCATGGTGACCGGGATGTCTTCAGGGAAGTCGTCGGGCATCCACTCCGGGCCATAAGGGGCCACGGTGATTACCACCTTTTCCATGTTTTCCGGGTGCAGCGAGTCGTCGAAGAATTGCATGTCTAATCCTCAATCTTGTTCTTTTACGGTCAGAAAGTCGCGTCGCCGATGATCCCGGCACGTTCCATCTTGCGGTGGCAGGCGGGGTAATCCATGACGGCGTAGTGCTGGGTGCTGCGGTTGTCCCAGATGGCGATGCTGTTGGGCTTCCAGCGCCAGCGCACCTGGTACTCAGGGATGTACGCCTGGCTGACCAGGTAGCGCAGCAGTTCGCCGGCCCCGGGGTTGGCGTCCTGGCCGAAACGCACGCGCTCGGGGGTGTGGTAGTTGCTGAAATGGGTGGCGAAGGCGTTGACGAACAGCACCTTCTCGCCGGTTTCCGGGTGGGTGCGCACCACCGGGTGCTCGGCGTCGGGGAAGCGGGCCTTGAGGGCCAGGCGCTGCTCGATCGGCATGGCCGCGCCGAAGCTCGCCTCGATGCTGTGGCGGGCGCGCAGCCCTTCGATGCGAGCCTTGATATCGGCCGGCAGGTTGTCGTAGGCCAGCACCATGTTGGTCCACATGGTGTCACCGCCCACCGACGGCGCTTCCACGCAGCGCAGCACGCAGCCCATCGGCGGAATTTCACGCCAGGTGGCATCGGTGTGCCAGGCGTTCTCGTAACGGTCCGCCGGGGTTTCCGGGGACTTGTAGATTTGCACCAGGCCCGGGTGCTCCGGGTCGCTGCCGGCCACCGGGTGGTCTTCCAGCTCGCCGAAGCGGCGGGCGAACGCCACGTGCTCGGCGCGGCTGATGTCCTGATCGCGCAGGAACAGCACCCGGTGCTTGAGCAACTGGGCACGGATCTCGGCAAACAGCCCGTCATCGTGAATCGCATCGGCCAACTTGACGTTGACCAGCTCGGCACCGATGGCGCAGGTCAATTGTTCGACTTGCATGACAACGCCCTCCTCAGATGACGAAGATCGACGAGCCGGTGGTCTTGCGCGATTCCAGGTCACGGTGCGCCTGGACCGCGTCCTGCAGGGCGTAGTGCTGGTTGATCTCGATCTTGATGCGCCCGCTGCCCACGTGACCGAACAGCTCGCCTGCCAGGGCAGACTTCTCGGCCGGGTCGGCGATGTAGTCGGCCAGTGCCGGACGGGTCAGGAACAACGAGCCCTTCATCGCCAGGATCTGCGGGTCGAACGGTTCGATGGTGCCGGACGCCGTGCCCACGCACACCATCAGGCCACGGCGCTTGAGCGAGTCCAGCGAGCCCATGAAGGTGTTGCGCCCGACGCTGTCGAACACCACGTTGACGCCAACGCCATCGGTCAGCTCACGCACGCGCTTGGCCACGTCTTCATGGCTGTAGTTGATGGTGTGATCGCAACCATGGGCGCGTGCCACTTCGGCCTTGGCGTCGGTGGAGACGGTGCCGATCACGGTCAGGCCCAGCAGCTTGGCCCACTGCGAAACGATCAGGCCGACACCACCGGCCGCTGCGTGCAGCAGGATGCTGTCACCGGGCTTGAAGTCGTACAGGCGACGCATCAGGTACGACGCAGTGAGGCCACGCATGGTCATGGCTGCGGCGGTTTCGAAGGCGATGGTTTCCGGCAGCTTGATCAGCGGCGCGGCGGGGATGATGCGCTCGGTGCTGTAGGCGCCGAGGGTATTCATGAAGCCGGTGTAGGTGACCCGGTCACCGACCGCTACATGCGTGACGCCCTCGCCGACCGCCTGGACCACGCCGGACGCTTCCACGCCCATGCCATTGGCCAGCGGAATCGGGTAGGTGCCGTTGCGGAAATAGGTGTCGGCGTAGTTCAGGCCAACCGCCACGTGACGCAGGCGAACCTGCCCCGGGCCCGGTTCGCCGACTTCGACGTCT
The DNA here is from genome assembly GCF_000282535.1 of Pseudomonas sp. GM84. Taxonomy (GTDB): domain Bacteria; phylum Pseudomonadota; class Gammaproteobacteria; order Pseudomonadales; family Pseudomonadaceae; genus Aquipseudomonas. The sequence continues at coordinate 4,569 of NZ_AKJC01000265.1, read as the reverse complement.
TCGTAGCGCAGGACCTCAGGGCCCCCGGTTTCGTAGAAACGTACCGCTTTGGCCATGCCAATTCTCCCTTCTTGTAGTTCTTGTTGAACAGCAACATTCGTTATGGAGGGCAATTTAGGCCGTTGCGCCTTGCGGCGCTTATCATCGGACGACAACGATTTTTCAGTTCATGACAGCGCCCCCGGTTTCAGCGCCAGGCGCTGCCGGGGGCTCCCGTTACAGAGGCTCAGAACGCCGAGATGCCGCCGTCCACGGCAATCGCCTGGCCGGTCATGTAGCTGTTCTCCCTGGCGCACAGCATCAGCATCGCCGCGACGATTTCCTCGGGCGTGCCGAGGCGCTTCATCGGTGAACCCTGGGCGAGAAAATCCTGCTGCTCGCCCACTTCGCTTTCGGTGACCATGGGCGTTGCGCTGTAGAACGGGCACAGGGCGTTGACGCGAATCCCCCGGCGGGCATATTCGACCGCTGCGGTGCGGGTCAGCCCGACCACCGCGTGCTTGGCCGCCGCGTAGGCGGCGAGCTTGGGCGCGCCACCGAGTCCGGCCATGGAGGCGATGTTGAGGATGACCCCGCCCCCCTGCTCCAGCATCTGGCGGATCTGCTGCTGCATGCAGAAGAACACCCCCTTGGTGTTGACCGCGTGGCTGCGGTCGAGCTCTTCTTCGGTGGTGTCGATGAAGCGCTTCATCGGCGTCAGGATGCCGGCATTGTTGACCCCCACATCGAGGCGGCCGAAGGTGCTGATGGCCGCTTCCACCAACGCCTTGACCTGCGCCTCGCGGGTCACGTCGCACGGCACCGCCAGCACCGCAGCGCCGGCTTCGCGCAAGGCCCCGGCCACCCGCTCCAGGCCCGCCACGTCACGGTCGCCCAGCACCAGCCGGGCACCCAGCCCGGCCAGGCGTTGGGCCAGCAACGCACCAAAGCCGCTGGCGGCGCCGGTGATCATCACCACCTGGTCGCGATAGCTGTCGAGGTTCATCCGGCCACCCCCGTGGCGTGGCGGGCGAGGATCTTCTTCGAAAGGCTCATGCGGTGCACTTCGTTAGGGCCGTCGTAGATGCGGAAGCTGCGCGCATCGCGGAAGATCCGCTCGACGATCGACTCACCCGTGACGCCCTGCCCGCCCAGCACCTGCACGCAGCGGTCGATCACCCGCCAGATGGCCTCGGAGCTGAGCACCTTGGCCATGCTCGACTCGAAGTTGCCGCGTTCGCCCTGGTCCAGCACCCAGGCGCAGTGCCAGATCGACAGGCGCGTGGTATGCAGGTCCATTTCGTTGTCGGCCAGCATGAAGCCAACGCCCTGGTGCTCACCCAGCGGCTTGCCGAACGACACCCGCCGGTTGGCATAGCCACAGGCTTCGTCATGGGCGCGGCGCGCCTGGCCCAGCCAGCGCATGCAGTGGGTCAGGCGGGCCGGGGCCAGGCGCACCTGGGCATAACGGAAACCCTTGCCCACTTCGCCCAGCACATCGCTGGCCGGAATGCGCAGGTTGTCGAAGCGCAGCACTGCGTGGCCGCCGCTGAAGCAGCTGTCCAGCGAGTCCATCATGCGTTCGAGGACGAAGCCGGGGCGGTCGGTATCGGTGAGGAACATGGTCGCGCTGCCATCCTCCATGCGCGCCATGATGATCGCCATCTGCGCGCCTTCGGCCCCGGTGATGAACCATTTCTGGCCATTGATGATGTAGTCGTCGCCGTCACGCACGGCCTGGGTGGTGAGCATCGACGGATCGGAGCCGGCGCCCGGGCTCGGCTCGGTCATGGCGAAGCACGAACGGATCCGGCCCTGCACCAGCGGCTTGAGCCAGCGGTCCTTCTGCGCAGGCGTGGCGACCTGTTCCAGCAGGTGGATATTGCCTTCGTCCGGTGCGTGGATGTTCAGGGCCACCGGCCCCAGCGTCGAATAGCCGGCCTCTTCGAAGACGATCGCCTTCTCGATGTGGCTCAAGCCCAGCCCACCCATTTCGCGCGAGGCATGCGGGGTCAGCAGGCCGTGTTCACGGGCCTGGTCGAGCAGCACCTGGCGCAGCTCGGCCGAAGGGCCGTGGGGCGTCTGGCGCGGGTCACGCTCCAGGGGGATGACGACTTCGGCGACGAATTGCCGGACTTTGGCTTGCAGGGCGAGCAACTCGGCGGACAGAGCGAAATTCATGGCGGTGTTCCTTGTAGGCAAATGGGGTCAGGCGTGCAGGCGGCGCGGGTCGATGGAGGCGTGTACATGCTCCATGACGGTCTGGTCGATCGTCGCCTTGCCCGGGTCGTAGGCTGAGTAGTTGAGGGTGCGGATGTAGGCGCGCAGCACCTGGGTGCCGACCATGTCTATATCGACGATGTTCAGGCAGGCCGGGTCCTGCTCGAAGGCGGCCAGGGCACCGAGCCCGGCACCGCAGGCCCAGGCCAGGAGGATGCGATTGACCGCGTCGTGGCTCACCAGCAGCAGCGACGACCAGTCCGGTTCTTCCAGCAACTGCTGGAAACTGCCCAGCACCCGTTGCTGGAACGCCGCCCACGGCTCGCCGCGCAAAAAGGCCGCGTCCGGGCGGTCGGCCAATTGATAGGCCTGGGCCACTTCGCGGTGCAGGCATTCGCGGGGGATTTCCCGCAGGCGCCCGGCGCGTATTTCGCGCAATTCGGCGCGCTCCTCCACCGCCAGCGCACGGCCGCCCAGCAAGTGGTCGAGGGTCTGCCGGGTGCGCGGGTAGTCCGAGCAGACCGCGCGGTCGAACCGCGTCTGTGCCAGCACCTCGCCCAAGGCCTGGGCCTGGGTCACGCCCTTGGCCGACAACGGCACACTGCGCGGGTCGAGCGGGCGGCCGCTGGCGTCGAAGTAGTCGACATGGCCATGCCGCACCAGGTAGCAGCGGCGGCGCCGCACGGGCTGGACGAGCGCTTCAGTCATGGGTCAGCACCTTCGGGTTGCTGATGCCGAGCTGCGCCCGGTTGATGGCGCGCAAGGCCGAGAGCAGGCTGGCACGGGCCTCGCCTGCCTGGTCATAGGCACCTTGGCGAATCTGCCGGGCCAGCACGGCGCGGGCTTGCTCGGGCGTAGCCGGCACCTCGCCGTGCAGCGCCAGCAGGCCGGCCATGGCCTGGCGTTCGATGTCGGCACAGGCCGCCGCCTGGGCCAGCTCACGGCTGGCGATCTGCATGGCGCTGGCCACCATCCGCGCTTCGTAGTGCAACGGCGCCGGCAATGCCGGCAACAAGTGCTTGAGCAGCGTGTCGCGCGCGGTGACTAGCAGGTCTTGGGCATCGGGCTGGTTCATGCGCGGCCTCCTTGGGTGAGTAGCAGCAGTTCCTGTTCCAGTTCACTGACCATGCGCCCGGTCAAGGCCAGCTCCAGCGAGCGCTGCTGGCCGGAGACATGGCGCTCGGCCTGCTGCAGGGCGATCACCGCCCAGCGCAGGTGGGCCATGACCTGCCAGAAGCGCAGCGTTTCGCTGTCCAGGTCCAGTGCCGACACGCTGCGGTAGCCGGCGAGCAGGTCGTCCAGCCGGCCGATGCCGCCCGCCGCCAGGTCCGGGCGGGCGAACCGCCAGCAACGCGCGGTGAACCAGCCAAGGTCCTCGCACGGGTCGCCCCAGCCGGCGAACTCCCAGTCCAGCACGCCGCAGAGCTCACCGCCCTCGACCATGTAGTTGCCGGTGCGGTAGTCGCGGTGGATCAGGCAGGCCGGCAAAGGCGCAGGCTTGTTCAGCTCGCACCAGCGCAAGCCCCACTCGATGACCGGGTGGCTACCCGGCAAGGCATCGAGGTAACCACGGTACTGGTCGACGCTGGCCTGTACCGCATCGGCCACCGGCGCGGGCAGGAACCCCAGCGCCGCTTGTGGCGGGCGCAGCTGGTGCAGGCGTGCAAGGTTCGCCCCAAGCGCCCGGCACAGCGCCGGGTTGCCCTCGGGCGTGGCCTGGGCGGTGGTCAGGCGGTGGCCGCTGGCGCTTCCGGCCAGGGCCTGCATGATGAAGAAATCGCGCCCGATCACCTGGGGTGCCTGGCACAGCCACAGCGGCTCGGGCACCTTGACGCCCACCTGGTGGACAGCACTGAGCACGGCGAACTCCTGCTCGCGGCTCATGCTGGCGGCCACGGCGGAGGCCGCGTCGGTGCGCAGCACCCAACGCTGTGGGGTACCGGCTACCTCGGCTTCGAGCAGCCAGTTCTCCTGAATGGCGCCACCCGACAGACGTTCGCTGCGGGTGATGCGCACTGGCTGACCGTGAAGGCGTTCCTGTAGATAGGCAGACAGCACCTCATGGGCGTCTGCGACGTCGATGCGAGCACTGGCTTGCTGCACGAAATGACTGCTTGGCATGGTCGGTCCAACTCACTGTTCACACGTGCCAATGGCCATTGCAAGATGATTGCCAGTTTGTGTTTGCTCTTATAAATACGTTAGAAATCAATGTATTGGAGATAATTCTCCGGCATGTGGACCGTGTTCTAGCGCACGTGTGAACAGCGTTGTTTCAAAGTTGAAACCGCTGTTCATCCCTGCACTCGACAGGCGATTTTCATTGCCGGTGAGATCGCGCGCCGCCCGCGCGGCGCATCGCGAGCAAGC
>NZ_AKJC01000264.1 GCF_000282535.1 Pseudomonas sp. GM84 | reverse complement strand
GCCGGCGATAGGGCCGGTACTGACGGAATCAATCAGCTGGCAACGAAATTCGGCGGCGATACCAGTTCAACGGTCTGCTGCTTGCGCGGCGCCAGGATCTCGGCCTCGCCCTCGACCACCAGTTCATCGTTCTGGTTGTACACGTTGGTGGCGATGCGCACCTTGAACTTGGGCAGCTTCTCGAGAATTTCCAGGCGCACGGTCAGCGTGTCGCCGATCTTCACGGGCTTCTGGAAGCTCATCTTCTGGCCCAGGTAGATGGTGCCAGGGCCGGGCAAGGTGCAGGCGACTGCGGCGCTGATCAGCGCACCGCTGAACATGCCATGGGCAATGCGCTCGCGGAACATGCTCTTGGCGGCGAACTCGGCATCCAGGTGCACCGGGTTGTGGTCACCGGACATGGCGGCGAACAGTTGGATGTCGCGTTCTTCCACGGACTTCTCGTAACTGGCCGTCTGGCCCACTTCAAGAGCTTCGTACGGCGTGTTGGTGACCTGGGTCATTGGCGTTTCCTTGATGAAAGGACGAGGCCGCCATCATTCACTGCGGGCAGGGCGGCCAAGGGCCAGCGCCTGCTCCAGCCAGGCGAGGATATCGGCGGTGACCTCGTCTTTGTTGAGTTCATTCAGCACTTCGTGCCGCGCCTCAGGATAGACGCGCAGCTGTACATGTCGATTGCCGGTCGCGCGCAGGGCGTCGGCCAGATGAGTGAGACGCTTGCCGGCACTCACCGGATCACATTCGCCGCCAATTACCAGCAACGGCAGGTTCGGGTCGATCTGCGCCAGGTTCCTGGCCTGGCTGATCTGCGCCAGGCCTTGCAGCAGATCGAGCCACAGCTGGTTGCTGCAGCGAAAGCCGCACAGCGGGTCTTCGACGTACTTGTCGACTTCGAGAGGATCGCGGCTTAGCCAGTCGAAAGTCGTGCGATTGGGCTTGAAGGCCTTGTTGAACGAGCCGAACGACAGCCAGTCGATCAGGGCACTCTTGCCCAATGGCCCCTGGCGCAAGGTTTCCACGCGGGCAATCAGGCGCGCCGCTCGGTACAGCGCCGGCGGTTGCAGGTTGGAGCCACTGAGTACTGCTCCATGCACGCTGCCACTGTGGTGCATCAGGTAGGCCTGGGCGATGTAGCTGCCCATGCTGTGGCCGAACAGGAACAGCGGAGTGCAGGGAAACTGCTGGCCGATGTGCTGGGCCAGCAAACCGAGGTCGTTGACCACGGCATTCCAGCCATGCTTCCGGGCGAACAGGCCAAGGTTGCCGAGCTCGGCGGTACGGCCGTGGCCGCGCAGGTCGGGTGCCAGCAGCGCGTATCCGGCCTCGCTGAGGGCATGTCCCAGACGCTGGTAGCGGCCGGCATGCTCGGCCATGCCGTGCGCCAGCAGCACCACCGCCTTGACCGGCGTGGCGGGCAGCCATTGATGCACGTACAGGCTGCAATGCTCGCTGGCGGGCAGCCAGAAGGCGTCGTGAGGCATGGCGAATCCTTTGCGCAGGGGTACGAGCACAGTGTATGCACAACCGCCCGGATTGCAGGAAGGGCACAAATAAGATTCACAATGTTAATGGCGGCACTTGGCGTATATGCCACCTTGGGCTTACCTGCTAACGTCGGTTCAACGCCTTTTTGCCATCAGGCAAACGAGGCAAGGGATCATGCAGGTCAAGGCAGAGGAACAACAATAAATGCAAGCCGACTTCTGGAATGACAAGCGCCCGGCGGGCGTACCTTCCACCATCGACATCCATGCATACACCTCGGTCGTCGAGGTGTTCGAGCGCTCCTGCAAGCGCTTCGCCGACCGCCCGGCGTTCAGCAACCTTGGCGTGACCCTGACCTACGCCGAGCTCGAGCGCCATTCCGCGGCCTTCGCCGCCTGGCTGCAGCAGCATACCGACCTGGTACCGGGCGACCGCATCGCGGTGCAGATGCCCAACGTCCTGCAATACCCCATCGCGGTGTTCGGTGCCTTGCGTGCCGGGCTGATCGTGGTCAACACCAACCCGCTCTACACCGAGCGCGAAATGCGCCACCAGTTCAAGGATTCCGGTGCCCGCGCGCTGGTGTACCTGAACATGTTCGGCAAGCGCGTGCAGGAGGTACTGCCGGATACCGGCATCGAGTACTTGATCGAGGCGAAGATGGGCGACCTGTTGCCTGCGGCCAAAGGCTGGCTGATCAACACCGTGGTCGACAAGGTGAAGAAAATGGTCCCGGCCTACCACCTGCCACAGGCCGTTTCGTTCAAGCAGGTACTGCGCGAGGGCCGTGGCCAGGTGCACAAGCCGGTACCGTTGACCCTCGACGACATCGCCGTGCTGCAATACACCGGCGGCACCACCGGGCTGGCCAAGGGGGCCATGCTCAGCCACGGCAACCTGGTGGCGAACATGCTCCAGGTGCTGGCCTGCTTCTCCCAGCACGGCCCGGACGGGCAGAAGATGATCAAGGACGGCCAGGAGGTGATGATCGCGCCGCTGCCGCTGTACCACATCTATGCCTTTACCGCGAACTGCATGTGCATGATGGTCACCGGCAACCACAACGTACTGATCACCAACCCGCGCGATATTCCCGGCTTCATCAAGGAACTCGGCAAATGGCGCTTCTCGGGGTTGCTGGGCTTGAACACCTTGTTCGTTGCCTTGATGGACCATCCCGGTTTCCGTCAGCTGGATTTCTCTGCGCTCAAGGTCACCAACTCGGGCGGTACGGCGCTGGTCAAGGCCACTGCCGAGCGCTGGGAGAGCCTCACCGGCTGCCGCATCGTCGAAGGCTATGGCCTGACCGAAACCTCGCCTGTGGCCAGCACCAACCCCTATGGCCAGCTGGCGCGCCTGGGCACCGTGGGGATGCCCGTGGCGGGTACTGCGTTCAAGGTCATCGACGACGAGGGCAACGAGGTGCCGTTGGGTGAGCGGGGCGAGCTGTGCATCCAGGGGCCGCAGGTGATGAAGGGGTATTGGCAGCAACCCGAAGCCACCGCCCAGGCGCTGGACGCTGAAGGCTGGTTCAAGACCGGCGACATCGCGGTGATCGACCCGGACGGCTTCACCCGCATCGTCGACCGCAAGAAGGACATGATCATCGTCTCGGGCTTCAACGTGTATCCCAACGAGATCGAGGATGTGATCATGGGCCACCCGCAAGTGGCCAACTGCGCGGCCATCGGGGTGCCGGACGAGCGTTCCGGGGAGGCGGTGAAGCTGTTCGTGGTGGCGCGCGAGGGCGGTCTCAGCCTGGATGAGCTCAAGGCCTACTGCAAGGCCAACTTCACCGGGTACAAGGTGCCCAAGCACATTGTGTTGCGTGAATCGTTGCCGATGACGCCAGTGGGCAAGATTCTGCGGCGCGAGTTGCGCGACATCGCTTGAATTCGCGGCGGCCCTATCGCCGCGGTTCGTCGCCACGACAAGCCGGCTCCCACAAGGTTTTGCACACAGCCTGAGAGCTGTGCTGTACCTGTGGGAGCCGGCTTGCCGGCGATGCGGCCTCAGCCGCTCTAAAATGCCACTCCTGACCAGAAATTCCAGCCATTCCGCGACATTTTGGATAAATACTCTAAAAATGACTTGTATCGTTCATTGAGTCATTTTTGTGACCGTAAAGGCCAAATTTGGCCTCTAGGCGACCCCAAACAAAGCTGTTACTCTCGGCGCGCTTTCAGATGATTCGGTTTGCAATGAACCGCCATCACATATCAATAATAAGCGCATCGACGCGTGAATCGAACTTCGCTGTTGCTGAAGGAGTGGGCTTCCATGATCGAACATTTTTGGAAGGATAAATACCCAGCCGGGATTACGGCGGAAATCAATCCTGACGAATTCCCCAATATCCAGGCGGTATTGAAGCAATCCTGCCAACGCTTTGCCGACAAACCGGCCTTTAGCAACCTGGGCAAGACTATCACCTACGGCGAGTTGTACGCGCTGTCGGGCGCTTTTGCCGCCTGGCTGCAGCAGCACACCGACCTCAAGCCGGGTGATCGCATTGCCGTGCAACTGCCCAATGTCCTGCAGTACCCGGTAGCGGTATTCGGTGCCATGCGCGCCGGGCTCATCGTGGTCAACACCAACCCGCTGTACACCGCACGGGAGATGGAACACCAGTTCAACGACTCCGGTGCCAAGGCCCTGGTGTGTCTGGCCAACATGGCCCACCTGGCCGAGAAGGTGGTGCCCAAGACCCAGGTCAAGCACGTCATCGTCACCGAAGTGGCCGACCTGCTGCCGCCGCTCAAGCGCCTGCTGATCAACAGCGTCATCAAGTACGTGAAGAAGATGGTACCGGCCTACAACCTGCCGCGTGCCGTGCGATTCAACGACGCCCTGGCGCTGGGTAAAGGTCAGCCGGTCAGCGAAGCCAACCCGCAGGCCAACGATGTGGCGGTGCTGCAGTACACCGGTGGTACCACCGGCGTTGCCAAGGGCGCGATGCTGACCCACCGTAACCTGGTGGCCAACATGTTGCAGTGCCGTGCACTGATGGGCGCGAACCTGCACGAAGGCTGCGAGATCCTGATCACCCCGCTGCCGCTGTACCACATCTACGCTTTTACCTTCCATTGCATGGCAATGATGCTGATCGGCAACCACAACGTGCTGATCAGCAACCCGCGCGACTTGCCCGCGATGGTCAAGGAACTGAGCAAATGGAAGTTCAGCGGCTTCGTCGGCCTCAACACCTTGTTCGTTGCCCTGTGCAACAACGAGGCGTTCCGCGCGCTGGATTTCTCGGCACTGAAAATCACCTTGTCCGGTGGCATGGCCTTGCAGTTGAGCGTGGCCGAACGCTGGAAGACGGTCACCGGTTGCGCCATCTGCGAAGGCTACGGCATGACCGAGACCAGCCCGGTGGCGGCGGTCAACCCGGCCGAGGCCAACCAGGTCGGTACCATTGGTATCCCCGTGCCGTCGACCCTGTGCAAGATCATCGACGACAGCGGCAATGAACTGCCGTTGGGTGAAACGGGAGAGCTGTGCGTCAAGGGCCCGCAGGTGATGAAGGGCTACTGGCAGCGTGAAGATGCCACCGCCGAGATCCTCGACGCCGAAGGTTGGCTGAAGACCGGGGACATCGCCCTGATCCAGCCCGACGGCTACATGCGCATCGTCGACCGCAAGAAGGACATGATCCTGGTCTCGGGCTTCAACGTGTACCCCAACGAGCTGGAAGACGTGCTTGCGGGCTTGCCGGGTGTGCTGCAGTGCGCCGCGATCGGCGTGCCGGACGAGAAGTCGGGTGAGGTGATCAAGGTGTTCATCGTGGTCAAGCCTGGCATGACCGTGACCAAGGAGCAGGTGATGGAGCACATGCGTGCCAACGTCACCGGCTACAAGGTGCCGCGTTTCATCGAGTTCCGCGATGCCTTGCCGACCACCAACGTGGGCAAGATCCTGCGTCGCGAACTGCGTGATGAAGAGTTGAAGAAGCAGGGGCTGAAGAAGATCGCCTGATTTTTTGGATCTTGGCTGGCCTCTTCGCGGGACAAGCCCGCTCCCACAGATGCTCTACCGCAACCTGTGGGAGCGGGCTTGTCCCGCGAAGAGGCCAGTAAAATCAGCGCAGTTTTTCCAGCATCTGGTAGTACCACATCCCCGCCGCCAACAGCGGATTCCCCAGCAAGTCCCCCATCGGCACCTTGATGTGCTTGCACGCCGCAAAGGTATCGAACTTCTCCAGCGTCCCGGTCAGCGCCTCGGCCATGATCTCGCCCATGATATGGCTGGTGGCGATGCCATGCCCGGAGTAGCCCTGGCAATACCAGACATTGTCCGAGAGCTTGCCCAACTGCGGAATGCGGTTCACCACGATGCCCATTGCGCAGCTCCACTGGAACTCGATCGGCACGCCCTTGAGCGCTGGGAAGGTGCGCTCGATGCACGGACGCAGTTCGCCTTCGATATCACGCGAATCCTTGCCCGAATAGTTGGCGCCACCGCCGAACAGCAGGCGTTTGTCCGCCGTCAGGCGGTAGTAGTCGAGGACGAAACGGCAGTCGTACACCGCCAGGTCCTGCGGGTTGATCTGCTCGGCCAGTTCACCTAGCGGGGCCGTGGTGACGATGCCGCCCATGGCAGGGAAGATCTTGCCCTTGAGCTGACGTTTTTCCAGCTTGTGGTAGACATCGCCAGCCAGCATGACCTGGCGTGCCTCGATCCGGCCCTGGGCAGTGACCACCGCCGGACGTGGGCCGTGGACGATGTCCAGTACCTCGGAATTCTCGAAGATCAGCGCACCCAGGCTGTGGGCGGCGCGAGCCTCGCCGAGGCACAGGTTGAGCGGGTGCAGGTGCAGGTTGCGCAGGTTCTTCAGCGCACCCAGGTACAACGGGCTCTGCAGATGTTCGGCGACGGCAGTGCGGTCGAGCAGTTGCACCTGCTCACCCATGCCGCGGCGCTGGGCCTCGGCCTGGAAACCGCGCAACTCGTCCATATGGGCAGGCTTCATTGCCGCGTGCAGGTGGCCGCGCTTGAGGTCGCAGTCGATGCCATAGCGCTCGACCCGCTGCTCGATGATCTGATGCCCGCGCCAGCGCAGGTGCCAGATGAAGTCGTCGACCTCGCTGCCCAACCGCTGGCGCATCTGCGTGCGCATGGCCTCGTCGCCCGACAGGCTGCCGGTGACTTGCCCGCCGTTACGCCCGCTCGCGCCCCAGCCGATACGGTTGGTTTCCACCACCGCCACCTTGAGGCCGCGCTCGGCCAGCTCGACGGCGGTGGCCACGCCGGTGAAGCCGCCGCCGATGATGGCCACGTCGACCTGCACCGTACCCTTGAGTTGTGGGTACTCGGTGTGGTCGTTGAGCGAGGCGCTGTAGTAGGACGGCGCGCGCTGGGCCGGGCCGTTGTTCACTGCTGCGTTCATGGGTATTCCTTGTTCTGAATAGGGTAGGGCTCAGGCCTGGTGCAGGTACCAGCGCCAGTCCTGTTCGCTGACTTCGGCCATGAACTGGCGGTATTCGGCACGCTTGACCTTCAGGTACACGCCAAGGAAGGCTTCGCCGAGCGCTTCCCGGGCCCACTCCGAGCGCTCCAGCGCGTCGAGGGCGGTCAGCCAGTCGGTGGGCAGGTGCTCGGTGGCCTGGGCGTAGCCGTTGCCTTCGACGGGGGCGCCCGGGTCGAGCTGCTCGCGGATGCCGCGATGGCTGGCGGCGAGGATGGCTGCCGCTGCCAGGTAAGGGTTGGCGTCGGCGCCGCAGATGCGGTGCTCCACATGGCGGCTGTTGGCCGGCCCGCCGGGCACGCGCAGGCTCACGGTGCGGTTGTCGACGCCCCAGGTCGGGGCCAGCGGCGCGTAGCTGTTGGCCTGGAAGCGGCGGAACGAGTTGGCGTTGGGGCAGAACAGCAACAGCGAGTCACGCAGGTGGCGCAGCATGCCTGCGACCGCCTGGCGCAGCAGCGGGGTGCCGGCCTTGTCCTCGCTGGCGAACAGGTTGTTGCCGGCGCTGTCGGCCAGGCTCAGGTGCATGTGCATGCCGGTGCCGGCCAGTTGGGCGAAGGGCTTGGCCATGAAACAGGCTTGCATGCCATGGGCATGGGCCACGCCTTTGACCAGTCGCTTGTAGCGCACGGCCTGGTCCATGGCCTCCAGTGCATCGCCATGCTCCAGGGTGATTTCCACCTGGCCCGGGGCGTATTCGGAAATTGCCGTGCGGGCCGGGATACCTTGGGCCTTGCAGGCCGCGTAGAGATCGGCGAGGAACGGCTCGATCTGCTCCAGCTCGCGCAGGCCATAGACCTGGGTGCTGCGCGGGCGGCCGCCGTCATTGTCCAGGGCCGGTTGCGGGCGGCCCTGGGCATCGCGTTTCTGGTCGAGCAGGTAGAACTCCAGCTCGCAAGCCATCACCGGGTGGTAACCATCGGCCTTCAGGGCTTCGACGGTGCGCAGCAGCACATGGCGCGGGTCGGCGACGCTGGCCGGCAGGCCTTCGCTGGGGTGCATGCTGACCTGCACGGCGGCGGTCGGCACACGGCGCCAGGGCAGGCGCACCAGGCTGCCCTCCAGAGGGTAGGCGCGGCAGTCGATATCGCCGACGTCCCAGACCAGGCCGGAGTTCTCCACGTCATCGCCGTTCAGGGTCAGGCCCAGGATGGTGCTGGGCAGCGGGCGGCCGCTCTGGTACACCGCCAGCAGTTCCTCGCGGTGCAGCAGCTTGCCGCGGGGTACGCCGTTGGCGTCGAGGATGAACAGTTCGAACAGCTCGATGTCCGGGTTGTCGGCGAGAAAACGGCTGGCTTGCTCTACGGGTGCAAAGTGCATGATGGATTCGCTCGTGGGCACACAGGACCGCCGCTTGGCTGCGGTCCGGCTGAGTCAATCGGCCGAGGGGTGGCCGGGTATGTTCAGAGAGGCGAGAGCGAAGTATCCGGTGGGCGGGCGTGGCGGCAGTGCCACAGGGCCCAGAAGGCGAGGATCACATGGACCAGCGGATTTTCGCCGGCGCAGGTCCTGGCCTTCGGTAGCGAAGGGCGGGACTGCGGCGGGGCGATGGTCGGTGCGGGGGTCATGCCTTTGATACTCACATGCGGCTCAAGGTTGATTAAAGCAGTGAATGGCAACCTTCAGATCGGACTTGGCTAAACATTCGTGATACTGCCACTGGCCCTATCGCCGGCA
>NZ_AKJC01000263.1 GCF_000282535.1 Pseudomonas sp. GM84 | reverse complement strand
GAGCGCCGCCCGCGCGGCGCATCGCGGATAAATCCGCTCCTACATTTGTTGCAACGTGCCACGGTCTGTCAGGCCATGGTTGTCCGCCTTTGGCACCCGCCGAAATAACCGTTTGGCATCGGCGCCAACCAAAAAATCGCGTCGTGCCAACAAGGCTGGCAACCATGGCCTATCAGACATAGCTTCGTTGCAACAAATGTAGGAGCGGATTTATCCGCGATGCGCCGCGCGGGCGGCGCTCGATTTCAACACCACCACAAATCCCAAGTCATACCCCCACAATCAATCCTTCCAGAAAGGCTTGCGCCCTTCTTCACGGGCCTGCTCCCAGGTCAGGCCAATATCGCGCAGCTGGCCATCGTCCAGCTGCAGCAAGGCCCTGCGGGTGTGCCAGCGATGCACCATCAAACCCCAACGGCCAAGCCCTGCCGGTGCGTTGAAAACCTTGGTCTGCTGCCCGTGCTCTAATTCCTGGGCCATCAGTTGCAAGCGCACATCGCTCATGCCACCCATCGCTGCGTTCTCCCACTCAGTTGATACCGTGGGGAAAGCATGCCCGTAGGCAACCTTGGCAATACAGATCCAATAGCGCCTTATTATTCCCATACAGAATTGGCGATGTGCCAGCTGAATGCTGTAATTTCGGCGCAACTGTACTGGTCGCAGCCCCACCATTGCCCAGGAGTATGCCGTGACCCTTTACCTCAACCTCGCCGAGTTGCTCGGCGCGCGCATTGAGCAGGGCCTTTACCGCCCCGGCCAGCGCCTGCCTTCTGTACGCGCCCTGAGCATGGAACATGGCGTCAGCCTGAGCACAGTGCAGCAGGCCTACCGCATGCTTGAAGACAGCGGCATGGTGTCGCCGCGGCCAAAATCCGGCTACTTCGTCAGCGACCACCGCCAGCTCCCTGCCCTTCCCGCCGTCAGCCGACCGGCCCAGCGCCCTGTGGATATCTCCCAGTGGGAACAGGTACTGGAACTGGTACGCAGCACCCCGCGCCCGGATGTGATCCAGCTCGGCCGCGGCATGCCCGACGTCGATAGCCCGACCCTCAAGCCGTTGCTGCGCAGCCTGGCACAACTGAGTCGCCGCCAGGACATGCCAGGGCTGTACTACGACAACATCCACGGCAACCTTGCCCTGCGCGAACAGATCGCCCGCCTGATGCTGGATTCCGGCTGCCGTCTGGGCCCGAGCGACCTGGTGGTGACCACGGGCTGCCACGAGGCATTGTCGTGCAGCATCCGCGCGGTCTGCGAGCCGGGGGACATCGTTGCGGTGGATTCACCCAGCTTCCACGGCGCCATGCAGACCCTCAAGGGCTTGGGCATGAAGGCGCTGGAGATTCCCACCGACCCGATCACCGGCATCAGCCTCGAAGCCTTGGCGCTAGCGCTGGAACAGTGGCCGATCAAGCTCATCCAGGTCACCCCGAGCTGCAACAACCCGCTCGGCTACATCATGCCCGAGGCCCGCAAGAAGGCCCTGCTGAGCCTGGCCCAGCGCTACGACGTGGCGGTTCTCGAAGACGATGTGTACGGCGACCTGGCCTACACCTACCCCCGTCCACGCACCCTCAAGTCCTTCGACGAAGACGGTCGGGTGCTGCTGTGCAGCTCGTTCTCGAAAACCCTCGCGCCTGGCCTGCGTATCGGCTGGGTCGCACCCGGCCGCTACCTGGAGCGGGTGCTGCACATGAAGTACATCAGCACCGGCAGCACCGCGTGCCAGCCGCAACTGGCCATCGCCGACTTCATCGCCGGCGGCCACTACCAGCCCCACGTGCGGCGCATGCGCAGCCAGTACCAGCGTGGGCGTGACCTGATGAGCGACTGGGTGACCCGCTATTTCCCGCCCGGCACGCGCGTCAGCCGGCCCCAAGGGGGGTTCATGCTGTGGGTGGAGTTGCCCGAACATTTCGACACGCTGCGGCTGAATCGGGCTTTACTGGAGCAGGGCGTGCAGATAGCGGTAGGCAGCATCTTTTCGGCCTCGGGCAAGTTTCGTCACTGCCTGCGCATGAACTTCGCCTCCCGGCCGACGCCGCAGATCGAAGCCGCCGTGCGCAAGGTGGGTGAAGCCGCCCTTCGTCTACTGGATGAAGATATCGGCCAGGCGTAACTTTGCGCCGCCCGCCACGGTCCAACCCCATAGGCCTTTGCTGTACAGGACGATCCACCCTTGACACTCCAGCGAGCCGTGCCTCTGCTGCTGGTGCTGCTTGGCCTTGCAGGCTGCGCCAGCATCGACATGCCCCGCGAAGTCAGCCAGGCACTGCCTGCCAGCGATTCGGCGTTCGGCCGCTCGGTGCAGCGCCAGGCCGCGCCCTATGGCGGGCGCTCGGGTTTCCGTCTGCTGCCCAACAGCAACGAGGCATTCCGTGCCCGCGCCGAGCTGATCCGCAACGCTCAGGCGAGCATCGACCTGCAGTACTACATCGTCCATGACGGCCTGAGCACTCGGGCCCTGGTCCATGAGCTGCTGCGTGCCGCCGACCGTGGCGTGCGCGTACGCATCCTGCTCGATGACACCACCAGCGACGGCCTGGACGTCATCATGGGCACCCTCGACGCCCACCCCAACATCCAGATTCGCGTGTTCAACCCGCTGCAACTGGGGCGCAGCACAGGCGCCACGCGGGCCGTAGGTCGCTTGTTCAACCTGTCGCTGCAGCACCGGCGCATGCATAACAAGCTGTTCCTGGTCGACAACAGCATGGCCATCGTCGGCGGACGCAACCTGGGCGATGAGTATTTCGATGCCGAACCCAATCTCAACTTCACCGACATCGACCTGCTGGGCGTGGGCCCCGTGGCCGAGCAGCTGGGCCACGGTTTCGACCAGTATTGGAACAGCGCTCTGAGCCGGCCGATCGGCGACTTCCTCTGGCGTCTGCCGGACGCTGCCGACCTGCGTGCCAGCCGCCAGCGCCTGGAAGTGTCGCTGGCCGAGGCGCGGGTGCAGCGCAAGGCGCTGTATGACCGCCTGATGGCCTATCAATCACAGCCACGCCTGGATGTCTGGCGCAACGAGCTGATCTGGGCCCACAGCCAGGCGTTGTGGGATTCACCCAGCAAGGTGCTGGCAGACGATGAGCCGGATCCGCAATTGCTGATGAGCCAGCAGTTGGCACCGGACCTGACCGCCGTTCACCGCGAGCTGATACTGGTTTCGGCCTACTTCGTGCCGGGTGAGACCGGGCTGCTGTACCTGACGGGCCGTGCCGACGCAGGCACCTCGGTGAAGTTGTTGACCAACTCGCTGGAAGCCACCGATGTGCCGGCGGTGCATGGCGGGTATGCACCCTATCGCCGGGCGCTTCTGGAACATGGTGTGCAACTGTTCGAGCTGCGCCGCCAGCCGGGTGACCCCAGTGCCGGGCGCATGAGCTTCCACGGCAGTTCGGACTCGAGCCTGCACAGCAAGGCAATCGTCTTCGACCGGCGCAAGACCTTCATTGGCTCGTTCAACTTCGACCCCAGGTCGGTGTTGTGGAACACCGAGGTAGGCGTGCTGGTGGACAGCCCGGAACTGGCCGAATACACCCGCGAACTGGCCATGCAGGGTATGGCGCCGGCACTGAGTTATCAGGTCAGGCTGGTGAATGACAAGCTGGTCTGGGCGACGGAGGACAATGGCCAGCGGCACATGCTGACGTCGGAGCCTGGCGGGCTGTGGCGGCGGTTCAATGCCTGGGTCAGCAAGGCGGTCGGCCTGGAGAAGATGTTGTAGTCGAGGGCCTCATCGCCGGCAAGCCGGCTCCCACAAGGACCCTACAAAACCCTGTGGGAGCAACTGTCTTGCTCAATTTCTAAAAGCTGGCGCGATTCCTGTGGGAGCGGGCTTGTCCCGCGAACACCGGC
>NZ_AKJC01000262.1 GCF_000282535.1 Pseudomonas sp. GM84 | reverse complement strand
CGGCTTGCCGGCGACAGGGCCGGTACAGGCACCCGCTGATCACAGCTCCCGCCGCAACAGGTAGGTATCCATGATCCACCCCTTGCGCACCCTCGCCTCCTCCCGCACCTGCACGATGCGCTGCTTGACCGCCTGCAAAGGCCCGGCAATCAGCACTTCGTCCTCCGTTCCCAGGTAAGCCCCCCAGTAGATCACCAGCCCAGGATCATCGAGCGCGGCAAACGCACACTGCCCATCGAGCATCACCACCACGTTGTCGATCACACCCTGCTCGGCCAGGCGACGCCCGGGCAGCACGGTCAGCGGCTCGCCGATACGGTTGAGTGGAATCTGGTGCCGGGCTGCCAGCGCCTGCACGCTGCTGATGCCGGGAATCACCTGCAGGCGCAGCGCGACGCCCCGTTCGCGGACCAGGTCAAGCATGCGCAGGGTGCTGTCATACAAGCCCGGCTCGCCCCACAGCAGAAAAGCGCCGATGTCCTCGGCGCGCATTTCTTCGCTGATCAGGCGGGCGTACAGGGCGGCCCGCTGGCGATGCCAGTCATGCACCGCTTCGACATAGTCGACGGCCTCGGCATCGCGCCGTGGGTCTGCGACCTGCACCAGGCGATAACCGCCTCCAGGCCGGTAGCGCTCGAGGATGGCCTTGCGCAAACGTACCAGCTGGTCCTTATCGGCCCCTTTGTCGAGCACGAAAAACACCGTGGCACGCCGCAGTGCCTCCACAGCTTCATAAGTGACCTGCCGTGGGTCACCCGGGCCGATACCGATCAGCAGCAGCTCTTTCATCGCCTGACCCTGGAGGAGAACCAGCGGCCATTGTCGGCCGGCCGCCGGGGTTTGGCAAAAACGACCTCAGAAGATCGAGAAGTTGTAGCTGACGATGACCCGAGTCTCGTCCATGTCCCGCGCCCACTGCTCGTAGTTGCTGCGGTAGGTGGAGTTACGCAGGCGCACGCTGACATCTTTGAACGTGCCGCTCTGCACCTGGTACTTGAACTCGGTGTCGCGTTCCCATTCCTTGCCTTCGGCGTTGCTGCCCGGGACCTTGATGTGGTCACCGTTGATGTAGCGGGTGAAGAACGTCAGGCCAGGTACACCGAGCGCCTTGAAGTCATAGTCATAACGCAATTGCCAGGAGCGTTCCTGGGCAGCGGCGAAGTCGTTGACCTGAGCATAGTTGACCAGGTACGGGTTGGTGCCATCCAGGTAAGGCATGGCGCTTTCGCCGTACATGCGCTGCCAGCCGGCACTGACCTTGTGGCCGCCCAGGCTGTAGCCGAGCATGCCGCTGAAGGCACGGTGGTCGATCTCACCTGCATGGGCGTTGCCGATATCATCACTCTTGATCAGCCGCAGGTCGGCCGACAGGCTGCCGGTCGGCAGTGGCTGGTTGGCGACGAAGCCCAGGAAGTGCTGGCGGTAGATGTTTTCCAGCTCGCCGACCTGGTACTGGGCGCTGAAGCGCTCACTGAAGCGGTAGTCCAGGCCCGCCAGATCGAAATGATCGGCCTCGATGTTGCAGGCATAACGCTTGTTCTTGCAGTGCACGCGAAGGTCCTGGCGGTCGCTGGAATCCCGTGCGGTGTACTGGTTGAACCGGGCCAGGGTGAACTTGAGGTCGCGAATTTCTTCGGACGTCAACAGGGCGCCGTGGAACATGGTTGGCAGCAGACGGCCATCGTTGTACTTCAACAGCGGAACATCCGGCATCGACGATCCGTATTTCAATACGGTCTGGGATACCTTGACCTTGGCCGCCAGGCCCATCTTCGCGTATTGGTCGGCAGAGTGGCGTGGGTCATGGCCGGAAGAAGGCAACAAGCCGCTGTTACTGTCTGCCGGGCTGGAGTCGAGTTTGAAACCGAACATGCCCAATGCATCGACACCAAAGCCGACCGGGCCTTGGGTATAACCGGACTGCAGATTCAGAATGAAACCTTGTGCCGCTTCTTCACGCTTCGACGCGCCTTGACTGGAACTGCTATGGCCGTCACGAAAATCCCGGTTGAAATAGACAGTGCGCGCTTCGACCTTGGCAGTACTGTCTTCAAGGAAACCAGCGGCCTGGGCCTGGGCACCGGCACACAACAGCAACAGGCCGGCAACACGGCGCCCGGGGGCGAGAGGGAAAGGGGCAAACATGCGAGGGAACATCCAGAAGAAAGGCAAAAAACAAATCCGCGCCGAACAAGGCGGCGCGGATGCGGGAGGGTCGAACAATCGCCAACCATCATCTGAAATGATCGCGCAAACGCTCTAGTACGTGCTATTGGACCATGGTCTAAAACTCAATGGCCGCGCCTGGAAAACGCTTCGAATTTACCGCTCGAAAAACTAGCAAAGTTCCCGAATTACACTAAAAAGTTAGCGGTTTACCGGTGCCCGACAAGTGACTACACTCGATATCAGCGAACAGTTAGACCCACCCGCGTGGCCGGCGTTTATGCCTTATCAATGTTCGTCACGCCCTGCCACGGAAGACGTACAGGAGTGATTACAGTGTCCAGACTTGCAGAGTTTCGTGCTGCCGAAAAAGCGCTCCAGGAACAAATGGCACAACTGGAGGCGCTGAAAAAGGATGCCGGCCTCAAACGCGAAATCGAATTCGAGCAGAAACTAGTCGGCCTGATGAAAAGCTATGACAAGAGTCTGCGCGATATCATCGCCATCCTCGACCCGAAAGCCGCGACGCGCGGCGCCTCCAGTGCGCCGAAACAACAGCGCCGCCCGCGCGTGGTGAAAGTGTACGAAAACCCGCATACCGGCGAGCTGATCGAAACCAAAGGTGGTAACCACCGCGGCCTCAAGGCCTGGAAAGAACAGTACGGCGCCGCCACGGTGGAACGCTGGGTACGCTGATGAAACGTCAACGCCAGCTTCACACTTTTTTCACAACCGCTGGCCCAGTATCGAGACAGCTAAAGGACTAGCGACCCCACGCGCCCGCACATGCGGGCCTCTATTTCAGCGCCCTGCCTCGTGCAGGGCGCTTTCATTTGCGCAATCGCTTCACTGCCGTATCATGGCCCTCCTGTCTGTTTTGCTGGCCCCGCCGCCAGCCACGTCTCTGGAGTACCCATGAGCCTGCACGATCTGCACACCCTGCCGGGCGTTACCGCCCAACCTGACGCCGCCACCGCCCAGTTCGTCTTCAACCACACCATGCTGCGGGTCAAGGACATCGAGAAATCGCTGGACTTCTACACCCGCGTGCTGGGTTTCCGCCTGGTCGACAAACGTGATTTCCCGGAAGCGGCCTTCAGCCTGTACTTCCTGGCCCTGGTCGACCCGGCGCAAGTCCCCGCCGACGACGCCGAGCGCCACCAGTGGATGAAGTCCATCCCGGGCGTACTGGAGCTGACCCACAACCACGGCACTGAAAACGACCCTGAGTTTGCCTACCACAACGGCAACAGCGACCCGCGCGGCTTTGGCCATATCTGCATTTCCGTGCCTGACGTGCGCGAAGCCTGTGCCCGCTTCGAG
This sequence comes from Pseudomonas sp. GM84, assembly GCF_000282535.1. Taxonomy (GTDB): domain Bacteria; phylum Pseudomonadota; class Gammaproteobacteria; order Pseudomonadales; family Pseudomonadaceae; genus Aquipseudomonas. The sequence goes on along the minus strand of NZ_AKJC01000262.1, from coordinate 537 downwards.
GCGCTGAACGTGCCGTTCCAGAAGCGCCTGGCCGACGGTCGCATGAACCACCTGGCCTTCATCAAGGACCCGGACGGCTACTGGGTCGAAGTGATCCAGCCAGCCGAACTCAAGGGCTGATCGTTCATCGGCTCGCGCTCGTCGGGCCGGGAACTCCTGGCCACTCGCTGTGGTATATGAAGGTAACCGCTTCATACGCCACAGCGAGGTAAGGACGATGCAATCTCTTCACTGTGAATACCGCGACCACACCATCACCGCCAGCGTGATGCCCCATCCCGACTCTCCCCTGCCCTATGCCGCCGGCTGCCTGATCACCGATCCTGAAGGGCATACCAGCAAGCGCATCCCGATGCCGATGAAGTTCTTCTCCGACCTGGAAAATGCCCAGCATGTGTCGCTGGCCCATGGGCGGGCACTGGTGGATGAGCAATTGGACAAGGGGCACAGAGCCTTCTGACGCGACTGCCTGCAAACCGGCTGCCACGGATTCAGCATCGACCTCAAGGAGGATAAGGGTTCTGTGGGAGCGGGCTT
>NZ_AKJC01000261.1 GCF_000282535.1 Pseudomonas sp. GM84 | reverse complement strand
GGCTTGCCGGCGATGGGGCCGCAAAGCGGGCCGAAAATTCCGGCATATGGCAAAATCCCTCCGCCAACGGAGAACCCCATGCCAAGACCCCGCTGCGAGCGCTGCCAGCGCCCACTCGACCACTGCCTCTGCCCACTGATCCCCTCGCTCGACAGCCGCACCCGCGTCGTCCTGCTGCAGCACCCCAGTGAAACCGCCCATGCCCTGAATACCGCCCGCCTGGCCGCACTTGGCCTGGTGAACGCCGAGTTGCGCATCGGCGAAGTGTTCGAAGACCTCGGCGAGCTGCTGGCCACGCCGGGTTATCGGCCAGTGCTGCTGTTTCCGGGCGATCAGGCGCAAGTGCTGACGGCCTATGGCAAAGCGGACGACACGCCATTGCTATTGATCGTCCCCGACGGCACCTGGCGCAAAGCGCGTAAATTGTTGTACGTGAATCCGTTGCTGGAGGCGCTGCCGAAGGTCACGCTGGCGCAGATCGCACCGTCACGCTACCGCCTGCGCAAGGCGCCGGAGCCGGGGGCGGTGTCGACTATCGAGGCGGTGGTGCAGGCGTTGAATGTGCTCGAACAGCCGGCGTGTTTCGATGACTTGCTGCGGCCGTTCGAGGCGTTGATCGAGGGGCAGATCAGGGCCATGGGGGTGGAAATGTTCGAGCGCAATCACGGTGAGGGTTGAATTCCAGGGCGTTCTGTTCTGGCCCTTTCGCGGGACAAGCCCGCTCCCACAGGTTCACCACAGTTCTTGAGAACTACGCCCCCTTGTGGGAGCGGGCTTGCCCCGCGAAGAGGTCGGTACAGACCGTTCAGCGCTCGCGCAGTGCCTCGGTACGCGCCTTCAGCACCGGCTTGAGCAGGTAATCCAGCACACTCTTCTGCCCGGTGATGATATCCACCGTGGCCACCATCCCCGGGATGATCAGCAGCGGTTTGTTATCCCCCCCCAAGTGGTTCTTGTCGGTCCGCACCTGGATCAGGTAGAACGCATTGCCCTTGTCATCGGTGACGGTGTCGGCACCGATCAACTCGAGCTTGGCCTTCAACCCGCCATAGATGGTGTAGTCATAGGCACTGAACTTGACCATCGCCGGCTGCCCCGGGTGCAGAAACGCCACATCCTGCGGCCGCACCTTGGCCTCGATCAGCAGGTTGTCCTCGATCGGCACGATCTCCACCAGGTCGCTGCCCGGCTGCACCACGCCGCCGATGGTGTTGACCTTGAGCAACTTGACGATACCGCGTACCGGCGACACCACCGTGGTGCGGTTGACCCGGTCGTCGATGGCGATACTGGTGGCGGTGATCTTCGACAGCTCTGTGCGCTTCTCGTTGAGATCCTTGGCCGCATCCGAGCGGAAGCTCGCGTCGGACTCCTGGATCTTGCTGCGGATCTCCGCCACCGCCGCCTCGGCGCGGGGGATGGCCAGGCTGGTGGCGTTGAGCTGACCGCGGGCTTCGACCGTCCGCTGCTTGAGGCGCAGGATCTCCACCGGCGAAACGGCACCCTTGCTCACCAGCGGCGCTGACATGTCCAGCTCCTGCTGCAGCAAGCCAACAGCGGAGCGATATTGATCGACCTTGGAGCGAAATTCGGCCAGTTCCTGGGTCTTCTGGCGCAGCTGTTCGTTGAGGGTCTGCTTTTCACTGGCCAGCCGGCGCTGGCGCGAGTCGTACAGGGCGGTCTCGTCCTCGGCCACCTGGGGGGCCTTGGCGCGCACTTCGTCGGAGAGCACGAAGGGGCGGCCTTCGGATTCTGCTGACAGCCGCTCCACCTGGGCGGTCAAGGCATAACGATCGGCCTCGCTTTCGCCCTTGTTGGACTTGAACCGGGTGTCGTCCAGGCGCAACAGCGTGGCGCCTTTTTCGACCATTTGCCCCTCGCGCACGAAAATCTCGGTCACGATCCCGCCTTCAAGGTTCTGCACCACCTGAACCTTGCTCGACGGGATCGCCTTGCCTTCGCCAACGGTCACTTCGTCGAGCACCGCCAGGCTGGCCCAGGCCAGCGCCACCAGCAGCAGCGCCGCCGCCAGCCATACCGTCAGGCGCGACAGGCGCGGCGAATCCTGCAGGGTGGCGCCGGCCAGTTCCGGCATGTAGTCGCGCTCGGCGCGTTTGTCGGAGCCTGTGTGGGAACTGCGCACGCTATGGCTTGGGGTCATGGCCTAACTCTCATAGAACAGCACATAACTGAATGACTCAGCGGGGCCGGTTGTGGGAGCAACTGTCTTGCTCAATTTCTAAAAACTGACGCGATTCCTGTGGGAGCCGGCTTGCCGGCGATCACCGGCGAAGCCGGGGCCATGCACCGCGGTGACTGCATCGCCGGCAAGCCGGCTCCCACAGAGGTTTCTGGGCGTCTTTCTGCATCAGTTTTACAACGCCGCGCCAATGCGGCCCTTGCGCAAGGCGTCGATGACGGCATCCTTCGGCCCGTCGGCGACGATCTTGCCGTTGTCCAGCACCAGCAGCCGATCCACCAGGTTGAGCATCGAGGTGCGGTGGGTGACCAGCAGCAGGGTCTTGCCCGGCACCCAGGTCGACAGGCGTTGGCGCAGTTGCTCTTCGCTGCTGTTGTCCATGTGGCTGGTGGGTTCGTCGAGGATCAGGATCGGCGGCTCCAGCAGCAGCGCGCGGGCCAGTAGCACGGCCTGGCGCTGGCCGCCGGAAAGCAGCTGGCCGCGCTCGCCCACCGGGCGGTCGAAGCCGTGCGGGTGCTGCCGGGCCAGCTCGCTGACGCCGGTCAGTTCGGCCACTTCGAGCATGCGCGCATCGCTGACGTGGCGGGCGCCCAGGGTCAGGTTGTCGCGCAGGCTGCCGGCCAGCAGCGGCAGGTCGTGGGCAACGTAGCCGAGTTGGCTGCGCAGGTCGGCGATATCCAGTTGGCGCAGGTCGAGGTTGTCCAGCAGGACCTGGCCTTCGTCCGGGTGATGGAAACCCATCAGCAAGCGGCCCAGGGTGCTCTTGCCCGAACCGCTGCGGCCGATGATGCCGATTCGCTCGCCGGGTTTGATCGTCAGGTTCACGTCCTGCAGTGCCGGGCTGGTCTGCCCCGGGTAACGGAAGCTGACATGGCTCAGGGCCAGGCCGCCCTTGAGCGTGGTGTGCTCCAGGGCCTGCTGCTCGGTCTGGCGTTCCTGGGGCAAGGCCATCAGCGCGTCGGTACTGCGCATGGTCAATTGCGCCTGCTGGTAACGGGTGATCAGCCCGGCGATCTGGCCAAGCGGTGCCAGCACGCGGCTGCCGAGCATGTAGCTGGCGACCAGGGCGCCGACGCTGAGGTTGCCGGCGATGATGCTGTACACCCCGGCGACGATGGTCGCCATGCCGCAGAACTGCTGGATGAACAAGGTGCCGTTGCTGGCCAGCGACGACAGGTTGCGGGCGTGGGCGTCGAGCCGGGCGATGGCGCCGTTGGTGTGTTCCCACTGGTACTGGCGCTCGCTCTCGGCGCCGCAGGCCTTGAGGGTTTCCAGGCCGCCGAGGGTTTCGATCAACAGCGCCTGGCGTACCGCGCCGAGGCTCAGGCTTTTCTGCACGGTATCGCGCAGGCGTGCCTGGATCAGCAGGGCGAAGCCCACCGCCAGCGGGAAGGCGATCAGCGGGATCAGCACCAGCCAGCCGCCCAGCAGGCCGATCACCAGCAGCATGAGGGCTACGAAAGGCAGGTCGATGATGCTGGTCAGGGTCACGGCGGTAAGGAATTCGCGCAGGCCCTGGAAGTCATGAATGCTCTGGGCGAAGCCGCCGATGGTGGCGGGCTTGGCCTTCATGGCCATGCCGGTGATGCGTTCGAAGAGGGTGGCGGAGAGGATCAGGTCGGTCTTCTTGCCGGCCTGGTCCAGCAAATTCGCGCGGACCATGCGCAGCACCAACTCGAAAGCGGTGCCGATGAACAGGCCGGCGACCAGCATCCACAAGGTCGACAGCGCCTGGTTGGGCACGACGCGGTCGTAGGTCTGCATGACGAACAGCGGCACCATCAGGCCCAGCAGGTTGATCAGCAGGCTGGCCAGCAGGGCATCGCCATACAGCCAGCGGGAATGGCGCAGGGTGTCGCGGAACCAGGCGTCGACCCGTGGCAGCAACGGCGAGCGCAGGTTCTCCAGGGTATGCCGTGGCCGTGCGAACAGGGCGTGCCCGGTGTAGGCCTGGGCCAGCGCCTCACGTTCGATCCACTGCTCGCCACCGCCGGCCTCGCAGGGCAGGATCAGCGCCCGTCCATCTTCACCCCAGCGCTGCAGCACAGCGCTGCGGCCATTGTTGAGCAGCAGTAGCACGGGCAGGTTGAGCGCGGAGATGGCTTCCAGTTCACGCGCCAGCACGCGCCCTTGCAAGCCGGCACGGGCCGCCGCCCTGGGCAGCAGGTCTGCGCTCAGGCGCTGCTGGGCCAAGGGCAGCCCGCTGCTGAGGCTGGTGCGGCTGGCCGGGCAGCCATGCAGGCGGCACAGGATCAGCAAGCCATCGAGCAGCGGGTCATCGACATCGGGGCGCGGCTGCGCGCTTTGCATACTGGTCACGATGAACTACTCCCGCCTCGGTGGATGGGGTGTGACGCCTGGCGTTTAGCGCATGTCGGGCAGCTTCGCCTGGTTGCGTACTTCACTCTGGGCGATGGCTTCCGGTGGCAGCGAGATGCGTTGTTTGCTCAGCAGCTCACCCATGGTCGCCAGCACCCGGTACATCGAATACTCCTCGGTGTAACGCACTTCGGTGTAGCGGCGGTTGGCGTTGTACAGCTCGTTTTCGCTGTCGAGCAAGTCGAGCAGGGTTCGCTGGCCGAGGCCGAACTGGTCCTGGTAGGCCGCACGCACACGTTGGGTGGTTTCGGCGTATTCGCGGGCGGTCGGGGTCTGCTTGCGCGCGTTGTTCATGGCGTTCCAGGCCAGGCTGAGGTTTTCGGTCAGCTCGCGCAGGGCGTTGTTGCGGATGTCCATGGCCTGGTTGATCTTGTGCGCGTCGGATTGCAGGCGGGCCTTGTCGCTGCCACCGCGGAACAGGTTGTAACTGAGTTCGACACCGGCTTGCCAATCGTTGTTGCTGTGGCCTTTCTCGCCGCCGATGTTGTTGTTGGCGCCCGTGGCCAGCACCGCATCCAGACGCGGGTAGAAGGGCGACTTGGCCACTTCGTACTGCTGCTCGGCGGCGTTGACGTCGGCCTGGGCCGATTTCAGGTATGGGTTGTTTTCCAGCATGCCCTGGCGCGCCAGGTCGAGGCCGGTAGGCACTTCGCCCTTGATGGTGACCGGGGTATCCAGCTCGTCGGGCATGCGCCCGACGACGCTGTAGAAGTTGGCTTCGGCGTCGGCCAGGTCGACTTCGGCGGTATCCAGGTTGTTTTCGGCCAGCGCGCGACGGGCACGGGACTGGTCGAGGTCGGCGGTGCTGCCGACCCCCCGCTCGCTGCGCAGGCCGATCTGGTCGTTGACCCGCAGGTGGGCTTGCAGGTTGTTCTTGGCCAGGGTCACCAGTTCGCGGCGCTTGAGCACTTCGAGGTACACCTCGATGGCGCGCAGGGCTACGGTTTCGGCGGTGGCCTGGGTGTAGTAGGCGCGCGAATTGACCACGGCTTCGGTGCGGCCGACTTCATTGGGGGTGTTGAACCCGTCGAACAGCATCTGCCGCAGGCGCAGCTCCGACTGGGTGTAGTTGAGGGTTTCCTTGTTGTGGTCGGTGGTGCCGTCGGGGTTCAGGCGGCGGGTGTTGATGTTGTCCGAGCGCTGGCGGCCGTAGCCGGCAACCAGGTCGACCGTTGGGTAGTACCCGCCACGCGCAAATTTCACATCTTCGTCGGCCGACAGCCGGTTGTTACGGCTGGCGCTGATTTCCGGGTGATGGTCCACAGCGTTCTGGACGGCTTCGTTGAGTGACATCGCCTGAACGTTGGCGCACGCCATGGCCAACAGCACTGCGCTGGTGATGGGGTTGAATACGCGCATGGGGTACTTCTCCCTGATCTCAAAAGTTCCTGCATTCGCCAAAAAAATGACGATATTTATTGTTCAAACCGTTTCATGTTTGTAACAACAGAGCTAAGAACATTTAACGCGCGAGCTAAGAAGATTTCTTCATAAGACATATGCGAAAAAAAACTTATGCGGTCTATCGAAACCAAGACATTGTTTCATTCAAGTAAATTTGGAAGCCGCTGGAAGACGCGGTTTTCAAGCTTCCGAGAGAGTTCCAGATTTTTTACGGCTAAGGACGCGGGATGAAGTGGTGAAAGCGGAATTTGGCGACAAAAATTTGGCAGGTTTTGATGGCCAAATTACATTAGTCCTATCGCCAAAGTAGTAGCTTGAGAGAACGATTCTCACCGTTGAGACAGTCGCAACTCCAGGCGCTGCCGCCCCACCCGCGATTTCATTGGCTGAACAAGCCAGTCGGTTAGGGGAGGCGTGTGTCATGGCGAAGTTGGTCGGTGTGGTCAGCAAGGTGATTGGTGAGGTTTTTGCCATTGGCAGCGACGGTAGCCGCCGTCCCTTGATCGAAGGCGATCGCCTGTTCGCGGGCGAGCAGTTGCAGACCGGTGCCGCAGGCGCGGTGGCGGTGCACTTGCAGAGCGGCGCCGAATTGACGCTGGGGCGTGACAGCAGCCTGCAGATGACCCCGGACCTGCTGGCCAGCCAGGCCACCCCTGCACAGGCCCAGGACGGACCGCCAAGCCAGGCGCAACTGAGTGATGTGGAACGCATCCAGCAGGCGATTGCCGCGGGTGCCGACCCCAGCGAAGCGGGTGAAGCGACTGCTGCCGGGCCCAGTGGTACCGGCGCTCCGGGTGCACTGGGAGGCGGGCACAGTTTCGTGATGCTGAGTGAAGTGGGGGCCCATGTCGATCCGGTGGTGGGCTTCCCGACGGCGGGCTTCAATGGCATCCCGGAGCTTGCCAATCGCTATGTCGGTGACCTGCGAAACGACCAGGGCAGCAACCTGCCAGGCCCAGGTATCGACAATGGCGGCGATGGCAACGGGGAGGGCACCGGGCCCGACGGCGGCTTGCCGCCTGGCCAGCCCAATCCGCCTGGCGATCCCAATCCGCCGGTAGACCCCAATCCCCCTATCGATCCCAATCCACCCGTGGACCCCAATCCTCCGGTGACACCTGTCGACCCAGACCACCCGGTTGAGTTGCAGCTCACCCCAGGTGGCTCGGAGCTGAACGAGGCCAACCTGCCCCTGGGTTCGGCGAGCAACCCGGCTGCCCTGACCCAGCACGGCAGCTTCACCGTGCTGGCGCCGGACGGTGTGTTCAACCTCAGCGTGGGTGGCATCAACGTGGTGACGGGCGGTGTAGTCACCGGTGTTGGCCAGTCGATCACCACGGGCCTTGGCAATACCCTGGTCATCACGGGCTTCGACCCGGCGACCGGCGTGGTGACCTACAGCTACACCCTGACCGGTGCCGAGCAGCATGCCGATGGCGCCGGGACCAATTCGCTGAACGAATACCTGCCGGTGTTGGTCAGCGACAGCGACGGCGATGTGGCCCAAGGCACGCTGCAAATCAGCATTCGCGACGACGTGCCCAGGGCCGTGGATGACAGCAACCCGGTCAACGCCAGCGAGCAGCACACCGAGTTGACCGGTAATGTGCTGGGCAATGACATCCAGGGTGCCGACCGGGTACCGGGAGGCCCGGTGATAGCCGGCACCTACACCGGCACCTACGGTACGCTGGTGCTGGCCGCGGACGGTTCCTACACCTATACCCTGAACACCAGCGACCCGGGCTTCAAGCACCTGGGCGGCGGCGGCCATGGGGTGGAAACCTTCACCTACACCATCAAGGATGCCGACGGCGACACCAGCAGCGCGACCCTGACCCTGAACATCCGCAACCTCGACGACGGGGTGCAAATCGACGGTCTGGACGCCCAAGGTGGCCGCCTGACCGTCTACGAGAAGAACCTGCACGACGGCAGTGCACCCGATGCCAGCGCCCTGACCCAGCAAGGCACGTTCAAGGTCACTGCGCCAGACGGCCTGCAGAGCCTGAGCGTGGGTGGCATCAGTGTGGTCAGCGGTGGCGTGGCGGTGGGCTTCCCGCAATCGATCGTCACCCCTGAAGGCAACACCCTGACGATTACCGGCTACGACCCCAGCACCGGCGTGGTGAGCTACAGCTACACCCTGCTGGACAACGAACAGCACCCCGTCGGCGAGGGCAGCAACGGCATCACCGAGCAGTTCCAGGTGATCGCCCAGGATATCGACGGCAGCCAGGCGACTGGCAGCGTGCAGGTGACCATTGTCGACGACCTGCCGCAGGCCCATGATGATTACGTCAGCGTGGCCAAGGGCGATGTGGTACGCGGCAACGTGATGTACAACGACGTGGTCGGTGCCGACACCCGCAGCGACGGCCAGTATGTGGTCGGGGTGCGTGCCGGCAATGACACCTCGACCTCGGCCATCGGTCAGTTGAACCTGCAGGTCAACGGCCAGTATG
>NZ_AKJC01000260.1 GCF_000282535.1 Pseudomonas sp. GM84 | reverse complement strand
CAAGGCTGACAACCATGGCCTATCAGACATAGGTACGTTGCAACAAATGTAGGAGCGAGCTTGCTCGCGATGCGCCGCGCGGGCGGCGCTCGATTTGCGCATCTGCGCAATCCTCAAGGCGAGCGCATCGCTGCCACCGCACAATCCCCCTTGTAATCCTCTGGTGGCACCCCAATAAAAGCTGATAGATTTCAGCCGGTTGAAACGCCGGTCCGTAGGCCGGTAGAGGAATTGCCCCATGATTGCTAAAGAAGCCCGCCAGGCCCTGGCGCTGCAGCGGTTTGCCGAAGCGAACCCGCAACTGCTCGAAGAAATCCGCGAGCTCGATGCGCGCGAGCAGGCCCAGCAGATCGAGTGGGCATTCGAGGATGCAGCCGATGAGCAGGGCATCCAGCCCTGGGAGCTGGCGCTGCATCTGATCGCCGAAAGCCCCGAGCAGCTTCAGGCCATGCGCCTGGAAACCCATCGCGAAGTGGCCGAGGCGCTGGGCATGGAGTGGGAAGAGTACTGTCAGTTCAACGAAATCGACCCGGAATAAGGGCGTTTTCGCAGGCTGCAGTTGTTTGACAAGGTGTTTCGGCTGCGCGTCGCCTGAAGCGCTGTGCAGCTTACTTATATAAAGAGGTCCGGCGGCACGCCGTGCGGGCCTTTGAAGCTAATCGACCGGCGTAGTTTCCCGTCGTCCCGAGTGGGGTGACTTCTGCTGCGTGACTCACTAGAATGCTTGCCCTTGATTCTGGAGTCGGGCTATCGCCGGCTAACGTCTGTGCAACGAGGAATATCCATGCAAGTTTCTGTTGAAAACACTTCCGCTCTCGAGCGCCGCATGACCATCGCCGTTCCGGCCGAGCGCGTCGAGAACGAAGTCAACAAGCGTCTGCAGCAGACTGCCAAGCGCGCCAAGGTCGCGGGCTTCCGCCCAGGCAAAGTGCCGATGAGCGTGATCCGCCAGCGTTTCGAAGCCGATGCCCGTCAGGAAGCCTTCGGTGACCTGGTTCAGGCTTCCTTCTACGAAGCCATCGTCGAGCAGAAGCTGAACCCGGCTGGTGCTCCGGCCGTTGAGCCGAAGTCCTTCGAAAAGGGCAAGGACCTGGAATTCGTCGCCATCTTCGAAGTATTCCCTGAGTTCACCGTTGCTGGTCTGGAGTCGATCAAGGTCGAGCGCCTGAGCGCCGAAGTGGCCGATGCCGACCTGGACAACATGCTGGAAGTGCTGCGCAAGCAGAACGTCCGCTTCGAGGCCGTCGAGCGCGCCGCCGAGAAAGACGACCAGGTCAACATCGACTTCGTCGGCAAGATCGACGGCGAAGCCTTCGCCGGTGGTTCGGCCAAGGGCACCCAGCTGGTACTGGGCTCCGGCCGCATGATCCCAGGCTTCGAAGACGGCCTGGTTGGCGCCAAGGCGGGCGAAGAGCGCGTTGTCAACGTGACCTTCCCTGAGGACTATCAGAACCTGGACCTGGCCGGCAAGGCCGCCGAGTTCACCATCACCGTCAACAGCGTGTCGGCCCCTCAGCTGCCAGAGCTGAACGAAGAATTCTTCGCCCAGTTCGGCATCAAGGAATCGACCCTGGAAGGTTTCCGCACTGAAGTTCGCAAGAACATGGAGCGTGAGCTGCGCCAGGCGATCAAGACCAAGGTCAAGAACCAGGTCATGGACGGTCTGCTGGCCGCCAACCCGATCGAAGTGCCCAAGGCCCTGCTGGAGAACGAAGTCAACCGTCTGCGCGTGCAGGCTGTTCAACAGTTCGGTGGCAACATCAAGCCTGAGCAACTGCCGGCCGAGCTGTTCGAAGAGCAAGCCAAGCGCCGTGTGGTGCTGGGCCTGATCGTCGCTGAAGTGGTCAAGCAGTTCGAGCTGAAGCCGGACGACGCCAAGGTTCGCGAGATGATCGAGGAAATGGCTTCGGCTTACCAAGAGCCTGAGCAGGTCATCTCCTGGTACTACAAGAACGACCAGCAGCTGAACGAAGTCCGTTCGGTTGTGCTGGAAGAACAAGTTGTAGATACTGTTCTGCAGAAAGCGACTGTGACCGACAAATCGGTCTCGTACGAAGATGCCGTAAAGCCAGTACAGGCGCCTGCCGAAGCTGAGTAATACGTTTCTCTCGTAGGAAACCCCCACAAGCCAGCCTTCGCGCTGGCTTGTGCGTATTCAAGCCATGACTATTTGGGAGTGAGCGCAGGACATGTCCCGCAATTCTTATATTCAGCAGAGCTCTGACATCCAGGCCGCAGGCGGCCTGGTCCCGATGGTTATCGAGCAGTCCGCCCGTGGCGAACGTGCCTACGACATCTACTCGCGCCTGTTGAAGGAGCGTGTGATCTTCCTGGTTGGCCCGGTAGAGGACTACATGGCCAACCTGGTAGTGGCGCAGCTGCTGTTCCTTGAAGCGGAAAACCCGGACAAGGACATCCATCTGTACATCAACTCCCCAGGCGGCTCGGTCACTGCTGGCATGTCGATCTACGACACCATGCAGTTCATCAAGCCAGACGTCTCGACCATCTGCATCGGTCAGGCCTGCAGCATGGGCGCCTTCCTCTTGGCCGCAGGTGCCAAGGGCAAGCGCCACTGCCTGCCGAACTCGCGCGTGATGATTCACCAGCCGCTGGGCGGCTTCCAGGGCCAGGCCACCGATATCGAGATCCACGCCCAGGAAATTCTCAATATCAAGGCGCGCCTGAACGAGCTGCTGGCCTACCACACCGGCCAGGAGCTTGAGACCATCAAACGCGACACCGAGCGTGACAACTTCATGAGCGCCTCGCGCGCGGCCGAGTACGGCCTGATCGACTCGGTCTACGACAAGCGGCAACTGGTCTCCTGAACCTAGGTGCCAGAGCAGGTAGGCGCCGAAAGCGCCTACCTGCGGACTTGAAAAAGCCCGCAATTGCCTTCATCTTGTGTTGCAAGCCTACCGGATTGGATCGATCGAATGACTGACACCCGTAACGGCGAGGACAGCGGCAAATTGCTTTATTGCTCCTTCTGCGGCAAAAGCCAGCACGAAGTGCGCAAACTGATTGCCGGGCCCTCGGTATTTATCTGCGACGAGTGCGTCGACCTGTGCAACGACATCATCCGTGAGGAGGTGCAGGAAGCCCAGGCCGAGAGCAGCGCGCACAAATTGCCTTCGCCGAAAGAAATCAGCGGCATCCTGGACCAGTACGTGATTGGTCAGGAGCGCGCCAAGAAGGTGCTGTCCGTAGCGGTGTACAACCACTACAAGCGCCTGAACCAGCGTGACAAGAAGGGTGACGAAGTCGAACTCGGCAAGAGCAACATCCTGCTTATCGGGCCTACTGGCTCGGGCAAGACCCTGCTCGCCGAAACCCTTGCACGCCTGTTGAATGTACCGTTCACCATTGCCGACGCCACCACCCTGACCGAAGCCGGTTATGTGGGTGAGGACGTCGAGAACATCATTCAGAAACTGCTGCAAAAGTGCGACTACGACGTGGAAAAGGCCCAGATGGGCATTGTCTACATCGACGAGATCGACAAGATCTCGCGCAAGTCGGACAACCCGTCCATTACCCGTGATGTCTCGGGCGAAGGCGTGCAGCAGGCGTTGCTGAAGCTGATCGAAGGCACCGTGGCTTCCGTACCGCCGCAGGGCGGTCGCAAGCACCCGCAACAGGAATTCCTGCAGGTCGACACCCGCAATATCCTGTTCATCTGCGGTGGCGCCTTCTCGGGACTGGAAAAGGTCATCCAGAACCGCTCCACCAAGGGTGGCATCGGTTTTGGCGCCGAAGTGCGCAGCAAGGAAGAGGGCAAGAAGGTCGGTGAATCGCTGCGCGAAGTCGAGCCGGACGATCTGGTCAAGTTTGGCCTGATCCCCGAGTTCGTCGGCCGTCTGCCGGTCCTGGCGACCCTCGACGAGCTGGATGAGGCGGCGCTGATGCAAATCCTCACCGAGCCGAAGAACGCCTTGACCAAGCAGTATGCCAAGCTGTTCGAGATGGAAAGCGTGGACCTCGAGTTCCGCAGTGATGCCCTCAAGGCCGTTGCACGCAGGGCCCTGGAGCGCAAGACTGGCGCCCGTGGCCTGCGTTCGATCCTCGAAGGCGTGCTGCTCGACACCATGTACGAGATTCCTTCGCAGAAGGAGGTCAGCAAGGTGGTGATCGACGAGAGCGTCATCGAAGGCACGTCGAAACCGCTGCTGATCTACGAGAACAGCGAGCCGCAAGCCAAGGCCGCTCCCGACGCCTGATTCAGGCGAACGTTGGGTACTGGTTGCAAGCAGGAGGGGGCCTACGGGCCCCTTTCTGCTTTTCCTATACAAGCGCTTGTAATTTCCCAGGCGTGCCCCCACATTAGGTCCAAGCATCATTTCCACCGGTTTCCGGCCATAAGGCCGCTGTAGAGGCGAAATCATGAAGACCACCCTCGACTTGCCTCTCTTGCCATTGCGCGATGTCGTTGTTTATCCGCACATGGTCATCCCGCTGTTTGTGGGGCGTGAAAAGTCAATCGAAGCCCTCGAGGCGGCGATGACGGGCGAAAAGCAGATCCTCCTGCTGGCCCAGAAGAATCCAGCCGACGACGATCCAGGCGAAGATGCCCTGTACCGGGTCGGCACCGTCGCGACCGTCTTGCAACTGCTCAAGCTGCCCGATGGCACCGTCAAGGTGCTGGTCGAGGGTGAGCAACGCGGTGCCGTCGAGCGGTTCAGCGAAGTAGAAGGGCACATCCGTGCCGAAGTCTCCCTGATCGACGAAACCGATGCCGCCGAGCGCGAATCGGAAGTGTTCGTGCGCACCCTGCTGTCGCAATTCGAGCAGTACGTGCAGTTGGGCAAGAAGGTCCCGGCCGAAGTGCTGTCTTCGCTGAACAGCATCGAAGAACCAGGGCGTCTGGTCGACACCATGGCCGCGCACATGGCGCTGAAGATCGAGCAGAAGCAAGAGATCCTCGAGATCGTCGATCTGTCGACCCGCGTCGAGCACGTACTGGCCCTGCTGGACGCCGAAATCGACCTGCTGCAGGTTGAAAAGCGCATCCGTGGCCGGGTCAAGAAGCAGATGGAGCGTAGCCAGCGCGAGTACTACCTGAATGAGCAGATGAAGGCCATTCAGAAAGAGCTCGGCGACGGTGACGAAGGCCACAACGAAGTCGAAGAGCTGAAAAAGCGCATCGAAGCGGCTGGCCTGCCCAAGGATGCCCTGGCCAAGGCCCAGGCCGAGCTGAACAAGCTCAAGCAGATGTCGCCGATGTCGGCCGAGGCCACCGTTGTCCGCTCCTACCTCGACTGGCTCGTGCAGGTACCGTGGAAGGCGCAGAGCAAGGTACGCCTGGACCTGGCCAAGGCCGAGGAAATCCTCGATGCCGACCACTATGGCCTGGAAGAGGTCAAGGAACGCATTCTCGAGTACCTCGCGGTGCAGAAGCGCGTCAAGAAAATCCGCGGTCCGGTGCTGTGCCTGGTCGGCCCGCCCGGCGTCGGCAAGACCTCGCTGGCCGAGTCGATCGCTTCGGCGACCAACCGCAAGTTCGTTCGCATGGCCCTCGGTGGCGTGCGTGACGAGGCTGAGATCCGTGGTCACCGGCGTACCTACATCGGTTCCATGCCGGGTCGTCTGATCCAGAAGATGACCAAGGTGGGTGTGCGCAACCCGCTGTTCCTGCTCGACGAGATCGACAAGATGGGCAGCGACATGCGTGGTGACCCCGCGTCGGCGCTGCTGGAGGTACTCGACCCCGAGCAGAACCACAATTTCAATGACCACTACCTGGAAGTCGATTACGACCTCTCGGACGTGATGTTCCTGTGCACCTCGAACTCGATGAACATTCCGCCGGCGCTGCTCGACCGGATGGAAGTCATCCGCCTGCCGGGTTACACCGAAGACGAGAAGATCAACATCGCGGTCAAGTACCTGACGCCCAAGCAGGTCAAGGCCAACGGACTGAAGAAGGAAGAGCTGGAGATCGACGTCTCGGCGATTCGCGACATCATCCGTTACTACACCCGTGAGGCGGGTGTGCGTGGCCTTGAGCGGCAAATCGCCAAGGTCTGCCGCAAGGTGGTCAAGGAGCACACCGGGCAGAAGCAGGTGAAGGTCAAGGTCACCAGCGAGCAGCTCGAGCACCTGCTGGGCATTCGCAAGTTCCGTTACGGCCTGGCTGAACAGCAGGACCAGATCGGCCAGGTGACCGGCCTGGCCTGGACCCAGGTGGGTGGCGAGCTGCTGACCATCGAGTCGGTGGTTATCCCCGGCAAGGGCCAGTTGATCAAGACCGGATCGCTCGGCGATGTCATGGTCGAATCCATCACCGCTGCACAGACCGTGGTCCGTAGCCGCGCCCGCAGCCTGGGTATTGCCGCCGACTTCCACGAGAAGCACGACGTGCACATCCACATGCCCGAAGGTGCTACGCCGAAAGATGGTCCGAGTGCCGGTATCGGCATGTGCACCGCGCTGGTCTCGGCGCTGACGCAGATTCCAGTGCGCGCAGATGTCGCCATGACCGGCGAAATTACCCTGCGTGGGCAGGTTCTGGCGATTGGCGGGCTGAAGGAAAAACTGCTGGCAGCGCACCGTGGTGGAATCAAGACGGTGATCATTCCGGAGGAGAATGTTCGCGATTTGAAGGAAATTCCGGAAAATATCAAACAGGATCTTCAGATCAAACCGGTCAAATGGATTGACGAAGTCCTGCAAATTGCGCTGCAATACGCCCCGGAGCCCTTGCCAGATGTGGCTCCTGAGATTGTCGCGAAAGAAGAAAAGCGCGACGGCGATGCTAAGGAAAGAATCAGCACGCATTAGCAGTTTTTGCTTGGGGGGCTTTCCTTGACAGTTTTTTCGGGGCCTTGCTATAAAGCGGCACGCTATTGTCAACAAGCCACCCAGCGCACGTTTCATAAGCTTTTCATTACATACTTAGAAACAAACTCAATAGAGAAATAAGGGGACTTAGAGTGAACAAGTCGGAACTGATTGACGCTATCGCTGCATCGGCTGACATTTCCAAGGCTGCCGCCGGCAAGGCTCTGGATGCTGTGATCGACTCCGTGACCGGTGCCCTGAAAGCAGGCGACGATGTCGTCCTGGTTGGCTTCGGTACCTTCTCGGTGAAGGAGCGCGCAGAGCGCACCGGCCGTAACCCGCAAACCGGCAATGCGATCAAGATTGCTGCCGCCAAGGTTCCAGGCTTCAAGGCTGGCAAAGGCCTGAAAGACGCCGTCAACTAAGTCGTCTCTTTCAGCCGGACCTGGCCTGGCCGGGTCCGAGCACGCTGAAGGCGGGCCGCAAACGTTCCCGCCTGACACGTTTGCTAAGAAAAGGCGCATCCTCGGATGCGCCTTTCTTTTATCAGGATTCTACCCACGCTCCGCGGTTGTCGACGCAGTGGTACAGCCGTTTCTGGGGGACGCATGCTGCAAAATATCAGGGACAATTCACAAGGTTGGATTGCCAAGACCATCATCGGCCTCATCGTCGTGCTGATGGCGTTGACCGGCTTCGAAGCCATTTTCCAGGCCGCCACCCATAGCCAGGACGCCGCCAAGGTGAACGGGCAAACCATCAGCCAGAACGAGCTGAGCCAAGCGGCCGACATGCAGCGCCGCCAGCTGATGCAACAGCTGGGCAAGGATTTCGACCCGGCAATGCTGGACGAAAAGCTGCTGCGCGATGCCGCGCTCAAAGGGCTGATCGACCGCAAATTGCTGTTGCAGGGTGCTGAAGACGCCAAGTTCGCCTTCTCGGAGGCCGCGCTGGATCAAGTGATCCTGCAGACCCCTGAGTTCCAGGTCGATGGCAAGTTCGACGCCGACCGCTTCGACCAGGTCATCCGCCAGATGGGCTATGGCCGTATGCAATTCCGCGACATGCTTGCCGAGGAAATGCTGATCGGCCAGCTGCGCACTGGTATCGCTGGCAGCAGCTTCGTCACCGACCAGCAAGTCGATGCGTTCGCCCGCCTGGAAAACCAGACCCGCGATTTCGCCTCCCTGACCCTCAAGGCCAACCCGGCTGCGGTTCAGGTAAGCGATGACGAGATCAAGGCGCACTATAACCAGCACGCCAAGGAGTTCATGACCCCTGACCAAGTGGTCATCGACTACGTCGAGCTGAAGAAGTCGGCGTTCTTCGACCAGGTCAAGGTCACTGACGAAGCGCTCAAGGCCCAGTACGAGAAGGAAATCGCCAACCTCGGCGAGCAGCGCCACGCGGCGCACATCCTCATCGAGGTCAACGACAAGGTCACCGATGACCAGGCCAAGGCCCGCATCGCAGAGGTCGAGCAACGCCTGGCCAAAGGTGAAGACTTTGCCACGCTGGCCAAGGAGTTCTCCCAGGACCCGGGTTCCGCCAATAACGGTGGTGACCTTGGTTTTGCAGGCCCAGGCGTGTACGACCCGGCATTTGAAAGTGCCCTGTACAAGCTCAACGACGGGCAGGTATCGGCGCCGGTGCGCACCGATTTCGGCTATCACCTGATCAAGCTGTTGGGTAAGCAGGCGCCTGAAGTGCCGAGCTTCGCCAGCCTGAAGGACAAGCTGACCCACGACCTGAAGATGCCGCTGGTCGAGCAGCGTTATGTGGATGCCGCCAAGCAACTGCAGGACGCCGCCTACGAGGCTGCAGACCTGGCCCAGCCGGCCCAGGACCTGAACCTCAAGGTACATACCTCGGCGCCTTTCGGCCGTGAGGGGGGTGAAGGCATCACGGCCAACCGTGGCGTGATCCAGGCTGCATTCTCCGAGGAAGTGCTGGAGGAGGCTGCCAACAGCACCGCCATCGAGCTGGACCCGGAAACCACCGTGGTGCTGCGCGTCAAGGAGCACCGCAAGCCTGAGCAGATGCCGCTGGAAGCCGTGGCCAAGAACATCCGCGAGCACCTGGCCAAGGAGAAGGCGACCGCCGAGCTCAAGGCCAAGGCGGACAAGCTGATCGCCGGCCTGCGTGACGGTTCGATCCCCCTCACTGCGAGCCAGGATGGTCAGAACTGGAAGGCCTACGAAGCGGTCACCCGCAGCCAGGAGGGCATCGACCCCGCCGAGCTGCAGGCGCTGTTCCGCCTTGCCAAGCCACAAGCCAAGGACAAGCCGGAGTATGGCAGTGTGGTCCTGGCCGATGGCAGCCTGGTCGTGCTGCAGCTCAAGGGCGTCAACGAAGGCGCGTCCGCCAGCGATGAGGAGAAGCAGCAGATCCGCCGCTACCTCGCTTCGCGTGCTGGCCAGCAGGACTTCGCGGCGTACCGCAAGCAGCTGGAAGGCAGCGCAGACATCACGCGCTACTGAGTGGTTGTCTGGTAACGAAACAGGCCGCGTAATGCGGCCTGTTTCGTTTCTGAGCTTTGTGTAAACCCCAAAGCTCTCGCGATTCCTGTGGGAGC
>NZ_AKJC01000259.1 GCF_000282535.1 Pseudomonas sp. GM84 | reverse complement strand
TCGACGAACACTGCCGCGCCCGCGCTGGCGAACACGGCCTGAGCATGCTGGGCAATGCCATGCATGCCAGCGAGATCGCGTTTGCGTTGGTGGAGCATGTACACGCTCGACTTTATGGCCAGCAGGCTCAGAGGTGATGACATGGCGGATGACCCCAAAGTCCTCACCACCGCCGGCGTGGAGACGTTCCTCGATGTCGGCAACCCGCCTGTAGATCTGCTGCGGGTACAGCCGGGCATTCCGATCGAGGATGCCTATGAGCAGGTTTCGATACTGCTGGGCTACATCAAGCACCTGGTGCGCGAGGGCGACATGGAGGATGACCATAAGTTGCTCGGTGCAGCGGACTACCTGAGTGCTTTGGCCAAGGCGTTGATGAACGATATCGAGATGGCCAAGAACCGAATGTATTGATCGCGGTGGGCCTATCGCGGATGAATCCGCTCCTACAGGTTCGGTGCGGTCCCTGTAGGAGCGGATTTATCCGCGATAGGGCCAATTCTGACGCTGGAGAAGGCACAGGCAGCGCGCCCCGACTAAGCTGGAAGCGTTCAACCCAGCCTTTCAACTCCCAGATTGGAGCCTATCGTCATGCGTATCCTGATTGCCGCCACCCTGCTACTGGGCAGCAGTGCCGCCTTCGCCGCCACAGAATGCACCACCGCCGACAAGAGTACCTGGCAAGACCCGGATAAATTCCAGGCCCAGCTCAAGGAGCAGGGCTACAAGATCAACAAGTTCAAGGTCACCAAAGGCAACTGCTACGAGATCTACGGTTTTAACAAGGATGGCAAGAAGGTCGAGATCTACCATGACCCGGTCACGGGCAAGGCGGTCAAGACCGAGATCGAAGACTGATGCCAGACGCCACGGTAAAGCTGTGGGATCCGCTGCTGCGCCTGTGCCACCTGTCGATCGCCACCGTGTTCTTTGCCGATTATTTTTTCAACGAAGAGGGCGACGACTGGCATCAGTGGCTCGGTTACTACGCCCTGGGCTGTGTGGTCATACGTCTGGTGTGGGGCTTCGTCGGGCCGCAAAGTGCGCGCTGGGCTGATTTCTGGCCAACGCCTGCGCGCCTTGCGGCCCATGCCCGGGCGTTGTTCAAGGGCCAGCCCTATCACCGGTTGGGGCATTCGCCAATTGGCGCACTGGTGATGCTGTTGATGTTGACTGGCATCACCGGCCTGGGGCTGACGGGGTGGGCATCGCAGGAAATCGATGCGCTATGGGGCGCAGATTGGCCCATGGATGTGCATAGCTTTCTGGCCGATGCCGTGCTGGCGCTGGTCTGCGTGCATGTGCTGGCGGCTATCGTCGAGAGCGTGCGTTTGCGCGAGAACCTGCCGCTGTCGATGCTGACCGGGCGTAGGCGGCGTATTTCTGATGAGCAGGTTCGGTAGAAACCCTGTGGGAGCGGGCTTGTCCCGCGAACACGGGCGAAGCCCGTGCCAGGCTGCTCCGGTGCCTGGGCCATCCTCTTCGCGGGACGAGCCCGCTCCCACAAGACCCTCGAAAGCCCGCTAGGTCGGGCACTGGTGGGTGACGCAGTGAATGCCGCCACCACCTGCCGCGATCGCATCGATGTCCAGTTGCACCACCTCGCGCTCCGGGTACAGCGCTGCCAGCAAGGCCCGCGCCTTTTCATCGGCCTGGGCATCGCCGAACTGCGGGGCGATGATGGCGCCATTGATCACGAAGTAGTTGATATAGCCCGCCGCGAAGTCCGGGTTGCCCTTGCTGAACCTGTTTTTCCGCCCCCGCATCGGCGGTGACACGACATGCACCTGCAGGCGCCGGCCTTCGGCGTCGGTCGCTTTCTTGAGAATCTCCAGGTGCTTGCGGGTCACGTCGTAGTCATACGACTCGGGATCCTTGTCCAGGTTGGCAATGACCACGCCGGGTCGCACGAAGCGGGCATAGAAATCCACATGCCCGTCGGTGATGTCCTCGCCGGCGATGCCCGGAAGCCAGATGATCTTGCTCAGGCCCAGGCGCGCCTTGAGCTCGGCTTCGACATCGGCCTTGCTCCAGCCCGGATTGCGGTTGGCGTTGATCCAGCTGCTTGCGGTCATGATGCCGGTGCCATGGCCGTCCACTTCGATGGCGCCCCCTTCGCCAACCAACTCGCTGCGCTGATACTGCGCACTTGCCAGCGTGGCGACTCGCTTGGCCAGCCGGGCATCGTTGCGATGGCGTTGCTTGTTGCCCCAACCGTTGAAATTGAAGTCCACCGCGCCCAGGCCGTTGCCGTCATCGACGACGAAGTTGGCGCCGATGTCGCGCATCCAGATGTCATCCAGCTCGCAGGTCTCGAACTGGGTGTTGTGGCTCCCGCAATGTTGCAGGGCCAGCTCGCGTTCGCTGGCACGGCAGAACACAGTCACCGGCTGGTAGCGGGCAATCGCCTGGGCAATGCGGCCCAGGGCCGCTTGCACGTCGGCGGTGAAATCCTCCCAGATGGCGTCCTGGGCGCCGAAGGCAATGAACGCGCGTTGCTGCGGCTCGCCCTCGTCGGGCATGAACCAGCGGCCGGGTTGCTCGGCGCGGGCCAGGCCCAGGGGCAAGCCCAGGCTGGCCCCAAGGCCCGCGGCCAGTGACAGTTGCAGGAAGGTTCTACGGCTTGGCATGGGTCAGTCAGTCCTGTGCAGTCTTGAAGCGGGTCCACACACGCATGCGCGCGCGCATGTCGGCCTGGGGAATGTCGCGGCCCGGAATCAGCCGGGCATAGGTGGCTTCGTCGAGGTAGATATCGGGGTTGTCGCGCAAGCGCGGTTCAACCGCCTCGCGGGCTTTGGCGCTGGCCGTCGGGTAGCCGGTGAAGTTGCTGATCGCGGCCATGTTCTGCGGGCGCATGACGAAGTTGATGAAACGATAGGCGTATTCCGGGTGCCTGGCATCGGCGGGAATCGCCATGGTGTCCATCCACACCGTGGTGCCCTGGCGCGGTACGCGGTACTGGAAATCGAGCTGCTTGCCGGCGGCCTCGGCGGTGCGCTGGGCCTGGATCACATCGCCGCTGTAGCCCAGCGACAGGCACAGGTTCTCGTTGACCAGCTCGGTGACCGGTTGCGACTGGAACTTGCGGATGTACGGGCGCACCGCCTTGAGCAGTTCGCTGGCCGCGGCCAGGTCTTCGCGCTTGGCGCTGCGCGGTTCCCGGCCCAGGTAGTTGAGGACCACGGCCAGGACTTCGTCGGGCGAGTCGATGATCGAGATCCCGCAGTCGGCGAACTTGGCGGCAAGCTCGGGTTTGAACAGCAGGTCGAGGTTGTCCAGCGGGGCATCGGCCATGCGCTGGCGAATCATGCCGGCGTTGCTCGTCAGGCCGATGGTGCCCCAGGTATAGGGCACGGTGGCCTGGCTGGCCTTGGGGTACTGGTCATGCAGCTTGCGCAGGCCAGGCTCGATGTCGTCGAGCGCCTCCAGGCGGCTGCGGTCCAGCGGCTGCAGGCTGCCGGCGCGCATCAGCCGTTCGGCCACGGTATCGCCGGGGAAGACCAGATCGTAGCCACTACGGCCCGACATCAGCTTGGCTTCGAGCACCTCGCTGCCGTCCATGACGTCATAGATCACCTGGATGCCGGTTTCAGCGGTGAACTGCTTGAGCGTGTCTTCGGCGAAATAGTCGGCCCAGTTGTACAGGCGCAGGGTCGGCTGCTCGGCCAGGGCGTGGCTGGCGCAGAGGGTCAGGGCGAGCGCCGCCAGGTGTGGCAGTTTCATGTTCAGGCCCTCGCAAGGTGGGAGTGGTGGCCGTCCAGGGTCAACAGCGGCGCGTACATTTCCGGGCGCCGGTCGCGGTAGATGCCCCAGCTCAGGCGGTCTTCGCGCATGCGCGCCAGGTCCAGGTCATGCAGCCAGATACCCGTGCTGCTGCGGTCGGCTTCGGCCAGCAGGGCACCCTTGTGGTCGCAGATGAACGACGAGCCATAAAAGCGCATGGACAGGGTCTGATCGCTGCCCGCGACTTCTTCGCCCACGCGATTGGCGGCCACCACCGGCAGCAGGTTGGCGGCGGCATGGCCGCGCATGGCGACCTGCCAATGGTCGCGCGAGTCCAGTTCGGCAGCACCCGGTTCCGAGCCGATGGCAGTGGGGAACAACAGCACTTCAGCGCCTAGCAGTGCCAGGCAGCGGGCGGTTTCGGGGAACCACTGGTCCCAGCAGATGCCGATGCCCAGACGCCCGAAGGCGGTGTCCCAGACCTTGAAACCGGTGTCGCCGGGGCTGAAGTATTCCTTCTCCTGATAGCCGATGGCGTTGGGGATGTGGGTCTTGCGGTAGATGCCAAGCAGGCGGCCATCGGCGTCGGCGACGGTCAGCGAATTGAAGAAGGCATTGCCGGCCCGTTCATACCAGCTCAGCGGCAGGACCACGCCGAGCTCGCCGGCCAGGGCAGCGAAACGCTGCAGGATCGGGCTGTCGGCATAGGGTTCGGCCAGGGCCTGGTGGCGGTGGTCCTGTTCGATGCAGAAGTAGGGGGTGGCGAACAGCTCCTGCAGCAGGATCACCTGGGCGCCCTGGGCGGCGGCCTGACGCACCAGCTGCTCGGCACGGTCGAGGTTGTCCGGCAGGTTCCAGCTGCACGGCATCTGGGTCGTGGCGATGCGCAGCAGGCTCATGGCTGCACCTCGGGTTGTTGCTGGGTGATGCAGTGGATGCCGCCACCACCGTGGGCGATGTGGTCGATGCGCACCGGCACGATTTCCCGGCCGGGGAAGGCATGGGCCAGCTGTGTGGCAGCGTCGGCGTCGGCGGCGATGCCGTAGGCGGGCATGATGACCGCGCCGTTGGCGAGGTAGAAGTTGGTGTAGGAGGCGCAGAACACCTCGGCCTCGGGGTCGACAGCGGCGCTGGCTTCGTAGAGATCGAGCAGTTCGAACCGGCGGCCCTGTGCGTCAGTGGCCAGTTCCAGGGCTCGGCGGTTCTCTCGCACGACCTCGGCATACACCGAGCCGTGATCATGGGTGGCATCGACCAGCAGCACGCCAGGGCGGGCGAAGGCGCACACGCCGTCCACGTGGCCATCGGTCATGTCACCGGTGACGTACTGCGGGTCGCCGGGCAGCCAGATGGTCTTGCGGATGCCCAGGTAACGGGCGAAGCAGCGTTCGAACTCGGCCTTGCTGATGCCGGGGTTGCGGTTGGGGTTGAGCAGCACCGACTCGGTGGTGATCAGGGTGCCTTCGCCGTCCACATGAATGGCGCCGCCTTCGTTGCACAAGGCCGTGCTGAAGCCGTCGAGGCCCAGGTGGTCGAGGATGCGCCGGCCCAGGCTGCGGTCTTGGCCATGCGCGGACTTGTCGCCCCAGGCATTGAAACGCCAGCTCAGGCCGGCAAGGCCATGTTGCGGGTGGCAGATGAAGCTGGGGCCGCTGTCCCGGCACCAGCTGTCGTCGACGGCCAGCTCGACCAGCTCGATGTTGGCACCGCACAAGGCACGCGCAGTGGCCGTCGCCGAGGGATCGACGACCATTTTCACCGGCTCGAAGCGGGCAATGGCGGCGGCCACCCGTGCAAAGTCGCGTTGTACATCGGCCAGGCGCACCTGCCAGCCGCTTTCCCACAGTGCCTGGTTGTGCGGCCAGATCATCCAGGTGGCAGCGTGGCGGGCCCATTCGGCAGGCATGCGCCAGCCGCTGTCGAGGGACAGGTCCATAGTGAACTCCGATCTATTAAGGATTTTTATCAACGAAGCCCGCCGTCGCGGGTGTTGGTGACCATGCTATGGCTATGAAGCGGCAGCGACAAACGATAGATTTAGCGCAATTCTGATTAGCAGGGCTTATCGATCATGCTGAAACACTGGCCACCCCTCAATGCCCTCCGGGGGTTCGAAGCCGCGGCGCGGCTCGGCAGTTTCCACAAGGCCGCCGAGGCGCTGAACCTGACCCAGTCGGCCATCAGCCAACAGATTCGCAGCCTGGAAACCTACCTGGAGCAACCGCTGTTCCACCGCAGTGGCCGCAGCGTCAGCCTGACCGATGCCGGGCATGACCTGCTCAGCACCACTCAGTCGCTGTTGCAGCACCTGGCCGTAGGCATTCGCCGCCTCGATCAGTACCGCAAGCCCAACCAGCTGGTGGTCAACACCACGCCGGCGTTTGCCCGGCACTGGCTGCTGCCGCGGTTGGCCGATTTTCATCAGCGTTGCCCGGAGGTCGACCTGTGGCTGTTCACCAGTTTCGAGGTGCCGGACATGGCCACCGAAACCATCGACCTGGCCATCCGCGATGACCTCAGCGCCCAGGCCGAGTGCAGCTTCACGGTGCTGCACCAGGACCTGCTGTACCCGGCCTGCCACCCCTCGCTGGCGAATGCCCGCGCCCGTACCACCCTGCATGGCGAGCGCGAGATGGACTGGAGCCATTGGCAGCTGGAGGGTGGCGAGGCGGTCGGGCAGCAGGGCAAAGGGCTGAATTTCTCCGACCCTGGGCTGTTGCTGGATGCCGCGAGCGAAGGCTTGGGCATTGCCTTGGTCAGCCAGTTGCTGGCGCGGCGGGCGGTACACGAGGGGCGGCTGCAGGCGCTTTCGGCGCAGCGGGTACGGGGGCCGGCGTGGGCTTGCCTGGTGCATCGGGACAGCCAGGACGATCCGCTGGCCAGGCAGTTTCTCGCTTGGTTGAAAGACGCACTGGGGCAAGATTGATGCGGGCGGATTTGAATCCCCCCGATCAGCCCGTAATATGTGTCGGATAACCTTTGGGGGTAGTCTCACCCTCTGATCAATGGAAGCGCTGCCCGTTGGCGCTTCCCCAGCATAAACCTGACGAGGTACAGACATTGGCCATCATTCATCCTAAGGTTCGCGGTTTCATCTGCACCACGACTCACCCGAAGGGCTGCGAGCTCAACGTCCGTGACCAGATCGAAGCCACCCGCAAGCTGGGCGTGCGCGAGGATGGCCCGAAGAAGGTCCTGGTCATCGGCGCTTCCAGCGGCTACGGCCTGGCAGCACGCATCACCGCGGCCTTCGGCTTCAAGGCCGATACCCTGGGCGTGTTCTTCGAAAAGCCAGGTACCGAAACCAAGGCCGGTACCGCCGGCTGGTACAACGCTGCAGCCTTCGACAAGTTCGCCAAGGCCGAGGGCCTGTACAGCAAGTCGATCAACGGTGACGCATTCTCCGACGAAGCCCGCGCCAAGGTCATCGAGCTGATCAAGAACGAAATGGGCGGCCAGGTTGACCTGGTCATCTATTCGCTGGCCTCGCCAGTGCGCAAGCTGCCGCAGACCGGTGAAGTGATCCGCTCGGCGCTCAAGCCAATCGGCCAGCCGTACAAGTCGACCGCCATCGACACCAACAAGGACACCATCATCGAGGCCAGCATCGAGCCGGCCACCGAGCAGGAAATCCAGGACACCATCACCGTCATGGGTGGTCAGGACTGGGAACTGTGGATCGATGCCCTGAACGCTGCTGGCGTACTCGCGCCACAAGCGCGCACCGTGGCCTTCAGCTACATCGGCACCGAGATCACCTGGCCGATCTACTGGCACGGCGCCCTGGGCAAGGCCAAACAGGACCTGGACGAGACTGCCCAGCGCCTGGCCAAGAAGGTCGGTGGCAGTGCCAACGTGGCGGTGCTCAAGTCGGTCGTCACCCAGGCCAGCTCGGCTATTCCGGTGATGCCGCTGTACCTGTCGATGGTCTTCAAGATCATGCAGGAGAAGGGCGTTCACGAAGGTACCCAGGATCAACTGGACCGCATGTTCCGTGACCGTATGTACCGCGCTGACGGTGCCCCGGCGGAGCTGGACGAGAAAGGCCGCCTGCGCCTGGACGACTGGGAACTGCGTGACGACGTACAGGACGCCTGCAAGGCCATGTGGCCGCAAGTGACCACCGAGAACCTGTTCCAGCTGACCGACTACGCCGGTTACAAGAAGCAGTTCCTCAACCTGTTCGGCTTCGAGCGCGCTGACGTCAACTACGACGAAGACGTGGCGACCGATGTGAAGTTCGACTGCGTCGAGCTGTAAGCTGAATCCGGGCTGGCCTCTTCGCGGGACAAGCCCGCTCCCACAGGTTTCGTGTGGGAGCGGGCTTGTCCCGCGAAGAGGCCGGTACAGGCAACAGATTTTTTGCTAGCGTTGGCGCACAACAACAGGAAAGCGCGCCATGAGCAGCCTCACCCAACCGGCCACCCCTTTTCGCCAGACCACAGCCGACGGCTACAGCCTCGGTGGCTTCTGCTGGCGCCACGCCCCGGCCAATCCCCAGCGTCCGCTGGTGATCATCAATGCCGCCACCTCTGTACGCTGCCGCTACTACGCGCGCTTTGCCGACTACCTGTTCGCCCAGGGTTTCGATGTGCTGACCTACGATTACCGTGGCATCGGCGAATCGCGGCCGCCTTCCTTGCGCGGTTTCCAGGCTTCATGGAGCGATTGGGGCCAGCTGGATTTCGAAGCCATGCTGGCGTACGCCGCGCAGGCGTTCCCCGGCCAGCCGGTGGATGTCGTGGGCCACAGTTTCGGCGGTTGCGCAGTGGGCCTGGCGCCGTCTGCCGGCCAGGTGCGGCGGGTGCTGATGGTAGGCGCGCAGTTCGCCTACTGGCGCGATTATGCGGCCAACCAGCGCTGGCGGCTGTTGGGCAAATGGCATGTGGTGATGCCGCTGCTGACGCGGGCGTTCGGTTATTTTCCCGGCAAGCGCCTGGGCTGGATGGAAGATACCCCGGCGGGCGTGGTGCATGACTGGACTACCCGGACTGCGCGCTATGAACACAGGCCCAGTGGGCGCAGCCTGGAAGTGGCACCCTTTGCGTTGGTACGTGCGGCGACCCTGGCGATCAGCCTGACCGACGATCCGTTCGGCACCGTGGCGGCGACCGAGCGGTTACTGGGCTACTTGCAGGGGGAGCGCCAGCATTTGCGGATTGCGCCTGTGGATATCTCGGTCGAGGAAATTGGCCATTTCGCGTTTTTCCATGACCGGTTCCGCCGCAGCTTGTGGCCGATTGCGCTGGAGTGGTTGCAGCGGGGCAGGTTGTTGGCTGGCAGCCCGGGGAAGGTCATCAGCTGATGTTGCCTGC
>NZ_AKJC01000258.1 GCF_000282535.1 Pseudomonas sp. GM84 | reverse complement strand
AGGCAGCGCGGAGCATGGCACCGGCTTCGCCGGTGTTCGCGGGACAAGCCCGCTCCCACAGGAATCGCGTCGAGCAAGACAGTTGCTCACACAGGCTTGCGCACCTAGCGTAGGGCTTGCACCAGTTGTTCGACAACGTGCGCTTCAACGACTCCTTCGGTTGCGCCCGGCTCAAAGGCAGCACAACAAACCGATGTCTCTGCATCGCGTATTCGGTAGACGGCAATGACACTGCCCGGCCCGCAGCCTGTGTGTCCGCACAAGGTAAATCCACCCTCAACAGCCCCCTGCATCACCCCAAGGCCATAGCCCGGGGTGAGCCATGGACGTCCGGGAATCGGGCCGCCCAGTGTCCGGGCCGCCTGCATTTCCAGGAGCAAGGCCGTAGGGAGAAGTTCTCCGGAGAAGAGTCGATCCAACAGTAACGCTGCTTGTGAAACCGGGCCGATCAGCAAACCATGGTAGACCCAGCCGGGGTCGTAGCTTGAGTGGCTTCCAAGAGCGGTCACCTGCAAGTCAGCACGCGTTTTAGCGAAGCGCACGTTCGACAGGCCCAGCGGGTTGAGGACACGTTGACTCACGGCATCATTGAGCGGCAGGTCCGTCTGCCGTTCGATGTGCCTGCCGACGAGCATGTAGCCCACATTCGAATAACGCCACGCGGTGCCTGGGCTGTAGCGAAGCCGAGTGCCATCGAGTCGCTGCATCATTTCACTTGCCGACCAGGCAGACTCACCGTTGGCCACCGCGGCGTGATAAGCCGCCAGCTCGCCATAATCGGCGAGGCCGGCCTCATGCCGCAGTAGCTGGCGCAACGTGAAAGGCTGATCAGGAATCGGGGCGTCCAATCCGACACGGCCATCACGCACCAAGGTCAGGGCTGTCGCTGCCAGAACTGTTTTTGTAAAGCTCCACCAGGGGGCCGTCAGGTCTGATCGGTCAGGCGGTTGTGGTTGACCATTGACGATGAGTGAACCGAGCATTGGCTTCCTTGGCGTGTTGAGATCGAGAACGCTACAAGATACCCCATGCCAACCCTGGGTATTGCCCATGGACATTGCTTGGATGAATGGCAGTTCCTTGGCCTGCGGGACGTTCGGAAATCAGCTGTACTTAACATCCGGCATCGAGCTCCTGGAGATCAGATAATGAAAACGCACAGGACGTTTGGTTGGATAGCCATGATTTTTCTTCTGGTGGCGAACGGGGCATCCTGGGCGGCCACCGAAAGAGCCGAGAAGCGTCGTGCCGCGCGCGATGTCAGGCAGGAAACGCGCCAGGATGCGCGTGAGACGAAACAGGATTGTCGAGCGGCCGATCTTCAAAGCAATCCCCGCTGTCGACAGGATAAGCGGCAAACGAAGCAGGAAGGACGTCAAAAAGCCCGGGATATCAAGTACTGACGCGAAGGGAATCGCTGAATGTTGGGGCCGCTTCGCGGCCCATCGCCGGCAAGCGCGGCTCCCACAGGGGGGGTGGGGTGGTACTGATACTTCTGTGGGAGCCGGCTTGCCGGCGATGAGGCCGGCACCGGCAACAGAACCTGTCACCTGCCGCTGGTCACTCGCGTCCACAACCGCGTGCTCAAGCGCATGCCGGCCGGGGACAGGGTCTGGATCGGAAACAGCGTATCGAGCACCTCCTGGGGTGGGTACACCGCCGGGTTCCCGCGCAGCGCGGGGTCCACGTACTGGAGCGCTGCCGCATTGCCGCTGGGGTATTTCACCGCGTTGCTGATATGCGCCATGACCTGGGGGTCGAGCAGGTAGTTCAGGTAGGCATAGGCGGCATCCAGGTGCGGCGCCGCTTTGGGTATCACCACCATGTCGACCGCCACCGTGGAACCTTCGCGGGGAATGCTGTAGCCCAGGTGCACGCCATTGTTCGCCTGTTGGGCGCTGGTCATCGCCTGCAGCACATCGCCACTGAAACCGATGGCCACGCAAATATTGCCGTTGGCCAGGTCGCTGACGTACTTGGACTGGTGGAAGTAGCTGATCGAGGGACGAATGTTCATCAGTGCCGCTTCGACCTTCTTCAGGTCTTCGGGGTTCTGGCTGTGCGGGTCGAGCCCGAGCACCTTCAGGGTGATCGGCACGATCTGCGTCGGGTTGTCGAGGAAGGCCACGCCACAGGCGCTGAGCTTGCGGATGTTTTCCGGGTTGAACAGCAGCTGCCAGGACTGGGTGACATCGGTGTTGCCGAAGATGGCCTTGATCTTGTCGACGTTGTAGCCGATGCCGGTGGTCACCCACATGTAGGGGATGGCGTGGCGGTTGCCGGGGTCGCTGGCCTGCATCAGCTGCATCAGCTTGGGGTCGAGGTTGTTCCAGTTGGGCAGGCGGCTGCGGTCGAGCTCCTGGATGGCACCGGCCTTGATCAACCTGGGCAGGAAGTGGTTGGACGGGCTGACCAGGTCGTAACCGCTGCCACCGGTCATCAGCTTGGCCTCGGTGGTCTCGTTGCTGTCGATCAGGTCGTAGGTAGGCTGAATGCCGGTGCGGCGGGTGAATTCGACCAGGGTGTCGTCGGCAATGTAGCCGCTCCAGTTGGCGATGTTCACCGAATCGGCGGCCTGGGCCGCCAGGCTGAACAGCGCCGTGCAGAACACGGCCATGCGGGTGCGTTTCATCATCTTGCCCTCTGTTGTTGTAAGTGTGTGCAAGCGCTTGCCGGCGTCAACGTTCCAGCTTGGCCCGGCGCACTTCCCAGGCCATGCGCAGGGAAGCGCCGATGTCGAAGAAGGGTCGTGGCGGCAGGTAGCCCGGGTGAGCCTGGCCCAGGACATCGCCGAGCAAGGGGGATGTCGCGCCGGTGGCCATCTCGACCAGCAAGCGGCCCCACAAGGTGCCGCGCGCGACGCCCGAGCCGTTGCACCCGGCCACTGCATGCAGCCCCTCGTCGATGCGGCCGAAGCAGGGCTCGCCCGAACGGGTGCCGCTGAGGTGGCCCGTCCAGGTGAATTCGATGTCCTGGGCGCTCAGTCCGGGGAAGCGTTTGCGCAACCCCTCGACATGCTGCTGTTGGCGGGCCTGCAACTGGGCTGGCTGCAGATCCCGCTGGCGGTATTCCACGGTGTTGCGGATCAGCAAGCGCCGGCCCGGCAACAGGCGCAGGGTAGCCCCGCCCGGCAAGGTCGACAGCACGCCCCAGCCGCGTTCGCCGAACAGGCTCTGCCAGTGGCGCTCTATCAGCGGGCGGGTGATGCTGGCGCTCAGTTCCAGCGGGAAGGTGCCGCTGTGGTGCACACCCACTCTGGGCAGGAAGGCACCGACGCAAGCCAGCACCTGGCCTGCGACCACTTCGCCCGCCTCGGTCCGCACTTGCCAGCCGTGGCCTGCACGGCGCAGGCCGAGGACTGCGCTGTTCTCGAAGACTTCGACGGTGACGGGCAGGCTGTCCGCCAGGCCGCGCACGTACTTGGCCGGCTGCAGCAAGGCATTGCCGCCCGCGCAATGAATGGCGCGGGTGTAGAAGCTGCTGCCCAGGCGCTGTTGCAAGGGCTCACCCTCCAGGTAGCGGGCGCTGGCGCCTACGGCCTGGAGGGTCTGGAGCACGCTTTCGACCTGCTGCAGGTGCGCAGGCTGGTGCACGGCGAAGTGATAGCCAGCGTCGTCGTATTCGCAGTCGATACCCAGCTCGCCCATGCGCTTGCGCACTTCCTGCCCCGCTGCAACGCCAATGCGCGAGGCCACCTCGAAACTGGCGAATCCGGGTTTTCCGAGCAGTTCACCGGGCGCGGGCATTTCGTGGCTCACGGCGAAACCCGAGTTGCGCGCCGAAGCGCCCTGAGCGACGCGTTGCCGGTCGAGCAGGATGATGCGTTGCCCTGGAAAGCGTGCGGCCAGCGTGTGCGCTGCGGCGAGACCGGTGATGCCACCACCGATGATCAGCCAGTCGCTGGCGTGATGGCCTTCAAGGCGCGGGTGCGGGGCGGACTCGCCGGCCAGCGCGATCCATCCACAGCGGTTGTCGATTGCCATCAGCTCCTCCACAATCAATGCGCACGGGTTATTGACGTGAAATCGGAGTGCGCTCTCATCCCTTAATTTACGGGGGCTGGAGATGGCTTTCTAACGCTAATATTTCATTCAGCTATTCAGAAAACGCATGGATAAATTCTTTCGTCCGCCGTCGCTCCAGGCCCTGCAGGCGCTTGTTCAGGTCGCGGACAGCAGCAGCTTTACCGAGGCTGCCAGGCAGTTGCACCTGACCCAGAGTGCGATCAGTCGGCAGATTCAGCAGCTGGAGGAGCACTACGGTGTGGCCCTGTTCGACCGCACCAGCCGCCGGGTGGCGCTGACGGATCAAGGTCGGGATGTGCATGCCGTGGCCAAGGGCATGCTGGAGGACATGCGTGCGCTGGCTCAACGGCTTTCGCCCGAGCCACAGGACCGGCCCTTCCGGATTCGGATCTTCGTTTCGCTGGCCGTGCGCTGGTTGCTACCGAGGTTGAGCAGTTTCTATGCGCTCAATCCCGCGTTGTGCCTGTCCATCGAGACGGTCAGTGGCGAGGTGGTGGAGACCAGTGGGGATTGCGATGCGTATGTGCTGTATCTGCGCGAAGGGCTTGATGAGCGGCCTCTGACGGTGTTGTTCGATGAGTATCTTGTGCCTGTTTGTGCGCCCTCCCTCGGCGATGGACAGGCGCTGCCCCGCTCGCTCGAGGCGCTGGGCAGTCACGCACTGATCCATGGCTCGACCGGGCGGCATGAGTGGAACTTGTGGTTGAAGGCGCATCACGATCAGCCTGAGCGGGCTTACAAGCACCTGATGTTCAACCTCGATGACCTGGCCCTGGATGCAGCTGCCCGTGGGTTGGGTGTGGCGATGACGGATCAGATGCTGGCGCACGATGCGCTGGTGCGGGGGGATCTGGTCGTGCCGTTTGGCGAGCCGCTGAAGACCGGGGGTGTCTATGCGCTCTGGTTACGCGACAGCGGTGCAGCGCACCCGGCGTGCAAGGCAGTGCTGCATTGGTTCGAAGAACAACTGGAGCAAACGCGGGTTGGCCCGTTTACTTCTGCTGCCTGCCCCTGATGTTGCCGACAACCCCGCCGGCCACGGCCCCGACCGCTGCGCCCGTCCATCCACTGCCACCGGCGATCGCGGCTATGCCAGCGCCGGCCGCAGCACCGATGGCCGCACCGCTCACCGTCCCCTGCTGCTCAGCGCTCATCGAGGTGCAGCCGATCGCACTCGCTGCGGCGAGAGCTACGGCAAAAAATCTCAAACGCTTCATGTTCACCTCCGCTACTTATTCTGTTTCAGTCCGGGCTGTACCATCTCGAACCAGATGGTCTCGATGACGGGCCGTTTAACCTGGTCGGGATGGGCGGCGTACCACTGATTGAGCTTTTCGCGGACAGTATCGAGCGTTTCGCCCTTCAAGCCCCTGCCGAAGCGTGGAATCAGGCTCTGCTCATCGGACGGCGGCTTCGCGCCATAGTAGGCCGCCTCTACCTCGTAGGCATTGGCGATGCCGATGAGATAGACCTTCTTGAGCTGCTCCGTCGACTGCATCCATTGCTCGCCGGTGATCATGGCAACGCCTTCGGCGCGCGCCATACCCGATGCCGTCACCAGGGCCATCCATGCCAACCAGACCAGGCTGCCCCATCGCAATGCGCTCATCGTCTTTCCTCCTCGCCAGGATGAACTTCGACACCTGCATCTCGTTTCACGGCTGAGCAACACGTTGCACCTGAGCGGCTTGGCTCCCCGGTGACTTCAGGTTTAAAGTCAACTTCAAGGTCCACGGTTTTTTCAGGGTGAATTATGAGAATAGGCCAACTGGCGAAGATCAGCGGGTTGGCGCCGTCACGCATCCGTTTCTACGAGGCAAGCGGCCTGATCCAATCCGTCGAGCGTAAAGCAAATGGCTACAGGGACTACGCGCCGGATACCGAGTGGGTTCTGAAGATCATCACTGGCGCGCAGGCGGCGGGGTTTTCATTGGAACAGATCAGGCAATTGATGCCGATGAATACCGGCGGCTGGCAGCACGATGAGTTGCTCAGTGGTCTCAAGCAAAAAGTCGAGGAAATCGGCGCTCTGCAGCAACGGCTGGCCGAGAACAAAGCGCAACTTCTGCTCGTCATCCAGGGCATCGAAAACAAGCCCGAGGGCATGGCGTGCGAGGACAATGCGCAATTGCTGCTCAAGCGTCTGCGCGATGAAGGGGTTGCCCCTGCTTCAGGTAAACGTGCAGCAACGAGCTCCAAGGGAAAAAACGCCCGTCGGGCGCCCGGGACCTGAAAAGCGCTTGACCTTGAAGTTGACTTTAATCTTAAGGTGGCCTCCTCTCCAGTTGAGGGCTGCGCCATGAATGTGTTCGATTCCCTGATTCTCCCCAGCGGTTCCACCCTCAAGAACCGAATCGCCAAAGCCGCCATGGAAGAAAACATGGCTGACGCCGACCAGGCGCCCTCCGAAGCATTGATGCGTCTGTATCAGGCGTGGGCCGACGGGGGTGCCGGCCTGATCATCAGCGGCAACGTGATGGTCGACGGCCGCGCCATGACCGGACCGGGTGGCGTGGTGTTGCAGGATGACAAGCAACTGGACAAGTTCAGGCGCTGGGCGCGTATCGGCCGATCCGGCGGCGCGCAGTTCTGGTTGCAGATCAATCATCCGGGACGTCAGATGCAGGCCAACCTTGGGCAAAAAACCTGGGCTCCGTCGGCGGTGTCGCTGGACTTGGGTAGCCTGTCCAAACGTTTCGCCACGCCTCACGCCATGACGCCAAAGGTGATTGAAGAGGTTATCCAGCGCTTTGCAAACACCGCTCGACTGGGCGAACGCGCCGGTTTCAACGGGGTAGAAATCCACGCCGCCCATGGCTATTTGCTGAGCCAGTTCCTTTCGCCGCTGACCAATCAAAGAACGGACAGATGGGGAGGTTCCTTGAAGAACCGAGCGCGCCTGTTGGTTGAAATCGTCAAGGCGGTAAAGGCCGTGGTTTCGGCTGATTTTTCAGTGGCAGTCAAACTCAATTCTGCCGACTTCCAGCGCGGAGGGTTCACGGCGGATGATGCAAAAAAGGTGGTTGAGTTACTCAATGACCTGGGCGTGGACCTGGTTGAGTTATCCGGCGGCAGCTATGAAGCACCCGCCATGCAGGGCGAAGCGCGCGATGGTCGGACCTTGGCCCGCGAGGCTTATTTCGTGGAGTTTGCCCGTGACATCCAGACCGTCGCCAAAATGCCCGTGATGGTCACCGGTGGCATACGTCGACGTCCGGTTGCCGAAAGCGTCGTGCAGAGCGGTGTGGACATGGTGGGCATCGCAACGGCGTTGGCCATCGATCCCCACCTTCCTCGTGACTGGCTGCAGGGCAAGGACAACGCCCCGCAACTGCCGCCGATCACTTGGAAGAACAAGGCCATCGCGGCCTTGGCGAACATGGCGGTGGTGAAGTTTCAATTGCACAAACTGAGTCGGGCCAAAACGCCAAATCCGAGCGTGTCGCCGTTGCGGGCGCTGATCCTGCAGCAGCTCGCCATGGCATTTCGCACCCGCCAGTATCGGCGTTGGGTAGATAAGCGTTCGATGTAAGTCGATGGCCACAACTGAAGAAAGGAAGCTGGGGCTAGCCCCAACTTCCCTTTCTCGTCACTGACTGTCTGCTATTTTTTGGGCGGTGTGCCTTCAGCGTTTGCCAGCACCACGTCGATTTGCACCCGTGCATTTTCAGGAAGCGCGGACACGCCCACTATCCGGCGCGCAGGAACGCCGCCTGGGAAAAATGCCGTGTACACCTCATCCAGTGCAGCAATATCTTCGATGTTCTTGAGGAAGATATTGGCCTTCACGACATCGCTCAGGGTGTGGTCGATACTTTCAACAATGGCCTTGATGTTTTTCAAGCATTGTTCAGTCTGCTCCTTTACTCCGCTGCCCACCACCTTTCCGGTGTTAGGGTCCAACGGTAATTGCGCAGAGAGGTGGTTGTAATGAGAAAAGGCTACCGTTTGGGTAGACAGCGCATGCGTGGGAGCGTTCGCCGTATTATTTGCCTTGATGACAATCCCGTGCCTGTCTTCAACCAGTTGCGGTGGTGTGCCGTCGCCGTGGGATACCACGGCTTCTATTTGCACTAAAGCGTCCAGGGGTAACCCTGCGGCCGCCACTACTGTGCGCGCGGGGAAATAGCCCACCGCCCGGGCAATGGCCGAATCCGGGAAAAAGGTGGTATAGACTTCGTTGACACGCTCGATGTCCGAGAGATTCTTGACGAAGACAGTAATCTTTACAATGTCATCAAAAGGAACATCAATACCTTCCAGAATCGCCTTGATGTTTTTCAAGCACTGTGTTGTTTGCTCTTTAACACCACCCGCTACCAACTTGCCTGTTTTGGGGTCGATAGGCAGCTGAGCCGAAAGGTTATTGTAATGCGAAAATGCCACGGTTTGCGCAGACAGTGCGCTGACGGGTGCGTTCTCCGTGTTCTTTACCGTTTTAATCAGGTCGCCTGCCTGTGGCGCTTGTGGAATAGTCCCTACGCCGTTTGAAATCAACGCTTCCACTTGCACCAAGGCATCCATGGGCAACGCGGCAACGGCGACGGTCGTCAGCACCGGCACATACCCAGGGAAGAATGTCGAATACACGCTGTTAACCGTATCCATGTCAGCGATATTCTTGAGGAAAATCGTAATCCTTACGACATCTTCCATCGTGTGATCGACACTTTCTACAACCGCCTTGATATTCTTGAAGCACTGTTCAGCCTGCGCCTTTACGCCACCTGCTACCACCGCACCCGATGCGGGGTCGATCGGTAGCTGAGCTGAAAGATTATTATAGTGAGAGAACGCTACAGTTTGAGAGTACGGACCTATGCCTTTCGGAGCATTTCCTGTGTTTCTCGCCAATACCGCGTTATAGCCACTCATAATAGTACTCCCGTTCCTCTGGACTTCGCGGATTGTGTGGCAAGCACCTGTTCCACTGCTGTCGATGGCTGCCACCGTTGGTCCGGACGACTGACCTCACTTCCACGAAGGAATCGCGAGCCAGTGCCGGGGGTGTTCCATGGAGCAGGAGCAATTGTAGTGGTCTCTGCGAGCTGCGCTATTGACTTGGGTTAGGTATTGAACTGAATTGGCTGCGGGACAAATCAATTTGGCATAACTTCAATAGCCGTTCGTTAGGGAATATCTACCGGGTACGACGCCACCCTGCTGTCGCACGACTTTCGGATACCGTGAAGTTTAATTGCGCGTGTTCAAAGCCCGCGAAGGCCGGATGTTGGGTGCCGTGCTGGATGACTGTCACTTCCAGCAACGGCCGTTGACGGCTGCGGGCTTCGAACACTCATGCGGTGGACTCGATTGCTCCCTGGTAGCGTGGGGCTATTGCTCTTCAGTGGGTGCTAGCCCCTCTGTGTCATCGTCAGCGAATTGCTCGGTGAATACAGGTGCGTTGGGGTGCATCGAGTGTGAACCCGTTCTCCCGACTGCCCGAATATATCCAGATGCGTCTTCGTCAGCATATTGCGCGACGGGCAAAGGCGCGTTGGGATGCATCGAGTGTGAACCATTTCTAACGACAGCCTGGACAAATCCAGAGGTGCTGTCGCTAGCGTCGTTTGAATCTGCAAGTGCTGTCAGGCAGGCTGCGCTCAGCAGCGCTGCGGTCATCGCACTCACCAAGGTAGTGCTCATTGTTGTACGCCTCCGTTTAGAGTCGCACCTCGCAGTTTGAACCTCTGGGCAAGAAGCGCGCTGGCAGGTGACCAACGGCCAGGCGCAGTCGGTCGACCGATCGAGCTGGGGCGGTTAGGCTGGCGCTTTTTATCATCTACATGGAGGTGTGTATGGCAGAGACATATCAAGGAAGTTGCTTGTGCACAGCGGTCAGTTACGCGCTACTCGCCCCGCCAAAAGCGGTGAGTCATTGTCACTGCAGCCAGTGCCGCAAAGGTCACGGGGCAGCATTTGCTTCGTATGGCAGCGTCCCGCGTAGCGCACTTCGGATACTTCGCGGCGCCAGCAGCATCAAAACCTATGCTTCTTCACCGACGGTATTGCGCGAGTTCTGTGGGGAATGCGGTTCGACCTTGTTCTGGTCACGGTCGCAAGACAAGTTTGCCGACTGGATTTCGATAGCGCTGGGCACGCTCGATACCGCGTTTCTGCCGCAGAAGGAAAAACACGTTCACGTCGATTGCGCAGCCCCCTGGTACACGCCCCCCCTTTCCAAAGGCTGACGCGCTTTTCTGTGGGAGCTGGCTGGCCAGCGATAGGGCCCGAACAGGCTGTACAAGGAGACTGTCTTTCGCCTGCCCCGGCCTCATCGCCAGCACAGGCAACACGACCAGCCTCTTCCCCTACTTGCTGGCAATCGCCCGATTAGCCAACGGACAACTCTGGTCATTCAGGAACCGCGATTTCTTCAGCCAGTCCTGCTGCGGGTAATAGGCAAACACATAGCTCCCGCGTCGCAGCGTGTCGATCAGCTTGCCGGCAATTGCCGGCCGAACGGCAGGACACCCCTGACTGCGCCCCAAGCGACCGAGACCCGGAACGACCTTGGGATCGGCATAGGCCGCGGCATGCATGACAATCGCCCGCGACATGCTGTTGTCGTTGAACCCCGGCTCCAGCCCCTGCAGGCGCAGCGAGCGACCGTGCTTGCCGCTATAGGTCTGGCCCGTCTCATACAGGCCAATGGAAGATTGGTAGCTGTTCGGCGCGTTGGAGAACGTGGTCGGCACATCGGCGCCGCTGTTCTTGCCATGGGCAACCCACTCCTCGAACAGCAGCTTCCGGGCTTGCAGGTCGAACACCCACAGCCGCTTGTCACGCGAGGCCTTGGAGTAATCGATCACCGTCAGCAACTTGTCCGTGTCGCTATGGCTGGCGCACGAGTAGGCGGTGAGTGCCAGGGCCAAGGTCGAAAAGCTGGCGTTCGGCGCCAACTGCTGCAGCTCGGCGGCGCTAGGCAGGGGTTGCGCCTGGACGGTATGCCAGGCGCTGAGGAAAAACAGGCCAATACTGGCCGCTGAGAGCCGCAGGGCTCCCCGCAAAGGTACGAACATCGACATGGATTATCCTGGTAAAACCTGTCTGAGATCGGAAGCAAGTCCGCCGTAGAGTCATAACCCGTACAGCAAAAAGCCGCTACTTTGCTTGATTTCTACAGGTTTGCCGATCATTTCTTGACCAATGGTTTAGGTTCTTCACTGTCTTCGGTGCTGATCACCGTGAATTTTCCATCGCTGCGCGTATCCCGCGTGGACGCCCAATCGGTGATCACCAGCATCGTGCCGACGTCCATCGCCGCGCGCAAATGACGGCGGAATTCCGGGTTCAAGTTCAATTGCCCCAATTGTTCATAGGGCGTATCCCCATACTCCGGGTTGCTCAGCCCCACCACCGACCAGCGTAAGGGTAGCGCAGCATCAGTTGCCAAGGCGGACGGCTTTTGCAGCAGGGAATACACCGCCATTCCACTGCGATGCTGACTGCTTTCAGGCGACAGTGCCGGCGCCGAGCCGATCAACTGGCCACCGCGAAACACATAGGCGCGCAGGTCGGCTCGACTGATCAGGATCGACAGGGGTCCCGAGGTCGGGTCCGGATCGTCCCAGAACTGTTGGTTGCTCAATACCAGCGGGCCCTGGGGTTTGCCTTCGCTCACCGTCGGTGCCAGCACGCCGGGGTGGTAGACCTCCACCGGTGCACTGTGGGTATC
The DNA here is from genome assembly GCF_000282535.1 of Pseudomonas sp. GM84. Lineage (GTDB taxonomy): Bacteria > Pseudomonadota > Gammaproteobacteria > Pseudomonadales > Pseudomonadaceae > Aquipseudomonas. The sequence continues at coordinate 4,585 of NZ_AKJC01000258.1, read as the reverse complement.
GGAAACGATGACGGTGGTCGAACTGAAACCGGTGACTTCATACAGCTTCTTGGCAAATCCCATCGGCAGGCGCACGCAACCATGCGAAGCGGGGTATCCCGGCAGATGGCCCGCGTGCAGGGCAATGCCGTCCCACGTCAGCCGCTCCATGTAGGGCATCGGTGCGCTGTTGTAGAGGCTGGACTTATGCTCGACCTTTTTCTGCAGGATGCTGAATACCCCGGTGGGGGTTTCCCGGCCTGGCTTGCCGCTGCTCACGGTACTGACGCCGATGGCGATGCCATTGCGATAGACGTAGGCACGTTGCTCGGTGAGGCTGATCACCACGGTCACCGGCCCCACCGGCGAGACTTGCGGGTACCAGAGAAACTGACCAGGCTTGAGGCTATCGAGCTGGCTCCTGAGCTGGGCCGGGGTAGGCACCTGCAGCGGTGCCGCTTCGACCAATGCGACAGCAAGTAACAGGCCCAGTCCGAGCGGTATATGCAACATCGAATCCATCCTCATAGAAGCATCGCGCCAGCTTAATCGGAACATTCACCCTCGAGCAAATGCGTGGAGCCCCCGCAACGGTTGGCATGAAATAGAAAGAAAATGGCGTCGAATGTAAAGCCGGTCTCCAAACAATCGTGTAGAAAAATCCGCGGCCAGTTTCGGCACTGCGCGCAGGGTAAGGCACAGCGCTGTAAACCGCTGCCCGTTCCACCCTTAACTTCCTTGCAATTGGCATTGTGTGAAGGAGCACCGATGGCTAGCGCCGATTGCTCAAAAAAATACAAGAAGAACCCGATATGTTCAGGAATGTCAGTATCGCTTGGCGTGCATCCGTTGGTTTCAGCCTGATTACAGTGTTGACTGCAGGGTTGGGTATGTTTGCGTTGTCCAAGCTGGACGAAATGCGTGAAAGCACCCGGCAGATAAGTGACGATTGGTTACCCGGGGTGATGGTCTTGAGTCACGGCGCGCAAAACGTTCAACGCATCCGCGCCTTGACCCTGCGCGTCATGATCAACCGCGACCCGCAAAGCCTTGAGCAGAACTACAACAAGATGGACTTGCTCAAGGTCGAAACCAAAAATGAATTGGAGCACTACGAACAAACCATTCTCGTCGATGAAGACCGAGCATTGTTCGAGCGCTTCAAGACCGCCGCGGCGGCCTACATGTCACTTCAGGCCCAAGTGATCGAGTTGTCGCGCAAGAATCAACTCGACGAGGCCCGAAACCTCATCAATGGCGAGATGAACCCGCGTGCGGACGAGCTGAGCAAGACACTCAACGACCTGATCGAATTCAATAACCGTGGTGCCAATGGTGCTGCTTCGAACAGTGTCGAGGTCTTCAATAGTGCCCGCAGTGGCGTTATCGGCGTGCTGATAGTCGTCGCGCTGGCGTCATGCCTCATTGCCGTTGTCTTGATTCGCAGCATCGTCCTGCCGCTGCGTCAATCCGTCCAGTTGGCCGAGACGGTGGCAACCGGCAATCTCACGACAAGCACCGTGGTGGTCGGCCGTGATGAACCCGCGCGGTTGATGGGCGCACTGATGACCATGCAGCGCAGCCTGCGTGACACCATCCTGGCGATCTCCGAATCATCCAATCAGTTGGCGTCGGCTGCCGAAGAACTGAGTGCAGTGACTGAAAATGCAAGTCTGGGGCTGCATCAGCAAAATGGCGAGGTCGAGCAGGCGGCCACGGCGGTCAATGAAATGACCAGCGTGGCGGAGGATGTTGCCCGCAATGCGCAGGCCACGGCCGATGCCACGCGCGAGTCCGACCAGACCGCGCAGCATGGGCGCCAGCAGGTGTTGCGTACCGTCGAGGCGATTGCCGAACTGGCCACTGGCGTAACGGCCACCGCCGGTGAGGTAGAAAGCCTGGCAGGCCGGGTACGGGACATCAGCCAGGTGGTAGATGTCATTCGCACGGTTGCCGAGCAAACCAATCTACTGGCACTCAATGCGGCCATCGAAGCGGCCAGGGCGGGTGAGGCCGGTCGCGGTTTTGCCGTGGTCGCCGACGAAGTGCGCAGTCTTGCGCATCGCACCCAGCGCTCGACCCAGGAAATCGAGCAACTGGTCATGGCCATCGAACAGGGCACCGTGCAGGCAGTCAACGCAATGCAAGGAAGCAACACCCGCGCGCAGGGCACCCTGGAAGTGGCCCAGGCAGCGGGTCAAGCGCTCGATCAGATTGCGTCTTCATTCGCGCAGATCAATGAACGTAACCTGGTGATCGCCAGTGCGGCGCAGGAGCAAGCGCACGTAGCCCGGGAAGTGGATGGCAACCTCGTCAACATCCGCGAACTGGCTTCGCAGAACGCCGCCGGTGCGACACAAACCAGCGCAGCCAGCCAGGAACTGTCGCGGCTGGCCGTTTCACTCAATGGTCTGGTGTCGAACTTTGTGGTTTGACCCAAGTTGCTCGTCACTCTGAGTTGTCCTCATCGCCGGCAAGCCGGCTCCCACATTGACTCAGGCCTGACACTGTTTATGTGGGAGCCGGCTTGCCGGCGATAAGGCCCGTGCTGCCAACAAATACCGCTTGGGGTGCCTCCAGCTCGTCGGCCCAGTATCGCCCTCGTCATGAAGTGAAAAACCGCTGTCGTGGGATGAGAAGTGGCCGCAGCCACTGCTGCCGTAGAGTCGGCGCACAACAAAACAAAAGCCTGGAAGCACGAGAGCCACCATGAGCAGATCCACCCGAACGAGCGAGACTGCAATCCCCACCCAGCGTCCCCCTGCAACCGCCCGGAAGCGTCGCGTACGCAAGAAGGTCGATCTCCCGGACAACACCGAGCACCAAGCACTGATCGGCACCGCTGCCAACCAGACCCTGGCGGGCAATCCACTGGTCAGCGTGCGCCCCGCCGACCTGGCCAGCTCCGCCGGCTACCTGCTCAAGGCCGTGGGCAAGTCGCCGCTCAAGGCGGGTGCTCATCTGGGCGGCTACCTGAAGGCGCTGCGCGGCATCGTCGGTGGCAACTCCTGCCTCGCGCCAGACCCGAAGGACAAGCGCTTCGCTGATCCGGCCTGGCAGTCCAACGTCTTCCTGCGCGCCCTGTTGCAGAGCTACCTGGCTGGCCAAACCGAGCTGACCCGCTTCATCGAGTCCACCGACCTTGCCCCGCTGGAAAAGAGCCGCGCCCGGTTCGTGGCAGCGCTCCTGGCCGATGCCGTGGCCCCGAGCAACTCCCCGCTGACCAATCCGGCGGCGCTGCGCAAGCTGGTGGACACCGGAGGCATGAGCCTGGCCAGGGGCGCCCGCCAGTTCGGCGAGGACATGCTGCACAACCGTGGGTTGCCCAGACAGGTCGACAGCACGCCGTTCAAGGTGGGCGAGAACATCGCCACCGCCAAGGGCGAAGTGGTGTTTCGCAACGAGATGTTCGAGCTGCTGCAGTTCGCGCCCACCACCGAAAACGTCTTTGCCCGGCCCTTGGTGATGTCGCCACCACAGATCAACAAGTACTACGCCATTGACCTCGCGCCGGAAAAAAGTCTGATCAAGTGGATTCAGGACAGCGGCGTGAACCTCTTCGTCATCAGTTGGCGCAACCCCACCCGCGAGCATCGCGACTGGGGCTTGTCCGAATACGCGATGTGCCTCGACCAGGCGGTGGACGTGGCGCGCAAGATCACCGGCAGCCCGGATGTGAACATGTGGGGCTCCTGCTCGGGCGGCATCACCCTGGCAGCCTACCTGGGCTGGCTGGCGGCCCGTGGCGAAGGCCACAAGGTGGCCAATACCAGCTGGGCCGTGTGCGTGCTCGACATGCCCTCGGCGCTGGACGACACCACCCTGGGGCTGTTCACCACCCCGTCCGCCCTGCGCGCGGCCAAGGCCAGCTCCCGGCGCAAGGGGGTGCTGAGCGGCCAGGGCATGGCCCGCATGTTCGCCTGGATGCGCCCCAACGACCTGATCTGGAACTACTGGGTCAACAACTACCTGCTGGGCAACAAGCCACCGGCTTTCGACATCCTGGCCTGGAACAACGACACCACACGCCTCCCCGCCCAACTGCACGCGGACTACCTCGACCTGATCCAGCAGAACCCCTACAGCAACCCGGGCACCCTGGAGATTGCCGGCGAGTCGATCGACATGACCCAGGTGAAGGTGGGCGCCTATGTGGTTGGCGGCACCACCGACCACATCACCCCCTGGCAGGGCTGCTACGGCACCGCAAGGCTGTTTGGCGAGGACACCACCTACGTGCTGTCCAATGCCGGCCACTTGCAGAGCCTGGTGAACCCGCCGGGCAACCCCAAGTCCTTCTACTATGCGGCGCCAGCCGAAGCCGAGACTCCCGAAACCTGGCTGGAGAACGCCGGGGAGCGCCAGCAAGGCAGCTGGTGGCCGCATTGGCGCGAGTGGATCGGGGAGCACTCGGGTGACAGCCTGCCGGCGCCGAAGAAGCTCGGCTCACGCAAGTACCCGCCCCTCTGCCCCGCACCTGGCACCTATGTCATGGAGCGTTGAGGCTGCCCTCTCCTTCTGATCTGTTGCCCATGTGGGAGCGGGCTTGCCCCGCGAAACAGGCAGCGCGGAGCATGGCACCGGCTTCGCCGGTGTTCGCGGGACA
>NZ_AKJC01000257.1 GCF_000282535.1 Pseudomonas sp. GM84 | reverse complement strand
GGGGGGGGGGGGGGGGGGGGGGGGGGGAGCCTCTGGTAAGCCCGAGGCTGGATGCATTTCTTGCCGGCGTCGCCAGGCTCGACCTTGAAGACATCACCCTGACCACCAATGGCCAGCTGCTCTCGCGCAAGCTGCCGCAACTGCTTGCGGCCGGCATTCGCCGCCTGAACGTTTCACTCGATACCCTCGACCCCCAGGCCTTCCGCCGTATCGCCCGCGGCGGCGATCTGGCCAGCGTGCTCGCCGGCATGCAACAGGCCCGGGACATGGGCATGCAGATCAAGGTGAACATGGTGCCGATGCGGGGGCAGAACCTGGACCAGGTGCTGCCAATGCTCGATTACTGCCTTGAGCGCGGTTTTGAGCTGCGCTTCATCGAGCTGATGCGCATGGGCCACCTGGCCCGCGATCACAATGCGTTCCTGCAGCAATTCGTGGGGCTTGACCATTTGCTCGGCCTGATCGGCCAGGCGCACGATTACCGGCAGGCCCAGGCCCCCCTGGATGCCACCGCGCTGCGCTACCAGATCCCCGGCAAGGGCCATTTCGGTGTAATTGCCAACGAAAGCGTGCCGTTCTGCCGCACCTGTTCGCGCTTGCGGCTATCGTCCACCGGTTGGCTGCATGGCTGCCTGTCGTCGAGCAATCGTCACTTTGTCGGCGACCTGCTGGAAAAGCCACGTCACGAGGCACTGCCTGCGTTGCAGCGCTTGCTGGTCAAGGCCTTGGCCGATAAGCAGGAGCTGGCGTTTTCCGGGGGTGTGACAGTGATGAAGGTGATTGGCGGCTGATCTGGCGCAAAAGCTGCATCCGCCAGCTATTCGCCGGTTTTTCGTCGCCGGCCATTGGAGGAAAGATGCGTAGCCTGGTCTTGCCCCTGGCGCTGTTGGCGCTGGGTGGCTGCATGAATGTCAGCGATATGGGCGAAGGCGTCCGTTATCACATGAGCGATGCCGGCCTGCTGGACCACAGCGATACTCGCCGCTCCCTCTCGATTCGCCTGCAGCCCGACTCGTTCATCTTCATTGGCCAGGGCGCGTTCGTGCCACCGGGCAAAGGCCCGCTGCCGCAGCAGAACGTAGTGGCCGAAGAGGCGTTCAAGAGTTTCGTCGAGTACTTCCCGCTGGTGCGTCGCGCCCAGGGCCCATTGGGCCTGGAGCAGGCGATTGCCGAGGCGCGTGCGGTCGGTGCCGACTACGTGCTGTATACCCGTTTCGCTCGCACCGACGACCGTATTGGCAACGGCGATGAATGGTATGACGAACAGGCGGTCGATCGCTTGGGCTGGGATACAGGGGTCGTACAGATGATGCTGATCGAAACCAGTACCCGTTACCTGATCGATACCGCACGGATCAAGAGCCGTGGCGGATTGTTGACGTTCCACGACAATTCGCCCCAGGATTTGCTTGGCGCACCCATGCGCGAGTACGCTCGTAGCCTTCTGGGGATGAGTGAGTGAGGCGAGCGCGATGACGGATTCCGGCAAGGCCAATGATCTACTGGCACAGATACCCAAGCACAAGGGCCTGCCGCCGGTGCATCTGTGGAATCCGGATTTTTGCGGCGACATCGACATGCGCATTGCCCGTGACGGTACCTGGTACTACCTGGGCACACCGATCGGTCGCAAGCCGATGGTGCGCTTGTTCTCCACGATCATCCGTCGTGATGGGGACGACTACTTCCTGATCACGCCGGTCGAGAAGGTGGGCATCCGTGTCGACGATGCACCTTTCGTTGCCGTGACCCTGGACGTGCAGGGCAGTGGTGAGCAACAGGTGCTGAGCTTTACCAGTAATGTCGAGGATCAGGTCGAGGCGGGCCCGGCTAATCCTTTGCGGGTGGAGATCGATCCCGTCACCCAGGAGCCGTCACCGTATGTGCTGATGCGCACTAATCTCGAAGCATTGATCCATCGCAATGTGTTCTACCAGCTGGTCGAGCTGGCGGTCCCGCGTGTCATTGATGGCGAGGAATGGCTGGGTGTATGGAGCCATGGCGAGTTTTATCCCATCGGGCGTAATTGCTGAAACCCTGGGGGCTGTGAAGCGGCCCCCTGTTTTTTCCTCGAATTGGCCGTTTGCCTCTCGTGGCCCCGGGCCTAACCTGCAGGCAGTTGCCAATCAGGAGAAGCCCCATGAAACCCTCGTATCTTCCTTTTGCCATGCTCTTCAGCATCGGCTTGCTCGCTGGTCAATCCAATGCCTGGGCGCACGGTGACGTGCCTGACCAGGTCAAGGTCCTGCAGGAAAAACAGCCTTCGAATGCCCCCGGCAAGCAAGCGGTGATGCTTACCGTCAGCTATGCGCCCGGCCAGGCATCGCCCGCGCACCAGCATCCCGGTGCGGTGATGGCCTATGTGCTGGAAGGGGCAGTGGTATCAAAGCTCAACGATGAGCCGGAAAAGACCTACAAGGCGGGTGATTACTGGTACGAAGCGCCGGGTACCGTGCACAGCGTGTCGCGCAACGCCAGCAAGACCAAGCCTGCCAAGTTGCTGGTCTGGAGCCTGGTGGATGAAGGCAAGCCAGTGACTTTGCCCCTGGCGCAATGAAGCACCCCGCCGCGAACGGCGGGGTGGTCGTGACTAGAGCAAGGCTTGCACGGCGTTGACCAGTTCGGGGTCCAGTACCTGGCTGGGTGCGACTTGCACGCTCTGGGTGTAGAAGGGTGGCAGGCTCAGCGCCAGTTGCGCGACCGCCTGCGCCGTGGTGCCGTCTGGCAGCAGGACATATTGCAGGTTGGAGGGGAACGACTGCGGTACGGCGCCCTCCATGGTCGAGCCGTACGCGCCCAAGGTCATCACCGCCTGGCTGGTGCTCGGGTCGGGGATGTAGAGGAAAACAAAGGTGCCGTACTTGGGGTGGGTCAAGTAGTCATTGGCCTGCTGGCGAACCACTGGGTCTGCGTCGTTCATCAGGGTCCAGCGCATGATCGCGTAGTTGCGCGTGGTCTCCATGAACGCGGTACGGATGGGCGACTGGTTTTCCACCCCGCCCAAGCAGGCCAGCAGGTTACCGAACGGGTCGAGCAAGGCCACGGCATTTGGCGTGTCGGCCTGCTGGGCGGTTTGAATGAGCGGCTTTGCCAGTTCCTGGCCTGGCATGCGCGGGTTCGTGCTCTTGACCTGCAGCGCCCAAGGGCTCAACGCGCTGAGCGCCTGGCGCACTTTGCTATTGGCAGGCAAGGTGCTCGGATCCTTCAGTTCGGAAGGCGCAAGGCCGCTGTTGTTGCTCGCCGCACGCACCGTGTTGACGCTGGCATCGAATACGCTACCGGTGAGGGTGAAGGCTGCCGCGTCTATCGATTGGCCGGCATAAATCGGCCCCTGCGAGCCTTGGTAGGCGCGGTCGATGGGTGCATCGACGGCGTAGTAGCCCCACGTATTCCGAGCCTGCTGGCGCACGGCGGGCGGCAGCGTCGGGAAATCGAACTGGCTGTTGTAGTTGATCCCGGCATAGGTATCGATGGCGCTGACCGCCACGTTGAAACCTGCGGTCAGCAACGAGCCTGCACACATTGCACAGGGGTCCAGGGTAGTCACGACGGTCAGCTGCTGAGGAGGTGGCAGGTTGAGTGACTGCCGGTTGGCAAAGTACCAATCGACCAGTTGTCGCTCGCCATGGGCGGTCGGGTCATGGGGCAGGAAGGGCGGTTGCACGGTGCTGCCGGGGAACGGCATCAGCACGTTGTTGTGCAGGGCGGCCAGTACGTTGCCGGTCTGATTGTCGACGATGCAGCCGCCGACCGCGAAGGTGCTTTGCTGGCTGGCCAGGATGGCCTGGTTGGCGACCAGGTCCACGGCCTGCTGGGCATTCTGGATGGTGTCCATGATGACTCCCTGTCGATGAGCGCGCGATGCGCTTGTAAACGATAGAGCAGGGCATGGGGAACACAAGAACGCCAAAAGCAAAAAACCTCCAGTGCTCACGCAACTGGAGGTTTTTCAGTATTTGGCTCCGCGACCTGGACTCGAACCAGGGACCCAATGATTAACAGTCATTTGCTCTACCGACTGAGCTATCGCGGAATCTGCTTCTATCTTACTGATTGCCAGAGGCAAGTCAACCCACCTCTGGCAATTCAGTCAGCTAAATCAAGCAGTTACAGCACTTCAACGATGGCCTTGGTGACCACGTGGATGTTGCTCTGGTTCAGCGCGGCAACGGCGATGCGGCCGGTGTCCAGCGCGTAGATGCCGAACTCGTTCTTCAGGCGAGCCACCTGGTCGACGGTCAGGCCCGAGTAGGAGAACATGCCCGCCTGACGGCCGACGAAGCTGAAGTCGCGCTTGGCGCCGTATTCGGCCAGCAGCTCGACCATCTGCTTGCGCATACCGTGGATGCGCACGCGCATCTCGGCCAGCTCCGCTTCCCACATCTGGCGCAGTTCGTCGCTGTTGAGCACGGTGGCGACGATGGTCGCGCCGTGGGTCGGCGGGTTGGAGTAGGTGGTGCGGATCACGCGCTTGACCTGGGACAGCACGCGGGTGCTTTCGTCCTTGGAGGCGGTGACGATCGACAGTGCACCGACGCGCTCGCCGTACAGCGAGAACGACTTGGAGAACGAGCTGGAAACGAAGAACTCCAGGCCGGATTCGGCGAACAGGCGCACGGCGAAGGCGTCTTCGGCGATGCCGTCACCAAAGCCCTGGTAGGCCATGTCGAGGAACGGCACGTGGCCCTTGGCCTTGACCACTTCCAGGACGTTTTTCCAGTCGTCCAGGCCCAGGTCTACGCCAGTCGGGTTGTGGCAGCAGGCGTGCAGCACGACGATTGAGCCGGACGGCAGGTTGTTCAGGTCCTCGAGCATGCCGGCGCGGTTGACGTCGTTGCTCGGTGCGTCGTAGTAGCGGTAGTTCTGCACCGGGAAGCCGGCAGTCTCGAACAGCGCACGGTGGTTTTCCCAGCTCGGGTCGCTGATGGCCACCACGGCATTGGGCGACAGGCGCTTGAGGAAGTCGGCGCCGATCTTCAGAGCACCGGTGCCGCCAACGGCCTGCACGGTCACCACGCGGCCAGCGGCCAGCAGTGGCGATTCGGCGCCGAAGATCAGTTTCTGTACAGCCTGGTCGTAGGTGGCGATACCGTCGATCGGCAGGTAGCCGCGCGAGGCGTGCTGGGCGGCACGCTGGGTTTCGGCTTCGATCACGGCGCGCAGCAGCGGAATGCGGCCTTCCTCATTGCAGTAGACGCCCACGCCCAGGTTCACCTTGTCGGTACGCGGGTCGGCGTTGAATGCTTCGTTGAGGCCCAGAATAGGGTCGCGGGGTGCCAGCTCTACAGCGGAAAACAGGCTCATTGTTACCTTGGCTCTGAATGGAGAGTGATAGGACGTACACGCTCCAGCCGAATGCACTGAAGCGGTGCACAAACGGGGAGTCAGTATAGTGATACCGATCGGTCACGGCGACACTGTGACGCAGCTTTTCAGATAATTTGCGCAAATATTTTTCGACCATTGGTCGAATTGCCAGGTCCATCGCAATAGGCGCTCTCGGCTTGGCCTTGAATCCGGCACCGGCAGGGCGCATTTGGGTATAGACTACTGGCTAAATTTACAGTTGCTGCAACGCCGCGAGGTCCGTCATGTCCGAGTTCCAGCTCGTCACCCGTTTCCAGCCGGCCGGCGATCAACCCGAGGCCATCCGCCAGATGGTCGAAGGCATCGACGCCGGCCTGTCGCACCAGACCCTGCTCGGGGTGACCGGTTCGGGCAAGACCTTCAGCATCGCCAACGTCATTCAGCAGGTGCAGCGGCCGACCTTGGTGCTGGCGCCAAACAAGACGCTGGCGGCGCAGTTGTATGGCGAGTTCAAGGCGTTCTTCCCCAACAACGCGGTGGAGTATTTCGTCTCCTATTACGACTATTACCAGCCCGAAGCCTACGTGCCGTCGTCGGACACCTTCATCGAGAAGGACGCTTCGATCAACGACCACATCGAGCAGATGCGCCTGTCGGCGACCAAGGCGCTGCTGGAACGGCGCGATGCGATCATCGTCACCACGGTGTCGTGCATCTACGGCCTGGGCAGCCCCGAGACCTACCTGAAGATGGTGCTGCACGTCGACCGTGGCGACAAGCTCGACCAGCGCGCACTGCTGCGCCGCCTGGCTGACCTGCAGTACACCCGCAACGAAATGGATTTCGCCCGCGCCACCTTCCGTGTGCGCGGCGACGTGATCGACATCTTCCCGGCGGAATCCGACCTCGAAGCCATCCGTATCGAGCTGTTCGACGACGAGGTAGAGAACATCGCGGCGTTCGACCCGCTGACGGGCGAGGTCTTTCGCAAGCTGCCGCGCTTCACCTTCTACCCCAAGAGTCACTACGTCACCCCGCGCGAGACCCTGCTGGACGCGGTGGAAGGCATCAAGGTCGAACTCAAGGACCGCCTGGAATACCTGCACAAGGCCAACAAGCTGGTAGAAGCCCAGCGCCTGGAGCAGCGTACCCGCTTCGATCTGGAGATGATCCTCGAGCTGGGTTACTGCAACGGCATCGAGAACTACTCGCGCTATCTGTCCGGGCGACCGGCCGGGGCGCCGCCGCCAACGCTGTACGATTACCTGCCTGCGGATGCGCTGCTGGTGATCGACGAATCCCACGTCAGCGTGCCGCAGGTGGGCGCCATGTACAAAGGCGACCGCTCGCGCAAGGAAACCCTGGTCGAATACGGCTTCCGCCTGCCCTCGGCGCTGGACAACCGTCCCATGCGCTTCGATGAATGGGAGTCGGTGAGCCCGCAGACCATCTTTGTCTCGGCCACTCCGGGGCCCTATGAAGCGGAACATGCCGGGCGGGTAGTCGAACAGGTGGTGCGCCCCACCGGCCTGGTCGATCCGCAGGTCGAAGTGCGCCCGGCGCTGACCCAGGTCGATGACCTGCTGTCGGAGATTCGCAAGCGCGTCGACCAGGGCGAGCGGGTGCTGGCGACCACGCTGACCAAGCGCATGGCAGAGGACCTCTCCGATTACCTGGCCGACCACGATGTGCGGGTGCGCTACCTGCACTCGGACATCGACACCGTGGAACGGGTAGAGATCATCCGCGACCTGCGCCTGGGTACTTTCGACGTGCTGGTGGGTATCAACCTGCTGCGCGAGGGCCTGGACATGCCCGAGGTGTCGTTGGTGGCGATTCTCGATGCCGACAAGGAAGGCTTCCTGCGCTCGGAGCGCTCACTGATCCAGACCATTGGTCGCGCCGCGCGTAACCTCAATGGCCGGGCCATCCTCTATGCCGACCAGATGACGGGGTCGATGCAGCGGGCCATTGATGAGACCGAACGGCGTCGGGAGAAGCAGGTCGCGTTCAACCTGGCCAATGGCATCGTGCCCAAGGGGGTGGTCAAGGACATCACCGATATCATGGAAGGCGCCACCGTGCCGGGGGCACGTAGCAAGAAGCGCAAGGGCATGGCCAAGGCTGCGGAGGAGGCCGCCCGTTACGAGGCCGAATTGCGCACGCCGGGTGAGATCACCAAGCGCATCAAGCAGCTCGAAGAGAAGATGATGCAGTTTGCCCGTGACCTGGAGTTCGAGGCGGCGGCGCAGTTGCGTGACGAGATTACCCAGCTTCGGGAGCGGTTGATTACCAGCTGACTTTCAGTCGTCTGCGCTGGCCTCATCGCCGGCAAG
>NZ_AKJC01000256.1 GCF_000282535.1 Pseudomonas sp. GM84 | reverse complement strand
GCCGGCGATAGGGCCGGTGCAGACAGCCTGAGTGTCAGGCCAGATGCAGATGGTTATCCCATAACCCGGATGGCAGGTTCATCGGTTGCCCGATCAACTCCGCCTTGCGGCAATCATAGAACCGGCAACGCCCCTGCCCGGACGTCACCACAAAGCCATCCTCCACCGCCCCGACCCCGGCGCAATCCGGCATCGGCGCATCGAGCTTCACCGCACCGCTGTCCAGGTCCCAGATGAACAGCCGGTTGGCCCGCGGCGCGGTCAGCGCCACCAGGCGCAGGTCGCTGTGGATGGCCACGCTGGCGGTGTACTGGGCCATCGACTGCAGCTGCCGCTCAGGCACCGGGAAGGCCTTGAACGGCTCGCCCGGGCGCTTGATCGCCAGCAGTTCGGCGGTTTCATCGGCATCGCCCATGAACTGCTGGCAAGCGGCGATGGTGCCGTCGTTGCCCACGGCCAGGTGGCGCACGCTGTTCATCTGCTGGGCCAGGGTTTCCTTGCTCAGCAAGGTGCCGTCGCGCTGCATCAGCACCAGGCTGGGCTGCATGGCGTCGAGGTTCATCTCGACCCGGCTCTCGGCCTCGGTGCGGATGCCGCCATTGGCCACCACCAGGGTTTCGCCGTCGGGCAGCCAGGCCACTTCGTGCGGGCCGATGCCGTGGGTCGGGATTTCGCCGGTGTGCACCAGGCGCTCACCTTCGAACCGGTAGACTCCCAGTACGCCACGGCCGGGATCGGTGGTGTCGTTCTCGGTGGCGTACAGCCATTCACCGCCGTTGTGGATCACCGCGTGGCCGTAGAAGTGACGGTTCGGCTGTGAGGTGACGGTTTGCAGCAAGCGCCCGTCGCGCAGGTCGACCAGATAGCTTTCGGTGCCGGGGCGGCGCGCGACGAACAGGGCAATCGGCAGGCTCGGGTGGTTGATGATGGCGTGGCAACGCTGGGCCACCTGGGTGCTGAACACCTGGGTGCCGTCCAGGCGGAACCCGACCGCGTAATGCTTGCCGTCGCCATCGTCACGCGCCGACAGCAGCAGGGGTTCGCTGCCTTTGTTGCGCAGCAGGCTCCAGCCGCCCAGGGTCAGGGCGCTGAGCAATACGCTACCGAGTTTGATCGCCTGGCGTCGCAGCATCATCAGTCACCGTCGTTGGCATTGAAGCCCAGTTGAATGTTCAGCGCCTTGGCCAGCTCGCCTTCGTGCAGGCGGTGGACGACGTTGAGCGCGTCGTAGATCTGGTTCAGGTTCTGCTGGCCTGCGTCGTCGGCCAGCAGCTCGCCCAGGGTCTTCTGGTTGTCGGCCAGCAGCTTGAGGGCGCTAGCGTAGGCGTCGTCGATTTTTTGCGCCAGGGCTTTCTGATCGCTGCCCAGCAGGCCGCGCAGGCCTTGGTTGTCGACGCCGACCCAGACCGCTTGGGCGGCCTTGAGGCTGGCTTCCAGGCTCTTGAGTGACGAATGGCTGCGCCAGGCTTCAGCTTGCAGTGGCTGGGCAATGCCCTTGCTCTGGCGGCCCATCGGCGCGCCCAGTTTCTTCTTCAGGGTATCCAGGCCGGTGACCTGGGCGCGCAGCAGGTCGGCGATCGCTTCGTGGGAGTCGGCGTAGCGCTGGTTAGGGAACTTGGTCATCTGCGAGAGCATGCCGTCAGTGCTGTTCCAGCCCTTGAGGATCTCTTCGGCGAGCACTTTCTGGTGTTCACCGATGGCCACCAGCAGCGGGCAGTAGCGGGCTTTCTGCTCGGCGCTGGCGATGTCCGGCTTGCTGTCGAACAGGATGTACTCGTAGGCCGACAGGCCGCGTACGACGACGCTGGCCTTGCCCAGGGAGGCGGCATCGACCGGCTTGTCGCTGTTGACCAGTTGCTCGACCTGGCGGCCGACCAGGTTCTTCTTGTCGGGCCAGAACTGCACCTGCCAGGCGCGGTTGCCTTCGGCCAGCGGGCCGACCAGCAATGGCTGGAGTTCGGCCCAGGCCTTTTGCGCATTGAGGAAGTCGGCACGCGCGGTTTCCAGGCTCTGCTTGCCTTCGCAGTAAGCCAGGGCACTGCTGGCCAACTGGCGGTCGGCTTCGACCCAGCGGCTGTAGGTCGGCAGGATCACCTGCTTGGCGATGGCGGCGGAAGTCACGGCCTGCGGGTCCTGCGGCGAGCACGCGCCGAGAGCGAGTGCGGCGAGGCTGGTGAACAACAGTTTGGGTCGGAACATGCCCGGCTCCTTGCGCGTTTTAAAGTGAGTTCAGGAACGCCAGCAGCGCAGCGCGCTGCTCGGCATTGAAGGTCAAGACCTGGTCGCGCGCCGCCTGCGCTTCGCCGCCGTGCCAGAGCACGGCTTCGAGCAGGTTGCGGGCGCGGCCATCGTGCAGATACTGGGTGTGGCCACTGACCGCCTCGTTCAGGCCGATGCCCCACAACGGAGGGGTGCGCCAGTCCTGGCCGTTGGCGGCGAATTCGGTGCGCTCGTCGGCAAGGCCCGGGCCCATGTCATGCAGCAGCAGGTCGCTGTAGGGGCGGATCAGCTGCCCGGCCAGCTCGGGTTCGACGGCGTCGGTGGCGGTGGTGAATTGCGGGGTATGGCAGCCCTGGCAGCCGGCCTGGAAGAACAGGTTCTTGCCGGCCAGCACTTGCGGGGCGCCGACATCGCGCCGGGCCGGTACGCCGAGGTTGCGGGTGTAGAAGGTGACCAGGCGCAGGATATTGTCGCTGACTTCCTTCTCGTCGCCGGCCCCGTTGCCATTGGCTGCGGCCTGGCAGGCGGTTTGAGCCGGCGTGCAGTCATCCTGCGGTTGCAGGGTGCTGGTCAGGCCCATGTCACCGGCAAAGGCATGCACGTTCTGCTGGTTGACGTTGGGCTGCCCGGCCTTCCAGCCGAAGCGGCCGACCACGGTCTTGCCCTGGGCATCGTCCCAGACCCGGTTGGCGCGGCCACGAATGCCGTCGCGGTTGTGGTCATCGGGGTCTTCGTTGGCCAGGATGGCGGCTTCGGGGATGGCTTCGAGCAGGCCAAGGCCGATCATCGGCGGTGCCACGCGGGCCGAGAAGCGGGTGTCGGGGTGCATCGGCCCATAGCCGAGCTGGGTGATCTGCAGCGTGGGCCGGCGCAGTTCGACCCGGTGGCCGTCCTTGAAGGTGACCGTCTCGTGGTCATAGCTCACCCGCACCTTGCCCTCGGGGGCCACGCCGGGGATGGCCATGTCCTGCAGTTGGGTGCCATAGACCGGCTCGGGGACCACGCCCAGGCGTTCGATCTGCTTGGCCAGGTACGGCTGGTCGGGAATCGACAGGCGCACCAGCATCGACACCGCGTTGCTGTCGTCAGGCTCCGGCGGATGGCCGCGGCCGTCGCGCACATGGCAATTCTGGCAGGCATTGGTATTGAACAGCGGGCCCAGGCCGTCGCGCGCGGTGGTGGTGGACGGGGCGATCACCCAGGGGTTGCGGAAGAAACTGTTGCCGACGGCGAAGTCCACGCGCCGCTGGGGCGACAGGTTGGCCGAGGGCAGGGAAAAGGCATTGCGGTCACTGCGCTGGACGGTCGCCTGGCCAGCTGACAACGCTTCGCCGGGCTCGGCCTGTGTGAAACGCGGGGCGTCGTCACAGGCGGCGAGGGCAAGGGCCAGCAGCAGAGGGGAGAGTCGGGACAGCGACAAGGACATGCAAAATCCTGGGCGTGGAAGGACTGAAAAACCGGCGTGCAAGCTTAGCAGGCCATCGAAGTTTGAATAAGAGCAATTTGCAATTGCTTCATGAAATTGGTGTCGCTGCGGGCCCTATCGCCGGCAAGCCGGCTCCCACAGGTGTATCACGGCTCTCAGGCTCAGTGGGATCCCTGTGGGAGCCGGCTTGTCGTGGCGACGAACCGCGGCGATAGGGCCCGAAAGAAAAAAGGCGACCCGAAGGCCGCCTCATTTTCAGAACCACAACCGCCCGAATCAGAATTCGTGATCGGCGGTATCCGGGTTCAGGTTGGCAATGCCCAGCTTGCCTGCCGCCTGCTCGATGGCACCGGTCTGCTTGACCAGCGAGGCAATGGCGTCACGCACGATCTGGTTGCCGGCAGCATTGTCGGCGCCGATCAGCTGGTCGTAGTGCTCACCCTTGAGGGCGTGATCGACGATCACCTGAAGCTTCGCCTCGGTGGCTTCCAGATCGGCCTTGAGGGTAGCGTCGGCGGCCGGGTCGGCCTTGGCCACCAGCGACGACAGGCTCGGGCCGGTCAGCTTGGTGCCGTCGACACGGGTGTACTCGCCCAGGTAGACGTTGCGGATACCCTTGGCGTCGTAGAAGTGCGAGTAGTGGGTGTTGTCGCTGAAGCAGTCCTGCTCGTCTTCCGGCGAGTTGGCTTCCAGCGACACCTTCATGCGCTCACCGGCCAGTTCGCCCAGCGACAGGCTACCCATGCCGAACAGCATCTTGCGCAGGCCGTCGGCCACAGGCTCGGCTTCCAGGGTGGCGCGGTAGTTGTCGGCGACGTTCGGTGCCCAGTTGCCGACCATCTCTTCGAGGTCCTTGACCAGCAGGTCGGTCACCGCCTTCAGGTAGGCGCGACGACGGTCGTTGTGGCCGCCGGTGGCGCCTTTGCCTTCGAGGTAGTCGGAAACCGGACGGGCGCCGGCGCCTGGGCCGGTGCCGTTGAGGTCCTGGCCCCAGAGCAGGAATTCGATGGCGTGGTAGCCGGTGGCGACGTTGGCTTCGGAACCGCCCAGCTCGTTCAGGCTGGCCAGCTTCTCGGGGGTGATGTCCTTGACGTCGACCTTCTCTTCGCCGACCTGAACCACGGTGTTGGCGATGATGTTGGCGCTGGCTGCCGGGTTGCCCAGGGCGTGTTCGTAGCTCTTGTCGACGTAGTCGATCAGGCCTTCGTCCAGGGGCCAGGCGTTCACTTGGCCTTCCCAGTCGTCGATGATGGTGTTGCCGAAGCGGAACGCCTCGCTCTGCAGGTACGGTACGCGTGCGGCGGCCCAGGCGGCCTTGGCGGCTTTCAGGGTGTCGTCGCCAGGCTTGGCGAGGAACGCGTCGATGGCGCTCTGCAGGGTCTTGGCGGTGCTCAGCGAGTCGCTGTACACGGTGTAGACCATCTCGGTGTAATGCTTGACCACGGCTTTGCCGGCCGCTTCGTCGACAGCCCCAGGCGCCGCGGCGGGGGTGCTGGCAGCAGCAGGTGCCTGTGCTTGCGGGGCGGCGGCCTTGTCGTCCTTGCCTTCGCCGCAACCGGCGAGGGCGATGGCGATGGCCAGCAGACTGGCGGAGGCCAGAGGCATTCGAATCATTATTGGTTTTCCTGCGTCGTGTGGTTGGACCAAGGGGTTAGGCCGTGCGCCGTGGCACGCGAAACCGCAACATCATGCGAAAGATTTGCATTTGCTGTAAAGAGCCCAGCACGCAATTCATGCAAATGCGCGTGATGGTCTGTAACACGCGGTGCAGGGGCTACAGCGCCCAAACCTGATTGCGCTGCGCCTGCTTGAGGAAATGGGTCAGTTCGCGCGCCGACAGCGGCTTGCTGTAGTGGTAGCCCTGACCTTCGTGGCAGCCCTGGGCAATGATGTAGGTTTCCTGCTCGGCGGTTTCCACACCTTCGGCGATCACCTGCATGCCCAGGCTCTTGCCCAGCTGGATGATGGCGCGAACGATGGTGGCGTCGTCATCGTCGTCGAGCAGGTCCTGGACGAAGCTCTTGTCGATCTTGATCTTGTCCAGCGGCAGCGATTTCAGGTAGCTCAGCGACGAGTAGCCGGTGCCGAAGTCGTCGATGGCGATCATCGCCCCGGAGCGACGCAAGCTGAGCAGGTGCTGGGCGGCGGTGCTGATGTCTTCCATCAGGCCGGTTTCCGTCACTTCCAGCTCCAGGCTGCGCGGAGGCAGGCGGTAGGCCTGCAGGAGGTTGTTGACCACCCGCGGCAGCTCGTTGTGGTGCAGCTGCACGGTGGACAGGTTGACGGCCATGCGCAGTTCGCTGAAGCCCAGGTCGTGCCATTCGCGCAGTTGCCGGCAGGCCTGGTCGAGCACCCATTCGCCGATGTTGATGATGCTGCCGTTCTGCTCGGCCAGCGGGATGAACTGGTCCGGCGGGACCATGCCCAACTCCGGGTGTTGCCAGCGCAGCAGGGCTTCGACACCGACCACGCGGTGATCACGGTAGCTGATCTGCGGTTGGTAGACCAGGTACAGCTGGTTGCGTGGCAGGGCTTCGCGCAGGTCTTTTTCCAGCTCGCGGCGCCGGCGCATTTCGCTGTCGACACTGGCGATGTAGAACTGGTAGCGATTGCGCGAACGGGCCTTGGCCAGGGTCATGGTCTGTTCGGCCTTCTGCAGCAGCTTTTCGGTGCTGTCGCCATCTTCCGGGAACAGGGTGATGCCGATGGTGGCGCGCAGGCGGATCTGATGGTGGTCGAGGTCGAACGGCACTTCGAGGTCGTCGAGGATGCTCTGGGCCAGCTCGGCGGCCTCGTAGGGCTGCTCGATGTTGGCCTGGACCAGGGCGAACTGATCGCCACCCAGGCGCGCCAAGGCTCCCAGGCGACCGCTGTGGGCCCGCAGGCGGTCGGCCAGGGCCAGCAGCAACTGGTCGCCGACCTGGTAGCTGAACTGCTCGTTGATGCCCTTGAAATCGTCCAGGCCCACGCACAGCACGGCCACGCGATGCTGCAGGCGACCACCGTCGGCAAGGATCTTGTCGAGCTGCGCCTGCAGTTGCTGGCGGTTGGGCAGGCCGGTGAGAAAATCGTACTGGGCCATGCGCTGCAGGCTGTTCTCGGCCTCGTGGCGCAAGTGGGTGTTACGTTCGATCGAGGCCAGCAGCTGGTTGGCGGTATTGACCCAGATACCCAGCTCGTTCTTCTCGTGGCCCTTGAGCAGCGGGATCTGGTGCTGGCTGGGGCGATCGGGGTTGATCTGGGTGAGGTGCTCGATGATCTTCGACAGCGGCTTGGTCAGCAGCCAGTGGTAGACCAGGTACAACACCAGGCCCATGGCCAGGGCACGCAGGACCCCTGAAATGAAGATGATGATGGCATTGACCAGGAAGTCTTCACCGTAGGACGCGGTGTCGAGGGTGATGCTCAGGTCGCCGTAGTACTCGCTGTAGGGGCCGCGACCGACCAGTTCGGTGGTGTAGGTGCGTTCCCGGCCGAGGATCAGATCGGTCAGCCAGCGCATGGACATGTCCTGCAGCGGGCGCGACTTCTCGGCAAGCATGGTTTCGTTGGGATGGCCGATGGATGCCTGGCGCACCGATTCGTCCTGGAACAGGCCTTCCATCACCTGCATGCCCATTTCCCGGTCGAGGCTGTACACCGCCTGGGTTGAAGGGTCGCGGAACATGTCGAGGATGCGCTGGGCGTCATTGTTGACGGCCTGACGGGTCTTGTAGGTGTCGTAGACGATCTGCGCGCAACTGAGGACGACACCGACCGCCAGCGCCGACAGGAGCACGACCCTGAGCAACTTGACCGATAAGCTGTTCCGCAATTCCAGCTTCAATGGGGTTTCCTTAATCCATGCGCGCGGCATCATTTTGCCATCATCATTGGCAATACACTATCGGCCGGTGCGGCTCTCCTGAGCAGTGTATCGGTTACCTCAGCCTGCAACTTGAGTGCGCTGTAGCGAATGTCCAGATGTTTGATGTTAGCGTGCTATGCCGGGTGAGCAAGAGCGTTGGCCGCTGGTGTGTCATTTGCCGCCAAGAGGTCGGCCATCCAATAAAAAAACCCGGCTCAAGGCCGGGTTTTCTGTTCAAGGCTCGAGGGATCAGGCCTTGAAGGTCTTGCCTTCGAACTGTTCGGCAACGAAGGTCCAGTTGACCAGGTTCCAGAACGCCTCGACGTACTTCGGACGCAGGTTGCGGTAGTCGATGTAGTAGGCGTGTTCCCAGACGTCGCAGGTCAGCAGCGGGGTGTCGCCGCTGGTCAGCGGGCAGCCGGCGCCGATGGTGCTGGCCAGGGCCAGGGAACCGTCAGCTTTCTTCACCAGCCAGCCCCAGCCGGAACCGAAGGTGCCGATCGAAGTCTTGGAGAACTCTTCCTTGAACTTGTCGAAGGAACCGAAAGCGGTGTTGATGGCCTCGGCCAGAGCACCGGTAGGCTGGCCGCCGGCGTTTGGTGCCAGGCAGTTCCAGTAGAAGGTGTGGTTCCAGACTTGAGCGGCGTTGTTGAAGATGCCGCCCGAAGAGGTCTTGACGATCTCTTCCAGGGTCTTGCCTTCGAATTCGGTGCCTGGGACCAGGTTGTTCAGGTTCACGACATAGGTGTTGTGGTGCTTGTCGTGGTGAAACTCCAGGGTTTCCTTGGAGATGTGCGGCTGCAGGGCATCGTGGGCGTACGGCAGCGGCGGCAATTCAAAAGCCATGGTGGATCTCCTGATTCAGGTCTAGTTCGCGGTTTGCGCAAGGCCGATCACGGGCGGCCCTATGTGCGTCGGCGAGTTTGTACTCTTTGCGACGCAAGAGGTCGATCATAGCATCAGCCCCCGCGCATAACCACGCAACAAACATAGGGAATAGAGGTTCCGCAGCGGTCGTCGGCTGCCGACCGGCGGTGTGGCCCCATCGCCGGCA
>NZ_AKJC01000255.1 GCF_000282535.1 Pseudomonas sp. GM84 | reverse complement strand
AAGCCGGCTCCCACAGGGTCACCACAATGTTCAGCGCTGTGGAGTTCCTGTGGGAGCCGGCTTGCAGGCGATAGGGCCGGTAAATTGAAAAAACTGTCAGTGGTGCTTCTTCATCAAGTGAGGCGACAGGTTCAACTCCCGCCCCCGGCGCAAGCGAATACGGCTGCGCCGCCAGAACCTCACGCCGAAATACAACATCAGCAACCCGGCCACCGTGATGAACCCGGCCAGCGGCCGGTTGGCATTGAGTTCGGCCAGCGCCGTGTAGTTGCCGAGCAGCCCGGCGATGCCAGCCATGGCCAGCAGCACGCCGAGCGTCGCGAGCAATGCCGACAGGCCGGCAGCCAGCCGAGCACCCCAGTTGCGCGGTTCGCGCTGACGCAGGCGCTTGGCGTCGAAACTGCCTTTTAGCTTCATTCCGATTTCCTCTGTGGACATCAGAAATTGGACCGGTCGCCGACCCTCGGGTTCCGCCTGGCTGCCGGCCGGTCAGATCAGGCTGGCAGTCGGGGCGACACAGGCGAAGTTGTCGGCCATCACGGCCATCTCGCACTCATGGATCTGCGCGGCGGGGATCACCCGGTCTTTCAGGGCAAGATCGCGGGTCGCCGAGGCGTCTTCCACCAGGGTGCAACGATAACCATAGTCCTTGGCCCGGCGTACCGTGGTGCTGACGCTGGAATGGCTCATGAAACCGCAGACGATCAGGTCAAGGTGCCCCAGCTCTTGCAGGGTTTCGTGCAGCTTGGTGTTCTTGAAAGCGTTGGGCATGCGTTTTTCGATGACGATTTCTCCCTCGCGTGGTTCAAGGCCAGGGATGAACTCACCGGCCGCACCCTGGGGGTCGAAGCGACCACCAACGGTACCGAGGTGGCGAACGTGGATGATCGGACGGCCGGCCTTGCGGGCGGCGTCGAGCAACCTGGCGATGTTGGCCACGGCCTCGTCCATGCCCGACAGCGCGAGAGGGCCACTGAGGTACTCTTTCTGCGCATCGATGACGATCAGGCTGGCTTGGCTCAGCTTGGCCGGCGGGTAGTCGCGGCCAGTGAGGCGGAACATCGTGGTTGGAACGGACATCAAGGGCTCCTTGGGTAGGGCTTTTGTATACCTATTCTCCCTTGCCTTGGCGCCAATGGGAATGGTTGACATCGCAAGCGGCGTGGTTACTGGCCTGTGGCGGACTGCGGGGCGATCCGCGGCAACAAATGTGCGGGTAGGACTGTTAGACTTTTGTCCGGTCTGAATAGGAGTACCCCGTGATCACATCTCGTCTGCGCACGTTGCGCGACCATATCCGCTGGGCGGTCAGCCGCTTCCATGAGCACGAGCTGTTCTTCGGCCACGGTGCCGACAATGCCTGGGACGAAGCCCGCCTGCTGGTGTTGGGTGCCGTGCACCTGCCATGGGAAGTGGCCGACAGCTACCTGGACTGCCAGCTCGAGGACGACGAGCGGGTGCGCCTGCAGCACCTGCTCAAGCGCCGCATCCAGGACCGTGTGCCGACCGCCTACCTGTTGGGCGAGGCGTGGTTCTGCGGCATGTCGTTCATTGTCGACGAGCGTGTGCTGGTACCGCGTTCGCCGATCGGCGAGCTGATCGAGAAACGCTTCGAGCCGTGGCTGGCCGCCGAGCCAGCGCGCATTCTCGACCTGTGCACCGGTTCCGGCTGCATCGGTATCGTGGCTGCGGAAGTATTCCCCGAGGCCGAAGTGGTGCTTGCCGACCTGTCCTTCGAAGCACTTGAAGTGGCCAACCAGAACATCGAGCGCCACGGTCTGGACGAGCGCGTCTTCACGGTGCAGGGCGATGGTTTCGCCGGCCTGCCGGGGCAGCGTTTCGACCTGATCCTGTCCAACCCGCCGTATGTCGATGCCGAGGACTTCGGCGACATGCCGGCGGAGTATCACCACGAGCCGGAAATGGGCCTGGCCTGCGGCAACGACGGCCTGGACCTGGTGCGTCGGATGCTGGCCGAGGCGGCTGATCACCTGACCGAAAAGGGCTTGTTGATCGTCGAGGTGGGCAACAGCCAGGTGCATGTCGAGGCGCTGTACCCCGAAGTGGACTTTGCCTGGCTGGAGTTCGAGCGCGGCGGGCATGGGGTGTTCATGTTGACGGCCGAGCAATGCAGGCAGCATCAGGAGCTGTTCAAGGCGCGCGTCTGAGGGGGAATGGGGCTGCTTTGCAGCCCATCGCCGGCAAGCCGGCTCCCACAGGTACACCACACGCTTCAGGTTTGTGGTGGTCCTGTGCCCCCACAGGTACACCACATGCTTCAGGTCTGTGGTGATCCTGTGCTCCCACAGGTACACCACACGCTTCAGGTTTGTGGTGATCCTGTGGGAGCCGGCTTGCCGGCGATGCAGGCGACGCGGTCCTAGCGAGTAGCAATCCAGATCAGCAGGCCCGCCTGAAACACCGCAAACGCCACCAGGCAAGTGATGGTAAAGCGTAACCCGCTGTCCTCGCGCCGATACTTGGCCACCCGCTCATCCCGCTCGCGCAGTTGCGCTTCCTTCTCCAGCAACTGCTGTTCGGCCTGCTGCAGCATGCCGGCGGCCTCCAGCATGTCCACCCGCTGGACCTTCTCGGTATTCCAGCCACCCTTGAGCTGGCCGACGGTCGTCTCCACGGTACTGCCCTTGAGGTGCTGCGGGTCGGCGTATTCCACCTCGATGCCGGTGGCAGTCAAGAAGCGATCCCGGCGCAGGCGCGTGTCTTCGTTCATCGCATCCCTGTTCGGCAATGCCATGCCTTCGACCTTGTAGTGCGACCAGCGGCGCTGCAGCCACTGCACCGCCTGGCCCAGCAGGAAGCGGCCGAGACCGCGGTTGAGGGGCTCCAGCTGCAGGCCGCTGTCGCTGCCGATGCTGACCCGGCGCTCGGCGTGGTCGACGCGCACATCCAGCTGGTTCTGTTCCTTGCGCACTTTCTGGCCGGGCAGGCGGATTTCCAGGCGCAGCAAGCTGTGCACTTTGTCGTGGCGCTCGGCATGGCCGAACTCGACGAAGCGCAGCGGCCTTGCACCGCTGTTGCGGTCGGTGGGCAGCGGCGCCAGGCGCAGCAGCTGGAAGTGCTCGACGGCAAGGTCGTCCCAGGGCAACGAGGCGCTGTCCGGGGCTTGTGGCGCTTCGGCCGGTTCTACGGCAGCGGGGGCATCGGTCATCAGGGTGTTCTCGAATACAGGCCAATACCGAGCTTATCGGCCGTATCGCCCCGGACCTGAGGCCATTGTGCGTCGATCTCCTCAGGCTGAGGGCAGCTGATGAATGAACGTCACGATGCGCTCGCCCAGCTCCCGGGCCAGGGGCAGTTCCGGGTTGAGGTAGCTGTCGCGCTGCAGGCGCATTTCCTTGGGGCTGATGCGCAGCATGTGGTTCATGCCGTCGATCAGTACCAGCTGGGCGTCAGGTTTTGCCGCCTTGAGGCGTTCGGCGTCGACCACGTCGACTTGCACATCGTTACGGCCCTGCACGATCAGGGCGGGCATGGGCAGGCGGGCGAAGGCTTGCGCCGGGTCCTGGCGGAACAGCGTGATCAGGTAGGGCTGCACGCTGGGGCGGAACACCTGGCGCAGGGGCGCCGGCACGTCCAGGCTGGTCTGCCCAGTCTGCAGGCGGTCGAGCAGGGCGTCGCTGCGTGCCAGTTGCGCCGGCGGCAGGCGCCGCGCCAGTTGTTCGCGCACCACGTCTGCCAGCGGCCTGCCACTGCCCGCCAGGGTGATCACGGCGCTGGCGCCGGCCTGTTCGGCGGCCAGGCTTGCGATCAGCGCGCCTTCGCTGTGACCGATCAGGATCAATTGGCCGAAGCGCGGGTCAGCCTTGAGCTTGCGGCTCCAGGCGACCACGTCGGCGACGTAGCGCTCGACGCTGAGGTTGCGTTCGTCGGGCGTGGCCGGTTGGCTGGCAGCGACGCCGCGCTTGTCGTAGCGCACGCTGGCGATGTGCTCGTTGGCCAGCAGCAGGGCCAGGCGCTTGAGGTTGTCGATGCGCCCCGAGGCTGGGTTGTTGCCGTCGCGGTCGGTGGGGCCGGAGCCGGCGATGATCAGCACCACTGGCGGTGGCGTGGCCTGCTGAGGCAGCAGCAGGCTGCCGTGCAGCACGCCCTGGCCGGTGTCCAGCTCGATGGGCCGTTGCAGCACGGTGGGGGAGGCGGCCTGGGCCAGGCCTGCGCAGAACATGAAGAACAAGGCGACGAGGCGCGACATCTTGGGGGGACTACATGGTGAGATAGCGTTTTGACTCAATGTTTGCTGGAAGGTTCGGCAGGTGGGTGTGGCGTGTTGCCTCACCGCCGGCAAGCCGG
>NZ_AKJC01000254.1 GCF_000282535.1 Pseudomonas sp. GM84 | reverse complement strand
CCGGCTCCCACAAGGTCAGCGGTGATCGATGTGGGAGCCGGCTTGCCGGCGATAGCGCCCGCACAGCCGCTAGAAAAATGGCGTCAAGAACCCACGTGCTGCTTATCCGAGTGCTCCACTCAGGTTAAACTCGCCTCAGCTCCCCAGACTGCCCCTGAGTGCGCAATGAACCAGCCCCACGAAATCCGCCCAGACCTGCACGACGGCATCGACCGCAAGGTGCTGGCGAAGCTGCGTGCGCGGTTCCTGCAGCTGAACCAGGGCCGGCTCGAGCGCGCCATGGAGGGGCTTTCGACCCGCCAGCAACAGGTGCTGACCCTCCTGCCATTGCTGTTCCACGTCAACCATCCGTTGCTGCCTGGCTATGTCTCCGGCAGCACGCCAGCAGGCGTATCAGGCTTCGAGCCCTCTGCCGATCTGGTTGCCGAAGGCCAGCGGTTGGCCCGTTCGTTCAGCTACAAGACGCGCCTGGGTAACCCCCACCGCCCCATCCACGGCCTGTTCCTGATGGGCAGCCTCGGCTCCCTGGCCCAGGCCGAGCAGAGTGACATGGACCTGTGGGTCTGCCACGCCCCTGGCCTGGCCGAAGGCCCGCGCGAAGAACTGCAGCGCAAATGCCAGCTGCTCGAAACCTGGGCGGCCAGCCTGGGCGCCGAAGCGCATTTTTTCCTGATCGACCCGCAAAGCTTCGCCAATGGCCAGCGCGACGGCCAGCTCAGCTCCGACGACTGTGGCACGACCCAGCACTACCTGTTGCTCGATGAGTTCTACCGCACCGCGATATGGCTGGCCGGGCGCACGCCGCTATGGTGGCTGGTGCCGGTCTATGAAGAGCAGAACTACCAGCGCTACAGCGACACCTTGCTGAACAAACGCTTCATCCGCAGCACCGATGCCCTCGACCTCGGCCACCTGGCGCATATCCCGCCCGGCGAGTTCGTCGGGGCCGGCTTGTGGCAGCTGTTCAAGGGCATCGACTCGCCGTACAAGTCGCTGCTCAAGCTGCTGCTGACCGAGGTGTACGCCAGCGAGCATCCCGCCGTGCGCTGCCTGAGCCTGGACTACAAGCAGGCAGTGTTCGCCAATCGCCTGGACCTCGACGAACTCGATCCCTATGTAATGGTTTACCGGCGGATCGAACACTACCTGCAGCAACGCGGTGAAACCACGCGCCTGGAACTGGTACGGCGCAGCCTGTACCTGAAGGTCAACAAGAAGCTCAGCGGCCTCGATCGCACCCGCAACAACGGCTGGCAGCGCCGGCTTCTGCAACGCCTGGCGGACGAATGGGGCTGGGACCAACGCCAGCTGGCCCTGCTCGACAGCCGCAGCCAATGGAAGGTGCGCCAGGTAGCGGTCGAGCGCCGCGAACTGGTGGCCGAGCTCAACCATAGCTATCGCTTTCTCGGTCAATTTGCCCAAAACCAGAATGCCAGCAATCGCGCCGACCAGCGCGACCTGAACGTCCTCGGCCGACGCCTGTACGCGGCGTTCGAACGCCGTGCCGGCAAGATCGAAGTGATCAACCCCAGCATTGCCCCAGACCTCGCCGAAGACACCCTGACCCTGGTCCAGTCACCCAACCGAAAAGAGCCCGGCAGTCACCACTGGGGGCTGTACAACGGCAACCTGGGCGTGCACGAATGGGAGCACTTCAGCCCGATCAAGCGCTGCCGCGAGCTGCTCGAACTGCTGGCCTGGGCCCACCGCAACGGCGTCATCGACAGCAGCACGCGCCTGGCGCTGCACCCAGGCGAAAGCGACCTCAGCGAATTCGAGCTGTTCAACCTGATCGGCAGCCTGCAGCAGAGCATCCCCCTGCCGCTGGAGCCGGTCAGCGAAGTGCGCCTGCTGCAACCCAGCGTGGCCGACGAGATCCTGTTGCTGGTCAACGTTGGCGTCGACCCTTTGCGCCACCACCGCGACCTGAACATCCTGATGACCACCGAGCGCACCGACTCGCTGAGCTACGCAGGCGTTCGCGAAAACCTGGTATTGACGCTCGACCAGATCACCCTGAACAGCTGGAACGAAGTGCTGGTGCAGCGCTACGACGGCGAGCACGCCCTGCTGCGCTGCCTGCGCGACTTCCTCAACAGTCTCGGCCAGCGCAGCCACCGCCCGCGGGTGCGGGTGCGTTGCTTCTGCCACAACCGCGCGCAAGCCATCAGCCAGCGGGTCGAGGACATTTTCGACACCGTGCAGCTGCTGCTCGACCAGGACCGCAACTACCGCTACCTCGTGCAAGTGGCGCAGCACACCCATGTGCTGGAGCTGCTGCCCGGACAGGTCAACCTGACGACGCTGGCCGGGCATGCCGCCGTGCTCGATTGCCTGGGTGAAGAGCGCAACGTCTACAGCCCGCTGCACCTGGATGCCAATGCCTTGCAGGACCACGACCTGCCGCTGGTGCTGGAACAAGGCCGCCCTGACTGCATCCAGGTGTTCTACCGACTGCTCGACGGCTGGGCCGACCTTTATGTGCTGGATGAATACAACGCCCTGTGGCAGCAGCGTCTGCCACTGCATGACGAAAGTCACCTGCTGCTGCCGATTCAGCGCTTTCTGCGGTCGGTGGTGATGCGCCGCGATGCGCGCTTGCCACTGGACTATGTGCAGCAGGCTTCGCTGCAGATCCACTACGCCCAGTTGCTGCCCTCAGGGCCAGGCAAGGCGCGCAGCAGCGAGGCCCGTCCAGCGCCACGCGATGGCAATGACCAGCCGTACTACGAGGTGCAAGCCATTCTGCAGGCCGGCGCGGGTGATGAAGTGCATGTCACGCTGTATTGCGACCAGCAGGAGTTTTCCGAGCTGGAACATGGTGACGAGCTGTATGCCGTGGTCGCCCGGCAGATCCTCGGCCAGCGCCGCAGTGCCGGGCACTACCGCTGCTATATCACCGACCTGGACCTGTCAGAGCTGCTCGAGGATGAGCAGGGTTCGACCCTGCTGTACTTGCGCTACAAGCGAGCGCTCGAGCAGGCGCTCAATGATGGGTTGGCGCAGTTGCAGGCAACCCTGGAGCCTTGAATCAGAGGTCGAAATCACCCGCCGCTTCCGGCTGATATTCAACTTCCAGCAGCTTCAGCTTCAGGGTCTTGCCCCCTGGGGCCGGCCAGTCGATCTGCTCGCCCACCGACAGGCCCAGCAACGCGCAACCAATGGGCGCCAGGATGGAGACCTTGCCCTCGCCGCCTGCATCCTTCGGATACACCAGCGTCAGGTGGTAGTCCTTGCCGCTGGCCTCTTCGCGGCAGTGCACGCGCGAGTTCATGGTCACCACACCGGCTGGCACGTCCTCATGGCTGACCACTTGCTCGGCGCGGTCCAGCTCCTCCTGCAGGGCGAGCACACCCGGAGTACTTTCGTCGAGGCTGTCGATCAGGCGCTCGAGACGCTGTACGTCCAATCGGGTGAGGATGAGGGAAGGCTTGGTGCTCATGATCCAGTCAGGCTCCTTTCAACAGGCGGTTTTCGATGGGCAGATAAAGCAAAACCCCGCCCAAGGGCGGGGTTTGTGAATACTGTGGCGTCAGCGACGCATGCCTCGACACTACCACAGACGGGCAAATACTCAAGCCCGTGCGCGCAAGGCCTCGGCTTCACGGCAAATCTGCCGGCGCCGTTCATCGTCGGCCGAGCGCCATTCACGAATATGCTCGACGTGTCGATGGCAGCCGGTGCACACCTTGTGCTCATCCAGCCGGCAGACGCTGATGCACGGCGAAGGCACCGCGGGGCTGATGTTGCTGTACAGCGGCTTGGCTGGCCGCGCCTGGGCAGTCATGTCAGATCTCGTCGAAGTCCAGCTTCTCGCCGGCTCGCTCCCAGACGATGCGCTCGAGCATTTCGCCCAGCAGCTCTTCGCTCTTCTCGCACACCCACTTGCCGCTCTCTTCGTCGTAGTCGAAGTGGAAGCCACCGGAACGATCGGCCAGCCACAGCTGGCGCAGCGGCTCCTGGCGGCTGAAGATCAGCTGGCTGCCGTTGTCGAACTTGACGGTCAGGACGCCGGCGGAATTCTCCATGTCCAGGTCCATGCCGCTCTCGTCGAACAGGTCTTCCAAAGCCTGTTGGGTGGCGTCGACCAGATCATGGAAACGCGCTTCGCTCAAACTCATTGCAGGAACCTCGAAATTGGCTGCATTACAGGCAAGCCGGGCAAGATACGGGCGCTTGGCGCTGAATGCAAAGGTTAGCCGCTGGCCCATCAGCATAGCCCGCCCGGCGGACCGGCTCTTGCATAGGCAATCCGCCGGTCGCTCGGTATACTCGGGCGCAATACTGCATATTTCAAAGGATTTCACCCATGAAGCGCCTGATTTCCTCACTTGCGGCGCTGGTCGCGGTTGCCTGCCTCGTTTCGGCCTGCGGTCAGAAAGGCCCTCTGTACCTGCCTGAAGATGGCAAGGATGGCAAAGGCAGCCACAAGTCGCATCAGCACCAGCACGCGCCGGCGGTACAGCCGCAGGACGAGCAGCCCATCGAGCCCGAGCAGTCGCCTGCGCAGTAAGGAAATCACATGAACGCTTTCAACTACCGCGACGGTGAACTGTTCGCGGAAGGCGTGGCCCTGTCGGCCATCGCCGAACGTTTTGGCACCCCCACCTACGTGTACTCGCGTGCCCACATCGAAGCCCAGTACCGCAGCTATACCGACGCCCTGCAAGGTGTCGATCACCTGGTCTGCTTCGCGGTCAAGGCCAACTCCAACCTTGGCGTGCTGAACATCCTGGCGCGCCTGGGTGCCGGTTTCGACATCGTGTCCGGCGGTGAACTGGAGCGTGTGCTGGCCGCCGGCGGGCGTGCCGATCGCGTGGTGTTCTCCGGCGTCGGCAAGACCCGTGAAGACATGCGCCGCGCCCTGGAAGTCGGCGTGCACTGCTTCAACGTCGAGTCCACCGACGAGCTCGAGCGCCTGCAGGTTGTGGCCGCCGAGATGGGCAAGGTTGCCCCGATCTCGCTGCGGGTCAACCCGGACGTGGATGCCGGTACCCACCCGTACATCTCCACCGGCCTCAAAGAGAACAAGTTCGGCATCGCCATCGCCGACGCCGAAGCCATCTACGTGCGTGCCGCGCAGCTGCCGAACCTGGAAGTGGTCGGCGTCGACTGCCACATCGGTTCGCAGCTGACCACCGTCGACCCGTTCCTCGACGCCCTCGACCGCCTGCTGGTGCTGATCGACCGCCTCGCCGAATGTGGCATCCACCTGCGCCACCTGGACCTCGGCGGCGGTGTCGGCGTGCGTTATCGCGATGAAGAGCCGCCATTGGTAGCCGACTACATCAAGGCCATTCGCGAGCGCGTCGGCGACCGTGACCTGGCCCTGGTGTTCGAACCGGGCCGCTACATCGTGGCCAACGCCGGTGCCCTGCTGACCCGCGTGGAATACCTCAAGCACACCGAACACAAGGACTTCGCCATCATCGATGCGGCGATGAACGACCTGATCCGCCCGGCCCTGTACCAGGCCTGGATGGGCGTCAGCGCGGTCACCCCACGCGAAGGCGAAGGCCGTGCCTACGACCTGGTCGGGCCAATCTGCGAGACCGGCGACTTCCTCGCCAAGGACCGCCAGCTGAACCTGGCCGAAGGCGACTTGCTGGCCGTACAGTCGGCGGGCGCCTATGGTTTCGTCATGAGCTCGAACTACAACACCCGTGGCCGTTGCGCAGAAATCCTGGTCGACGGCGACCAGGCTTTCGAAGTGCGCCGTCGCGAGACCGTCGCCGAACTGTACGCTGGCGAAAGCCTGCTGCCGGAGTGAACCCATGCTGCTGCGCTTTACCAAGATGCATGGGTTGGGCAACGACTTCATGGTCCTCGACCTGGTCAGTCAACACGCCCACATCCAGCCCAAGCACGCCAAGCAATGGGGTGACCGCCACACCGGCATCGGCTTCGACCAGCTGCTGATCGTCGAAGCGCCGAACAACCCGGAAGTGGACTTCCGCTACCGGATCTTCAATGCCGACGGCTCCGAGGTCGAGCAGTGCGGCAACGGCGCGCGCTGCTTCGCCCGTTTCGTGCTGGACAAGCGTCTGACCGCGAAGAAACGCATCCGCGTGGAAACCAAGAGCGGCATCATCGTGCTGGACGTGCAGAACGATGGCCAGGTGTGCGTCGACATGGGCCCTCCGCGCTTCGTTCCGGCCGAGATCCCGTTCGTTGCCGATGAGCAGGCGCTGAACTACCCGCTGGAAGTCGACGGCCAGGTCCACTCGATTGCCGCCGTTTCCATGGGCAACCCGCATGCCGTGCTGCGCGTCGATGACGTGCGCAGCGCGCCGGTGGAAACCCTGGGCCCGAAGATCGAAAATCACCCACGCTTCCCGCAGCGGGTGAACGCCGGCTTCATTCAGGTCATCGACCGCCATCGCGCCAACCTGCGGGTATGGGAACGGGGTGCGGGCGAGACCCAGGCGTGCGGCACCGGCGCCTGCGCCGCCGCCGTGGCTGCCATCAGCCAAGGCTGGATGGACTCTCCGGTATCCCTCGACCTGCCCGGTGGCCGCCTGAACATCGAATGGGCCGGCCCCGGCAAGCCCGTGCTGATGACCGGCCCAGCCGTGCGCGTCTACGAAGGACAGGTTCGTCTCTAAGCGAGTAACCGCCATGACCGATCAGCCCCAGGTTGTACCCCAGCAGTCCAGTGAGCTCGATGCCGAAGCGGTGGTCGCCTACCTGCGCGCCCACCCGACCTTCTTCGCCGAACACGACGAACTGCTGGTCGAACAGCGCATCCCCCACCAGCGTGGCGACAGCGTGTCGCTGGTGGAGCGCCAGCTCAAGCTGCTGCGCGACCGCAATATCGAAATGCGCCATCGCCTGTCGCAACTGATGGACGTGGCCCGGGACAACGACCGGCTGTTCGACAAGACCCGCCGGCTGATCCTCGACCTGCTCGACGCTGGCAGCCTGGAAGAAGTGGTGATGGCGGTCGAAGACAGCCTGCGCCAGGAGTTCCAGGTGCCGTTCGTCAGCCTGATCCTGTTCGGCGACAACGCCGCACCGGTCGGCCGCTGGGTCAGCAACGCCGAGGCCCAGCAGGCCATCGGCGGGCTGCTGGGTGGCGGCAAGACGGTCAGTGGCAACCTGCGCGAGAAAGAGCTGGCCTTCCTGTTCGGTGAGGAGCAACGCCTCGAAGTGGGCTCCAGCGCCGTCGCCGCACTGGAATACCAAGGGCTGCACGGCGTGCTGGCGATCGGTAGCCGTGACCCGCAGCACTACAAGAGCAGCGTCGGCACGCTGTTTCTCGGCTACATCGCCGAAGTACTAGGCCGGGTAGTCCCACGCCTGACCCAGACCCTGCGTCCGGTGCGCTGATGGAACGCCAGCTGGAAGCTTATTGCGCACACCTGCGCAACGAGCGCCAGGTGTCGGAACACACCCTGCTGGCCTACCGGCGCGACCTCGATAAAGTCATCGCGTACTGCAACAACCAGGGCATCGCGGGCTGGAGCGACCTGCAGATCCAGCAACTGCGCCAGCTTGTGGCCCGCCAGCACCACCAAGGCCAGTCCTCGCGCAGCCTGGCACGGCTGCTGTCGGCTGTGCGCGGCCTGTATCGCTATCTCAATCGCGAAGGCCTGTGCCAGCACGACCCCGCCAGCGGCCTGAGCGCGCCCAAGGGCGAGCGCCGGCTGCCCAAGGTGCTGGACACCGACCGTGCCCTGCAGCTGCTCGATGGCGGCGTCGACGACGATTTCATCGCCCGCCGTGACCAGGCGATCCTCGAGCTGTTCTATTCGTCCGGCCTGCGCCTCTCGGAACTGACCCAGCTCGACCTCGAATACCTCGACCTCGGCGCCGGGCTGGTCCAGGTGCTGGGCAAGGGCGGCAAGGCGCGCGTGCTGCCGGTGGGGCGCAAGGCCCGCGAGGCGCTGCAGGCCTGGTTCAAGCTGCGAGGCATCGGTGGCCCACGCGACAACGCCGTATTCATCACCCGCCAGGGCAATCGGCTCAGCCCACGGGCGATCCAGATGCGGGTCAAGGCTGCCGGCGAGCGTGAACTGGGCCAACACCTGCACCCGCACATGCTTCGCCATTCTTTCGCCAGTCATGTGCTGGAATCGTCCCAGGACCTGCGCGCGGTGCAGGAAATGCTCGGCCACGCCGACATCAGCACCACGCAGATCTACACCCACCTGGACTTCCAGCACCTGGCCGCGGTGTACGACAGCGCCCACCCTCGGGCCAAACGCAGCAAAGGCACTGACTCATGAGCATCAAGCTGATCACCTTCGACCTCGATGACACCCTGTGGGACACCGCGCCGGTGATCGCCAGCGCGGAAGTCGTGCTGCGCGACTGGCTGCAGGCCAATGCACCGATTCTCGGCGGCGTGCCGGTAGAGCACCTGTTCGCCATCCGTGAGCGCCTGGTGCAGGCCGAGCCCGGCCTCAAGCACCGCATCAGCGCCCTGCGCCGGCGGGTACTGTTCCATGCCCTGGAAGAGGTCGGCTACAGCGAGAAGCACGCGCAGGAGCTGGCCAACGAAGGGTTCGAAGTGTTCCTGCATGCGCGGCACCAGGTCGAAGTCTTCCCCGAGGTGCAGCCGGTGCTGGAGATCCTGCGCCATCACTACACCTTGGGCGTGGTCACCAACGGCAATGCCGATGTGCGCCGCCTGGGCTTGGCGGATTACTTCAAGTTTGCCCTGTGTGCGGAGGATCTGGGGATCGGCAAGCCGGATCCGGCGCCGTTCCTCGAAGCGCTGAAGCGCGGCGAGGTCGAGGCAGGCGCGGCGGTGCATGTGGGCGACCACCCAGGCGATGACATTGGCGGGGCGCAGCGCGCCGGGTTGCGTGCGGTGTGGTTCAACCCGCAGGGCAAGGCGTGGGCGGGTGAACAGGCGCCGGATGCGCAGATTCAACGGTTGTCGCAGCTACCCGACGTGATGGCGCGCTGGCGCTGACAGGGGCCGCTTTGCGGCCCAATCGCCGGCAA
>NZ_AKJC01000253.1 GCF_000282535.1 Pseudomonas sp. GM84 | reverse complement strand
CCGGCGATGAGGCCAGTGCAGCCGGTAAAGATCTATCAGCCCTTCCAGACCTGCGGATTCACCAGATCCCGCGGCCGCTCACCCAGCAGCGCCGCACGCAGGTTATCCATCGCCCGATTGGCCATGGCCTCGCGGGTTTCGGCAGTGGCCGAGCCAATGTGCGGCAAGGTCAGCGCATTGGGCAGCTTGAACAGCGGCGATTCGCTCAGCGGTTCCTTCTCGTACACATCCAGGCCGGCACCGCGAATCGTGCCGTTCTGCAACGCTTCCACCAGCGCCGCCTCGTCGACCACCGGGCCGCGGGCAATGTTGATCAGGAACGCGCTCGGCTTCATCAGCTTCAGCTCGCGCGCGCCGATCAGC
The DNA here is from genome assembly GCF_000282535.1 of Pseudomonas sp. GM84. GTDB lineage: Bacteria > Pseudomonadota > Gammaproteobacteria > Pseudomonadales > Pseudomonadaceae > Aquipseudomonas. Next base: position 6,841 of record NZ_AKJC01000253.1, on the reverse strand, counting down.
TTGCGGGTGGCGTCGGACAGCGGCACCACGATGCAGACGAAGTCGGCTTCACCCAGCAGTTGCTCAAGGCTGCGATGTTGCGCACCCAGTTCCTGCTCAAGCGCCGGCTTGCGGTTGTTGCCGGCATACAGCACCTGCATGTTGAAACCGAAGCGGCCACGACGGGCGATGGCCGCACCGATATTGCCCAGGCCGACGATACCCAGGGTCTTGCCGTGCACGTCCGTGCCGAAGTGGGCCGGGCCGACGGTGGCTTGCCACTGGCCGGCCTTGGTCCAGGCGTCCAGCTCGGCGGTGCGGCGGGCACAGCCCATGATCAGCGAGAAGCCCAGGTCGGCAGTGCTTTCGGTCAGCACGTCGGGGGTGTTGGTCAGGGCGATGCCGCGCTCGTTGAAGTAGTCGAGGTCGTAGTTGTCGTAACCGACCGAGACGCTGGACACCACTTCCAGCTTTGCCGCGCCTTCGAGCTGCGCGCGGCCCAGCTTGCGGCCAACGCCGATCAGGCCGTGGGCCTCGGGCAGGGCTTCGTTGAACTGGGCATTGATGTCGCCGAGTTTCGGGTTCGGCAGGATCACGTTGAAGTCTTGCTGCAGGCGCTCGGCCATGGCCGGGGTGATACGGCTGAAGGCCAGGACGGTCTTTTTCATCGGGCAACTTCTCTGCAAGGCGTGGTGGATGTCAGTGCCGGCCTTTTCGCGGGGCAAGCCCGCTGCCACAGGTTCACCACAATGCTCGAGGACTGTGGAATCCCTGTGGGAGCGGGCTTGTCCCGCGAAAGGGCCGGCATTGGTTAGCAACCTACCATTGTCCACCACCGCCCTGCAGCAGCTTTTTCAGTTGGCGATCAGCAACTCATGGGTTTTCAGGTCAGCCTCATGGGCAGCCAGAATCTCCGGCAGCGAGTTGCGCAGGTACTCGACCCAGGTCTTGATCTTGGCATCCAGGTACTGGCGCGACGGATAGATGGCATACAGGTTCAGCTCCTGCAGCCGGTAGTCCGGCATCACCCGCACCAGGCTGCCATCGCGCAACCCGTCGATCGCCGAGTAAATCGGCAGCACACCCATGCCCATGCCGCTGCGAATCGCCGTCTTCATGGCATCGGCCGAGTTGACCTGGAACGGCGAGCTGGTGATGTTGACCAGCTCCTGGCCTTCGGGGCCGTCGAACAGCCACTTCTCCAGCGGAATCACCGGGCTGACCATGCGCAGGCACGAATGGTTGAGCAGGTCGAGCGGCTTGTTCGCAAAGCCATGCCGGGCCACGTATTCCGGCGATGCGCAGACGATGCTGTAGGTGATACCCAGGCGCTGCGACACGAAGCCGGAGTCCGGCAGTTCGGTGGCCAGCACGATGGACACGTCGTACCCCTCGTCGAGCAGGTCGGGCACGCGGTTGGCCATGGTCAGGTCGAAGGTCACGTCCGGGTGCGACTCGCGGTAGCGGGCAATCGCATCGACCACGAAATGCTGGCCGACCCCGGTCATCGAGTGCACCTTCAACTGCCCGGCAGGCCGGGCGTGGGCGTCGCTGGCCTCGGCTTCAGCTTCTTCCACGTAGGTAAGAATCTGCTCGCAACGCATCAGGTAACGCTTGCCTGCCTCGGTCAGGGCGATACGCCGAGTCGTACGGTTGAGCAGCCGGGTATGCAGATGGGCTTCCAGGTTGGAGACCGCCCGCGACACGTTCGCGGTGGTCGTATCCAGTTGCGCCGCAGCGGCCGTGAAGCTGCCGAGCTGGGCTACGCAACTGAAAGCACGCATGTTTTGCAGGGTGTCCATGGGTCACTCTCAAGGTAGAGGACAAAATTGTGTCACGAAGTTACTTCAAAAGAACGAAAAGTTGCCTTCGACCAAAGCCGGATTATCGCTGTTTTGGTAACAAAGATTCGCAGGAATCTGCGCTTATCGCCAGTGCGGCGGCCCCCTAGAATTGCTCGGCCCCTCCACCTCTTCCTCGGGAAATCGCAGCTGTGCCGCGTCGCATCATCAGAGCGCTCCAAGCGTTCAGTGCCTGTGCCCTTAGCCTTACCTTGAGCGGCTGTATCGGAACTTGGGGCATCGCCCCGCAAAACAAAGCGCTGCCAGCCAATACCCTGACCACCGACGCGGCCATCCGTGAAGCCGCGACCGACGCCCACTGGCCCGACCAGCAGTGGTGGCACGCCTATGGCGACCCCCAGCTGGACCGTTGGCTTGCCCTGGCCGTGGCCGGCAGCCCGAGCCTGGCCATGGCCGCGGCGCGGGTGCGCGAGGCCAAGGCCATGGCCGGTGTGGTCGAGTCGGCAGAAAAGCTCCAGGTCAATGGCCAGGCGAGTCTCAAGCGCCACAACTGGCCTGAAGACCAGTTCTACGGCCCTGGTGCGCTGTCGGGCGCCAACACCTGGGACAACAACGCCGCCATCGGCTTCAGCTACGCCCTCGACCTCTGGGGCCGCGAACGCAACGCCAGCGAACAGGCCGTGGACCAGGCGCACATGAGCGTGGCCGAGGCCCGCCAGGCGCAGCTGGAGCTGCAGAACAACGTGGTACGCGCCTATATCCAGCTGAGCCTGCACTTTGCCCAGCGCGATATCGTCAAGGCCGAGCTCGAACAGCAAGAGCAGATCCTGGCCCTGGCCAAGCGCCGCCTCGACGGCGGTATCGGCACCCATTTCGAGGTCAGTCAGGCCGAAGCGCCGCTGCCCGAAACCCACCGTCAGCTCGACAGCCTCAACGAAGAAATCGCCCTGACCCGCAACCAGCTGGCAGCACTGGCCGGCAAGGGGCCGGGGGAGGGTGCGCAGATCCAGCGCCCGACCCTGACCCTCGGCGCCCCGCTGAAACTGCCGTCGGCGCTGCCGGCCGAACTGGTCGGCCAGCGTCCCGACGTGGTTGCCAGCCGCTGGCAGGTGGCCGCGCAGGCCCGTGGCATCGATGTCGCCCATGCCGGCTTCTTCCCCAACGTCGACCTGGTCGGCAGCCTGGGCTTCATGGCCACGGGCGGCGGGGCGCTGGAATTTCTCACCGGGCGCAAGTTCAACTACAACGTAGGCCCCGCGATCAGCTTGCCGATCTTCGACGGCGGCCGCCTGCGTTCGCAGTTGGGCGTGGCCTCGGCCGGCTATGACATGGCCGTGGCGCACTACAACCAGACCGTGGTTGGCGCGCTGAAAAATATCTCCGACCAGCTGATCCGCCGTGAGTCGATGCAGGAGCAGTCGCACTTCGCCGCCGAGTCGGTGGCGGCCGCGCAAAAGACCTACGACATCGCCCTGGTCGCCTTCCAGCGCGGCCTTACCGATTACCTCAACGTGCTCAACGCGCAGACCTTGCTGTTCCGCCAGCAACAGGTGCAACAGCAGGTGCAGGCCGCCCGCCTGGTGGCCCATGCCGAGCTTGTGACCGCCCTGGGCGGCGGCCTGCAGGCGGGCGAGGACGTGCCTGACGAAGATCGCCAGGCCGCCCCGAAAACCCCGGCCACCCTGGCCATCCTCGACCGCAAGGCGGACCACGCCGAATGAGCACATCGAGCCTGCCCCTGCGCTGGCTGCACAGCCTGGAATGGCGCCGGGGCTTCTTTGCCTGGGCGCGCACCGACGGGGTGACCTGGGTCTATATCTTCAAGGTCCTGGCCGCCGCGTTCATCACCCTGTGGCTGGCCATGCGCCTGGAACTGCCGCAACCGCGCACGGCGATGATCACCGTGTTCATCGTCATGCAGCCGCAGAGCGGCCATGTGTTCGCCAAGAGCTTCTACCGGGTGCTGGGCACCTTGGCCGGCTCGGCGATGATGGTGGCGCTGATCGCTATCTTCCCGCAGAACACCGAGCTGTTCCTGCCCAGCCTGGCCGTGTGGGTCGGCCTCTGCTCGGCCGGTGCCATGCGTTACCGCACCTTCCGTGCCTACGCCTTCGTGCTGGCCGGCTACACCGCGGCGATGATCGGCCTGCCCGTGCTGCAGCACCCCGACCAGGCCTTCATGGCGGCGGTGTGGCGGGTGCTGGAGATTGCCCTGGGGATTCTGGTGTCGACCTTCGTCAGCGCCGCGATCCTGCCGCAATCGGCCAGTGCCGCCATGCGCAACGCCTTGTACCAGCGCTTTGGCGTGTTCGCCGGCGTGGTCGTCGAAGCCCTGCGCGGCGACAGCCAGCGCGACCGCTTCGAAACCAGCAACGTGCGTTTTGTCGCCGAGGCGGTGGGCCTTGAGAGCCTGCGTAATGTCACCGCGTTCGAAGACCCGCACATGCGCAGGCGCTCTGGCCGGCTGGTGCGCATGAACAGCGAGTTCATGGCCATCACCACGCGCTTCAACGCCTTGCACCGTCTGCTGGAGCGCCTGCGCGCCCGCGGTCCGCTGCAGATCGTCGGCGCCATCGAGCCGGGCCTCAATACCCTGGTCGAGCTGTTGCAGCCCTACGTTGGCCGGGCCTTGACCGACGCCGACGCGCTGCGCCTGACCCTGGAGCTGGCCGCTTACAAAGAGGGACTGCAGGCTCAGGTACGCGGCCTGCGCAACGAGTACCTGGAGACCAACCCCAGCGAGTCCGACCTGCTCGACTTCCACACCGCGTTCGAGCTGCTGTACCGCTTCGTCGACGAGATGTTCAGCTATGCCGAGACCCACGCCTCGCTGGCCGCGCACACCCACGAACGCGAGCAGTGGGATGAGCCGTATGTCGCACAGACCAGCTGGCTGGTGTCGCTGGCCGCTGGGGTGCGTGCATCGGCGGTGCTGTTGCTGCTGGGCAGTTACTGGCTGCTCAGCGACTGGCCCAGCGGCGCCATGATGACCCTGATCGCCACCGTTACCGTGGGCCTCTCGGCGGCTTCGCCGAACCCCAAGCGCATGTCGTTCCAGATGGCCTGCGGCACGGCGATCGGCGCCTTCATCGGCTTCTTCGAAACCTTCTTCGTGTTCCCCTGGATCGATGGCTTCCCCCTGCTGTGCATGGTGCTGGCGCCGGTGTTCGTGCTCGGCGCGTTCCTGTCCTCACGCCCGGCGTATGCCGGTTATGGCCTGGGCCTGCTGGTGTTCTTCGCCATCGGTACAGTGCCCAACAACCTCACCGTCTACGACCCGTACAGCTTCATCAATGACTACATCGGCATGGTCATCGGCATGTTCGTCTGCGCCGCGGCCGGGGCGATCATCCTTCCGCCCAACAGCCGCTGGTTGTGGAGCCGCCTTGAGCAGGAGTTGCGCGAGCAGGTGCTGTACGCCATCAGTGGGCGTCTGCGCGGCCTCGGCTCGGCCTTCGAAAGCCGCACCCGCGACCTGCTGCACCAGGCTTATGGCCTGGCGGCCGGCAAGCCGCAGGTGCAGAGCGAGCTGATGGGCTGGATGTTCACCGTGCTTGAGATTGGCCACGCCATCATCGAGCTGCGCAAGGAGCAGGCCCGCGCCCCGATTCACCCGGCCTACGCCGAATCGCAGCCATGGCGTCAGGCGATTCGTGTCATGGGTCGGGCCCTGGCGCGGCTGTTCCTGCAGCCCAGTGCCAGCAACCACGAACGCGCGCTGGTGGCGGTGGACCATGCCATCAGCCGCGTGCAAGCCACCGACGAACCTTTCGCCCGGCACTTCGACACCTCGGTGCTGCGCCGTGCGCAGAGCTACCTGCACTTCATCCGTTCTTCCCTGCTCGACCCACAGTCGCCGCTGGCACCGGCGAAAGGATTGCACCATGCCCCGTGAAATCGCCTTCCATGGCGTGTACATGCCCACCATGACCCTGATGTTCCTGTTCGCCCTGGGCCTGGCCTGGGGCCTGGACCGGTTCATCGCCAGTCATGATGGTTACCGCTTCTTCTGGCACCCGGCGCTGCTGCGCCTGTCCCTGTTCGTCTGCCTGTTCGGCGCTCTGGCGCTGTCGCTCTACTGGTGAGAATCCTTCGATGAAAAAGTTTTTCAGCCTGATCGCCACCCTGTTGGTGCTGACCGCTGCCGTGGTGATCGGTCGCCAGTTGTGGCTGCACTACATGACCACGCCATGGACCCGCGACGGCCGCGTGCGCGCCGACATCATCAACGTCGCCGCCGACGTGCCCGGCTATGTGGTGGACGTGAAGGTCCTGGACAACCAGCGGGTGAAGAAGGGCGATGTGCTGATCCAGATCGACCCCGAGCATTACCAGCTGGCCGTCGACCAGGCCAAGGCCCTGGTCGCGTCGCGCAAGGCAACCTGGGACATGCGCAAGGTCAACGCCAAGCGCCGTGCCGACATGGACAACCTGGTGATCTCCAAGGAAAACCGTGACGATGCCAGCAACATCGCCAACTCCGCGCTGGCCGATTATCAGCAGGCCCAGGCCACGCTGGCGGCGGCGCAGCTGAACCTCAAGCGCACCCAGATCGTGGCCACGGTGGATGGTTACGTGACCAACCTGAATATCCACAAAGGTGACTATGCGCGCACCGGCGAGGCGGTGATGGCGGTGGTCGACGAGAATTCGTTCTGGGTATACGGGTTCTTCGAGGAGACCAAGCTGCCGCATGTGAAGGTGGGTGACCAGGCTGACCTGCAGATGATGAGCGGCGAGCGCCTCAAGGGCCATGTGGAGAGCATCGCGCGCGGTATCTACGACCGCGACAACCCGCAGAGCCGCGAGCTGATCGCCGATGTGAACCCGACCTTCAACTGGGTGCGACTGGCGCAGCGGGTGCCGGTGCGGATTCACATCGATGAAGTGCCGGAAGGGTTTTTGCTGGCGGCGGGGACGACTTGTACGGTGGTGGTGAAGCCGAGCGAGGGGTGAGGGGCTCGTCACGACATTTGTAGCGGCCATGAGATCGAGCGCCGCCCGCGCGGCGCATCGCGGATGAATCCGCTCCTACATTTGTTGCAACGTGCCACGGTCTG
>NZ_AKJC01000252.1 GCF_000282535.1 Pseudomonas sp. GM84 | reverse complement strand
TGCCGGCGATGAGGCCGGAACGGCCAACCCCTCTTCAGGAGGCGTTGCGCATCATGTCGTACAGTTCGTTGAGCAACTTGCGCCGGCTGAACACCAGTTGCCAGCGGTGCCCGCCCAGCTGGCGCCACAGGCGCGCGGCGCGGATACCGGCCAGCAGCAGGGCGCGAATCTTCGACGCATTGCTGGCCTGCTGCAGGAAACGCATGTCGCCATGCACCTGGATGCGCTGGCGCAGGGTGCTCAAGGTGTCCTGGTACAAGGCTCCACTGGAAGCGATGACGTTTTCGTGAACCAGGCCAAAATGATCGGCCTGCGACTGGATCTGCGGCAGGCGATTGCCGATGGTGTCGAGCAGGTCGCCGCGCTTGTTCAGCTGGCGCTCCAGGCCCAGCATCGACAGGGCATAGCGCAGCGGTTCGCGCTGCAGGCTGTTGGGGTCGCGCTCCAGGGCGCCGACCAGCGCGCGGTAGCCGTCGCGCAGGTTCAGGTCGTCGCCACCGAACACTTCCAGGGTGTCCTTCGGGTCGCGCACCAGCAGGCTGCCCAGCATGCAGCCGATGTTGGCCTCGCTGGCCTGGCCGGTGCGGGCGATGCGGTCGACCAGCACGGCGGCCTGAAACACTCCGCCCAGGGCAATCAATTGCTCCTGCAGGTTGCTCATGCGCGCGGGCTCCACGGCTCGGCGGTTTCGATCACGCCGCCGCCCAGGCACACCTCGCCGTCGTAGAACACCACCGACTGGCCTGGGGTCACGGCGCGCTGCGGCTCGTCGAACACGGCGCGGTAGCCGGTTTCAGTCAGCTCCAGGGTGCACTGCTGGTCGCTCTGGCGGTAGCGCACCTTGGCGGTGAGCTTGCGCGGGCTGCTCAGGTCGATCGGGTTGACCCAGAAGATTTCCGAGGCGAGCAGGGCGCGGGAGAACAGCCAAGGGTGTTCGTTGCCCTGGCCGACCACCAGCACGTTGCGGGTCAGGTCCTTGTGCAGCACGTACCACGGCTCGTCGCCGGCGTCCTTCAGGCCACCGATGCCAAGGCCCTGGCGCTGGCCGATGGTGTGGTACATCAGGCCGTGGTGGCGGCCGATCACTTCGCCTTCGGTGGTTTCGATGTTGCCCGGCTGGGCCGGCAGGTACTGCTTGAGGAAGTCGCTGAAGCGGCGTTCGCCAATGAAGCAGATACCGGTGGAATCCTTCTTCTTGGCGGTGGCCAGGCCGTGTTTTTCGGCAATGGCGCGCACTTCGGGCTTTTCAAGCTCGCCGACCGGGAACAGGGTGCGGGCGATTTCCTTGCCGCCGACGGCATGCAGGAAATAGCTCTGGTCCTTGTTCGGGTCCAGGCCCTTGAGCAGTTCGGTGAGCTCGCCGGTGTCGCGGCGGCGCACGTAGTGGCCGGTGGCGATCAGGTCGGCGCCCAGCGACAGGGCGTACTCGAGGAACGCCTTGAACTTGATTTCGCGGTTGCAGAGGATGTCCGGGTTCGGCGTGCGGCCGGCCTTGTATTCCTCGAGGAAGTGCTCGAACACGTTGTCCCAGTACTCGGCGGCGAAGTTGGCGGTGTGCAACTTGATGCCGATGCGGTCGCACACGGCCTGGGCGTCGGCCAGGTCTTCACGCGCGGTGCAGTACTCGGTGCCGTCGTCCTCTTCCCAGTTCTTCATGAACAGCCCTTCCACCTGGTAGCCCTGTTCCATGAGCAGAAGGGCGGAGACGGAAGAGTCCACGCCGCCGGACATGCCGACGATGACGCGGGTCTTGGCGGGGTCTTTGAGTGCTGGGCTGGTCATGATTACCGATGTGTATCAAGGGGGAAAAACGCCGATTCTATCAAACCCGGGGCGGCGCGTCAGTCGCGCAGCAGATCGAGGCTGTGCAGGGGGCCTTTGAGGTAGTCGTCCAGGCAGCGTGGCACCAGCTCGCTGCGCCAGCGGGTGGGGTCGGCCAGCAGTTCTTCGCGGGTCAGCCAGACGGCGCGGACGATATCGCTGTCCAGGGCCAGGTCGGCGTGGTGGCGCACGGGGCGGGCGGCGAAGCAGATGCGCTGGTAGGTCACGCCGTTGCTGGGGGCGGTGTAGAGGTAGATGCCGACCACGCCGGTGAGCTCGACTTCCCAGGCGGTTTCTTCGAGGGTTTCGCGCAGGGCGGCCTGGGGCAGGGTTTCGAAGGGTTCGAGGTGGCCGGCGGGCTGGTTGAAGACGTGCTGGCCGGCTTTGAATTCTTCGACGAAGAGGAACTTGCCTTCGTGTTCGACGAGGGTGGCGACGGTGATGTGGGGTTGCCAGGTCATTTGTGTGTCCTTGGATCGCGGGGGCTGCAAAGCAGCCCCAATTCCCAGAAAGCACAAACCCCGGTGCGTGGCCGGGGTTTGTGCTGTTACTTCAAGCGAACCTTACAGGGCGGCAATGGCGCTGTTCAGGGTCTGGCTTGGGCGCATCACCTTGGCGGTCAGCTCGGCATCCGGGGCGTAGTAGCCACCGATGTCGGCCGGCTTGCCCTGAACGGCGTTGAGCTCGGCGACGATGGTCGCTTCGTTCTCGATCAGGGTCTTGGCCAGCGGTGCGAAGCGCGCTTGCAGGGCGGCGTCGTCGCTCTGGGCAGCCAGGGCTTCGGCCCAGTACAGGGTCAGGTAGAAGTGGCTGCCGCGGTTGTCGATACCACCGACTTTGCGCGAAGGCGACTTGTTGGTGTCGAGGAACTTGCCGGTGGCCTGGTCCAGGGTGTTGGCCAGGACCTTGGCGCGCGGGTTGTCGTAGGTGTTGCCCAGGTGCTCCAGGGAAGCGGCCAGGGCCAGGAATTCACCCAGCGAGTCCCAACGCAGGAAGTTCTCTTCAACCAGCTGCTGTACGTGCTTCGGTGCTGAACCGCCGGCGCCGGTTTCGAACAGACCACCGCCGTTCATCAGCGGCACGATCGACAGCATCTTGGCGCTGGTGCCCAGCTCCATGATCGGGAACAGGTCGGTCAGGTAGTCGCGCAGCACGTTGCCGGTCACCGAGATGGTGTCCTTGCCTTCGCGGATGCGGGCCAGGGAGAACTTGATGGCGTCGACCGGTGCCAGGATACGGATGTCCAGGCCAGTGGTGTCGTGATCCTTCAGGTACTGCTGCACCTTCTCGATCATCACGCCGTCGTGGGCGCGGGCCGGGTCCAGCCAGAACACCGCTGGGGTGTCGCTCAGGCGGGCGCGGTTGACGGCCAGCTTGACCCAGTCCTGGATCGGCGCGTCTTTGGTCTGGCACATGCGGAAGATGTCACCGGCTTCGACGTTCTGCTCCAGAACGACCTTGCCCTTGCTGTCGACCACGCGCACAACGCCATCGGCCTTGACCTGGAAGGTCTTGTCGTGGGAGCCGTACTCTTCGGCTTTCTGCGCCATCAGGCCAACGTTCGGCACGCTGCCCATGGTGGTCGGGTCGAAGGCACCGTTGACTTTGCAGTCTTCGATGGTGGCCTGGTAGATACCGGCGTAGCAGCGGTCCGGGATGATCGCCTTGGCATCTTGCAGTTCACCGGCGGTGTTCCACATCTTGCCCGAGTCACGAATCATTGCAGGCATCGAGGCGTCGACGATGACGTCGCTCGGTACGTGCAGGTTGGTGATGCCCTTGTCGGAGTTGACCATGGCCAGGGCTGGACGCTCGGCGTACAGGGCTTGGATGTCGGCTTCGATCTCGGCCTGCTTGTCGGCTGGCAGGTCCTTGATGCGGGCGTACAGGTCGCCGATGCCGTTGTTGGCATTGAAGCCGGCTTCGGTCAGCGCGGCAGCGTGCTTGGCCAGTACTTCGCCGTAGAACGCTTCGACGATGACGCCGAACATGATCGGGTCGGAGACCTTCATCATGGTGGCTTTCAGGTGGACCGAGAACAGCACGCCGGAGGCCTTGGCATCGGCGATCTGCTCGGCGATGAAGGCTTTCAGGGCCTTGCGGCTCATGGTGGCGCAGTCGATGACTTCGGCGGCTTTGACGGCGGTCTTTTCTTTCAGCACGGTGGTGCTGCCGTCTTTGCTGACCAGTTCGATGCGCAGGCTGTCGTCAGCCTCGATCAGTGCGGCCTTCTCGCTGCCGTAGAAGTCGCCATTGTTCATGTGGGCAACGTGCGACTTGGAGTCGGCGGCCCAGGCGCCCATCTTGTGCGGGTGCTTGCGAGCGTAGTTCTTGACCGACAGCGGCGCGCGGCGGTCGGAGTTGCCTTCGCGCAGTACCGGGTTCACGGCGCTGCCCTTGATGCGGTCGTAGCGCGCGCGGGATTCTTTTTCTTCCGCGGTGGCCGGCTCGTCGGCGTAGTCAGGGATGTTGAAGCCCTTGGCCTGAAGCTCTTTGATCGCCGCTTTCAGCTGCGGGACCGAGGCCGAGATGTTCGGCAGCTTGATGATGTTGGCTTCAGGGGTGGTAGCCAGTTGGCCCAGCTCCGCCAGGTGATCGCCTACCTGCTTCTCGGCGCCCAGTTGCTCCGGGAATGCCGCGAGGATACGGCCAGCCAGGGAAATGTCGCGGGTTTCGACGGCGATGTCAGCCGAAGCGGTGAAGGCTTCGACGATCGGCAGCAGCGAGTAGGTGGCGAGGGCGGGGGCTTCGTCGGTGAAGGTATAGATGATCTTGGAACGGGTGGGCATGCGGGTTAACTCTCTATGTGCTGAGCGTACTCGAGTCTCGTGGTGCGCAGGGTAAGCGCTTCGCTCCGGCGACGCCATGAGCGGAAAGTCGAGAGGCTGCGAGCGGTGATGGTGGATGCATCAGTCGAGCGTCAAGTGCTGAGCTGCGGTAACAACCCAGGCTTTTGGCCATTGCTGGCCGAGGGCGAGCCGCATTTACCTGGGATTCGCCCCGATGACCCTTGGGTCGCGGCGCAGTATATCAAACCAATCAGGCTATTCAGCAAGACGAAGTGACATCGGCGCCATTTATAAGACCAAAGACGTAGGGGCAATGCGGTGCGTTGCCGCAGGTTTGTCGGTGGCGCCCCTGGCGCCGGCAAGCCGGCTCCCACAGGGTTTGGGGGTGCCTGGGCTTTTTGTGGGAGCCGGCTTGCCGGCGATAGGGCCTTGCAGGTCGGCGGATGTGGTTTAGGCTCAGTGGGATCGCATGATGTCCAATCACACCCGAAAGCGGAGTAGTGCAAGCATGGGATACCAGAAAATCAAGGTTCCGACCGACGGCGCCAAGATCACCGTCAATGCAGACCATTCGCTCAATGTGCCCGACAACCCCATCATTCCTTATATCGAAGGCGATGGGATTGGCGTCGATGTGTCGCCGGTGATGATCAAGGTGGTCGATGCGGCCGTGCAGAAAGCCTACGGCGGCAAGCGCAAGATCGCCTGGATGGAGGTGTATGCCGGGGAGAAAGCCACCCAGGTGTATGACCAGGACACCTGGCTGCCCCAGGAAACCCTGGATGCGGTGAGAGAATACGTGGTGTCGATCAAGGGGCCGCTGACCACGCCGGTCGGCGGCGGTATCCGTTCGCTGAACGTGGCCCTGCGTCAGCAGCTCGACCTGTATGTCTGCTTGCGCCCGGTGCTGTGGTTCCAGGGTGTGCCGAGCCCGGTTAAAAAGCCCGGGGATGTGGACATGGTGATCTTCCGGGAAAACTCGGAGGACATTTATGCCGGCATCGAATGGAAGGCCGGCTCGCCCGAGGCGAACAAGGTGATCAAGTTCCTCAAGGAGGAAATGGGCGTCACCAAGATCCGCTTCGACCAGGACTGTGGCATCGGCGTCAAGCCGGTCTCCCGCGAGGGCACCAAGCGTCTGGTGCGCAAGGCCCTGCAGTACGTGGTGGATAACGACCGCGAATCGCTGACCCTGGTGCACAAGGGCAACATCATGAAGTTCACCGAGGGGGCCTTCAAGGACTGGGGCTACGAGGTGGCCAGGGACGAGTTCGGTGCCGAGCTGCTCGATGGCGGCCCGTGGATGAAGTTCAAGAACCCCAGGACCGGGCGCGAGGTCATCGTCAAGGACGCCATCGCCGACGCCATGCTGCAGCAGATCCTGCTGCGCCCGGCCGAATATGACGTGATCGCCACGCTCAACCTCAACGGTGACTACCTGTCCGATGCCCTGGCGGCGGAAGTGGGCGGCATCGGCATCGCGCCGGGGGCCAACCTGTCCGATACCGTGGCCATGTTCGAGGCGACTCACGGCACCGCGCCCAAGTACGCCGGGCAGGACAAGGTCAACCCTGGCTCGGTGATCCTGTCTGCGGAGATGATGCTGCGCCACATGGGCTGGACCGAGGCGGCCGACCTGATCATCAAGGGCACCAATGGCGCGATTGCAGCCAAGACCGTGACCTATGACTTCGAGCGGCTGATGGAGGGGGCCAAGCTGGTGGGCAGTTCAGGCTTCGGGGACGAGATGATCAAGCATATGTGAGGCAATTGAAAACCGGCCGCTTCTATTAAGGAAGCGGCCGGTTCGTTCGTATACCGGCAGAGCGGGTGATTCAGGCTTTGACGGTTTCGAGAGGGGGTGACACCTTGCTCGCGGCTTCGGCTCCAGCGGGCACGATCGCAATCGCGTGCAGTCCTTTTGGCCCCTGGATGATATCGAAGTTCACTGTCTGGCCAGCTTTGAGTGTCTTGTAACCGTCCATCTGGATCGCTGAGTAATGAGCGAACAGATCTTCGGTTTTACCCTCCTCGTTGATGAATCCGTAGCCCTTGGCATTGTTGAACCACTTGACTTTACCGCTTGCCATCCCTATGTCCCTCTGCAAAGGACTCCATCACTGGAGTATCATCCACTTCATCCGCATACGAACCATGCGAAAAATCTGGTTGACTGCGCGGATCTTTATCGACCACGGTGGGTTCTTATTGGTTGTAACACCGTTTTGCCGATAGTCAAGGTCGCCCAGCGCGTGCGCTGGCAGTGGCCTGTGCGGTCAACCCACAACGTTAACCTGTCGATCATGATGAAATTCTTTCCATGCATGCACCTAGCAAGATTCGACTAACATTCAATCAGGATCGCCCGCAATCGAACGAGGACGACGGCTCAGGTCTTGCGGTACAGGAAGCCAAGCCGATCCTGCAGGCTCCACCTATGTACAAGGTGGTTTTGTTCAACGATGACTACACGCCGATGGATTTCGTCGTCGAAGTGCTCGAAACGTTCTTTAGTCTGAACCGCGAGCTGGCGACCAAGATCATGCTGACCGTCCATACCGAGGGGCGGGCAGTGTGCGGATTGTTTACCCGTGACATCGCCGAAACAAAGGCCATGCAGGTCAACCAATACGCCAGGGAAAGCCAGCATCCGCTACTCTGTGAAATCGAGAAGGACGGTTAATCGCCGACCACTTGGGTATGAGGTGAAGCTATGTTAAACCGCGAGCTCGAAGTCACCCTCAATCTTGCCTTCAAGGAGGCTCGTTCGAAGCGTCATGAGTTCATGACCGTCGAACATTTGCTGCTGGCACTCCTTGACAATGAGGCTGCCGCGACCGTTCTGCGCGCCTGTGGCGCCAATCTCGACAAACTCAAGCACGACCTGCAAGAGTTCATCGATTCCACTACACCCCTTATTCCCGTCAATGACGAAGACCGTGAAACCCAGCCGACCCTGGGCTTCCAGCGTGTGCTGCAGCGTGCCGTGTTCCACGTGCAAAGCTCCGGCAAGCGCGAAGTGACCGGCGCCAATGTGCTGGTGGCGATCTTCAGCGAACAGGAAAGCCAGGCCGTGTTCCTGCTCAAGCAGCAGAGCGTGGCCCGTATCGACGTGGTCAACTACATCGCCCATGGCATCTCCAAGGTGCCAGGGCATGGTTCGCACAGTGAAAGCGACCAGGAGATGCAGGACGAGGATGGTGGTGAAACTTCGTCTTCGAGCAACCCCTTGGACGCCTATGCCAGCAACCTTAACGAGCTGGCGCGTGCGGGCCGTATCGATCCGCTGGTAGGCCGCGAGCAGGAAGTCGAGCGCGTTGCGCAGATCCTTGCCCGTCGGCGCAAGAACAACCCGCTGCTGGTCGGTGAGGCCGGCGTCGGTAAAACCGCCATCGCCGAAGGCCTGGCCAAGCGTATCGTCGACGGCCAGGTGCCCGATCTGCTGGCGCAAAGCGTGGTGTATTCGCTTGACCTCGGCGCGTTGCTGGCCGGCACCAAGTACCGCGGCGATTTCGAGAAGCGCTTCAAGGCGTTGCTCGGCGAGCTGCGCAAACGCCCGCAAGCGATTCTGTTCATCGACGAAATCCACACCATCATCGGTGCGGGTGCGGCGTCCGGCGGGGTGATGGATGCGTCCAACCTGCTCAAGCCGCTGCTGTCGTCCGGCGATATTCGCTGCATCGGCTCGACCACCTTCCAGGAGTTTCGCGGCATCTTCGAGAAAGACCGGGCCCTGGCTCGGCGCTTCCAGAAGGTCGATGTCAGTGAGCCGTCGGTCGAAGATACCGTCGGTATCCTGCGTGGCCTGAAGGGGCGGTTCGAAAGTCATCACAACATCGAGTACAGCGACGAGGCGCTGCGCGCGGCTGCCGAGCTGGCCTCGCGCTACATCAACGATCGCCACATGCCGGACAAGGCCATCGACGTGATCGACGAGGCGGGCGCCTACCAGCGCCTGCAGCCTGAGGCAAACCGGGTCAAGCGTATCGAGGTGCCGCAGGTCGAGGACATCGTTGCCAAGATCGCGCGGATTCCGCCGAAGCACGTCACCAGTTCCGACAAGGAGCTGCTGCGCAACCTGGAGCGTGACCTGAAACTGACCGTGTTCGGTCAGGATGCCGCGATCGACTCGCTGGCCACGGCCATCAAGCTGTCCCGTGCCGGCCTCAAGGCGCCGGACAAGCCAGTCGGTTCGTTCCTGTTCGCCGGTCCCACCGGTGTCGGCAAGACCGAAGCGGCGCGGCAGTTGGCCAAGGCGCTGGGGGTCGAGCTGGTGCGCTTCGACATGTCCGAGTACATGGAGCGGCACACCGTGTCGCGCCTGATCGGTGCGCCTCCAGGCTATGTCGGGTTCGACCAGGGCGGCCTGTTGACAGAAGCCATCACCAAGCAGCCGCATTGCGTGCTGCTGCTCGACGAAATCGAGAAGGCCCACCCGGAAGTCTTCAACCTGCTGCTGCAGGTGATGGACCACGGTACCCTGACCGACAACAACGGGCGCAAGGCCGACTTCCGTAACGTGATCCTGATCATGACCACCAACGCCGGGGCAGAAACCGCGGCACGGGCGTCGATCGGCTTCACCCATCAGGACCATGCGTCCGATGCCATGGAAGTCATTCGCAAGAGCTTCACGCCGGAGTTCCGCAACCGCCTGGATACCATTATCCAGTTCGGCCGTCTGAGCCACGAGACGATCAAGAGCATCGTCGACAAGTTCCTCATCGAGCTGCAGGCCCAGTTGGAAGACAAGCGGGTGCTGCTGGAAGTCAGCGATGATGCACGCGGCTGGCTGGCGGCCTCGGGCTACGATGTGCAGATGGGTGCACGGCCGATGGCGCGGCTTATCCAGGACAAGATCAAGCGGCCATTGGCCGAAGAGATCCTGTTTGGCGAGCTGGCCGAGCATGGCGGTGTGGTGCACGTCGACTTGCGCGATGGCGAACTGGTGTTCGATTTCGAGACCACGGCAGAGGTGGCGTGACAAGCTGGGCCCCTGTGGGAGCGGGCTTGTCCCGCGAACACCGGCGAAGCCGGTGCCATGCACCGCGGAGTCTGCTTCGCGGGGCGAGCCTGCTCCCACAAGGTGCGATGCAAGCCTGAAATTTCACAGGCACAAAAAAGCCCGGCACATGGCCGGGCTTTTTCATGGCTGGAGCTTAGCGCGCACGGTAAGTGATGCGGCCCTTGCTCAGGTCATAAGGCGTCAGCTCGACGCGGACCTTGTCGCCAGTGAGAATGCGGATGTAGTTCTTGCGCATCTTTCCGGAGATGTGCGCGGTTACGACGTGCCCGTTTTCCAACTCCACGCGGAACATGGTGTTGGGCAGGGTGTCGACGACAGTACCTTCCATTTCGAAGCTGTCTTCTTTCGACATGCAGTAGAGCCCTCAGGTATCCAGTGTTAGCCCGACGCATAACCGCAGCGGGCAAAAAAGTGGCGTGGATTATGCCGGAAAATAGTGTGTCAAGCCAATGCTTTCAATTGAGGGTGACCCAGCGCTGGTTGATCAGCAGCTCGATGGGGCGGTACTGGGTCTTGTAGTTCATCTTCTTGCAGTTCTTGATCCAGTAGCCGAGGTAGACCGCTTCCAGGTCCTGGCGCAGGGCTTCGGTAATCTGCCAGAGAATGGCGAAACGCCCCAGGCTGCGACGCTCCTCGTCGGGTTCGTAGAAGGTGTAGACCGCCGACAGGCCGTTGGGCAGCAGGTCGCATACGGCCACCGCCAGCAGGCGCCCGGCCAGGCGGAACTCGTAGAACCAGCAGAACGGCAGGTCGCGCACCAGGAAGGTGGAAAACTGGTCGCGACTCGGCGGGTACATGTCGCCATCGGCGTGGCGGGTCTCGATGTAGCGCCGGTACAGGTCGAAGTATTCTTCCTTGAAGGCCGGCCGCGCGGCCGTCACGGTAAGGTCGGCATTGCGCTTGAGAATGCGTCGCTGCTGACGGTTGGGAATGAAGCGAGCAGCAGGGATGCGTGCCGGCACGCAGGCGTTGCAATTCTGGCAGTGCGGGCGATACAGGTGGTCGCCACTGCGCCGAAAGCCCATCTCCGACAGGTCGGCATAGACATGCACGTCCATCGGCTGACTGGGGTCGAGGAACAGGGTGGTCGCCTGCTCGTCCGGCAGATAGCTGCAGGAGTGGGGCTGAGTGGCATAGAACTTCAACCGCGCCAACTCTGTCATGATCGACCCCTTCGGTGAGACTTTGTTTTAAGTGTAAGCCAGCTGGCAAAACTCGCCTAGGCCACCCAGGTGGCGCTGTTGGGCTGGTCGAGGTGCTGTGCGAGGTATTCGGCGAAACGTGCGCGGCTGATGGCGCGAGCGCCAAGGCTGTGCAGGTGGTTGGTCGGCATCTGGCAGTCGATCAGCACGAAGCCGGCTTGGCGCAGGTGCTCGACCAGGGTTACGAAACCGACCTTGGAGGCGTTGTCGGCGCGGCTGAACATCGATTCGCCGAAAAACAGCTGGCCCATGGCCAGGCCATAGAGTCCGCCGACCAGCTCGCCGTCCTGGCGTACTTCCACCGAATGGGCGATGCCGCGCCGATGCAGTTCGCAGTAGGCATCGCGCATGGTGTCGGTGATCCAGGTGCCGTCAGCGTAGTCGCGGGGCGCGGCGCAGGCGGCGATCACGGCGGCGAAGTCGGTGTCGAAGCTGACCTGGTAGCGGCCCTGGCGCATCAGCTTGGCCAGCGAGCGCGAGACGTGCAGTTCGTCAGGGAGCAGCACCGTGCGCGGGTCAGGCGACCACCAGAGGATTGGCTGACCGTCCTGGTACCAGGGGAAGCAGCCATGGCGATAGGCCTGCACCAGGCGGTCGGGGCTCAGGTCGCCGCCGGCGGCGAGCAAACCGTTGGGGTCGTGCAGGGCCTTTTCCAGGGGAGGGAAGGTCAGCGAGTCGCGGGTCAGCCAGGTGAGCATGGTCTATCGTGCGGTGGGGGAGGGGAGAGGGCAGCATGGCGCGCAAGGCTTCGAGGGTCAATGCTTGCCCGCCAATGCGCAGGTTCTGGCCGCGAGGCAGGCAATTTCCTGCGCTTTCATGAGGCAGCAGGCACCATTGGGCGCATTTGCTGTCACACCTGTGCAAAAACACAGCATAAGCCTTTGTCACAAAAGAAAATGCATGCTCAAATTGCAGCTATACGAAAGTCGCCCCCAGCCTAGCTCCATACGGCGTGCCGCCATGGCGGCCGGCGGGCAGTAATGTTAAAAGTAGGGGTTCATTGGCCAGACACCGGCCGATCACTACTGGACGCGCAGCACGCGCAGGAATAGACGCGTTTTGAAGAAATCCACCGCAACTCCAGCTCCTTTGCCCGTGCCCCTGTGGCGGCAGCAGCTGCATTACCGCCTCAAGGAAGGTGCGTTGATCGCTGTCGGCGCCCTGTGCCTGTACCTGTGGATGGCACTGCTGACCTACGACACCTCCGATCCGGGCTTCAGCCACACCAGCAACGCTGAGCAGGTGCAGAATGCCGCCGGGCGTGCCGGTGCCTATTTCGCCGACATCCTGTTCATGGTGCTTGGCTATTTCGCCTACATCTTCCCGCTGTTGCTGGCGATCAAGACCTGGCAGATCTTCCGCGAGCGGCACCAGCCGTGGCAGTGGAGTGGCTGGCTGTTCTCCTGGCGGCTGATCGGCCTGGTGTTCCTGGTGCTGTCCGGTGCGGCCCTGGCGCATATCCATTTCCATCCGCCGGCAAGCCTGCCGTTCTCCGCCGGTGGTGCCCTGGGCGAAAGCCTCGGCGAGCTCGCGCGCAACCTGCTCAACGTGCAGGGCAGCACGCTGATGTTCATTGCCCTGTTCCTGTTCGGCCTGACCGTGTTCACCGACCTGTCCTGGTTCAAGGTGATGGACATGACCGGCAAGATCACCCTCGACCTGTTCGAGCTGGTACAGGGTGCGGCCAACCGCTGGTGGGAGGCACGCAACGAGCGCAAACGCCTGGAGGCGCAGTTGCGCGAGGTCGACGAGCCCAAATTCGACGCGGCGCCGACGCCTGCCGAGAAGCGCGAACCGATCAAGCCACAGCCACGCGAGCGCATCGTCGAGCGCGAAGAAACCCCGGCCCGGCCGGCTGCGCCGCGCGAACCCGTGGTGCCACGTGAGACGGTGGTGCCCCGTGAGCAACCTGCGGCACCGGTGATCATGCCGCCTGCGGTGAAGGCGCCCGAGCCAAGCAAGCGGGTGATGAAAGAGAAGCAGACACCGCTGTTCGTCGACAGCGCGGTGGAAGGTACCCTGCCGTCGATCTCCATCCTCGACCCGGCCGAGCAGAAGAAGATCGAGTATTCGCCAGAATCCCTGGCCGGTGTCGGCCAACTGCTGGAGATCAAGCTCAAGGAATTCGGCGTGGAAGTCTCGGTGGACTCCATCCACCCGGGCCCTGTGATTACCCGTTATGAAATCCAGCCGGCGGCCGGGGTCAAGGTCAGCCGTATCGCCAACCTGGCCAAGGACCTTGCACGGTCCATTGCGGTGACCAGCGTGCGGGTGGTCGAGGTGATCCCCGGCAAGACCACCGTGGGTATCGAGATCCCCAACGAGAACCGCCAGATGGTGCGCTTCTCCGAAGTGCTGGCGACGCCGCAGTACGATGAACAGAAGTCGCCGGTCACTTTGGCGCTGGGCCACGACATCGGCGGCAAGCCGGTGATCACCGACCTGGCCAAGATGCCGCACCTGCTGGTGGCCGGTACTACCGGTTCCGGTAAATCGGTGGGCGTGAACGCGATGATCCTGTCGATCCTGTTCAAGTCGGGCCCGGAAGACGCGCGGCTGATCATGATCGACCCGAAGATGCTTGAACTGTCGATCTACGAAGGCATCCCGCACTTGCTGTGCCCGGTGGTCACCGACATGAAGGACGCCGCCAACGCCCTGCGCTGGAGCGTGGCCGAGATGGAGCGGCGCTACAAGCTGATGGCGGCGATGGGCGTGCGCAACCTGGCCGGCTTCAACCGCAAGATCAAGGATGCCCAGGAGGCTGGCGAGGTCATCCACGACCCGCTGTACCGCCGCGAGAGCATGGACGACGAGCCGCCGGTGCTGAAAACCCTGCCGACCATCGTGGTGGTGGTCGACGAATTCGCCGACATGATGATGATCGTCGGCAAGAAGGTCGAAGAGCTGATCGCCCGTATCGCACAGAAGGCGCGGGCTGCCGGTATCCACCTGATCCTTGCCACCCAGCGCCCGTCGGTGGACGTGATCACCGGCCTGATCAAGGCCAACATCCCGACCCGCATGGCGTTCCAGGTGTCGAGCAAGATCGACTCGCGGACCATCATCGACCAGGGTGGCGCCGAGCAGTTGCTGGGCCACGGTGACATGCTCTACATGCCGCCGGGCACCAGCCTGCCGATCCGTGTTCACGGTGCGTTCGTCTCCGACGACGAAGTGCACCGGGTCGTGGAAGCCTGGAAGATGCGCGGCGCGCCGGACTACAACGACGACATCCTCAATGGCGTGGAAGAGGCCGGCAGCGGCTTCGAAGGCGGCGGCGGTGGTGGCGATGGCGAAGATTCGGAGAGCGACGCGCTGTATGATGAGGCCGTGCAATTCGTGCTTGAAAGCCGCCGTGCATCGATCTCGGCCGTGCAGCGCAAGCTGAAGATCGGCTACAACCGCGCTGCCCGCATGATCGAGGCAATGGAAATGGCCGGCGTGGTCACCCCGATGAACAGCAACGGCTCGCGGGAAGTGATCGCCCCAGGCGGCCCACGCGACTGATGAACACCTTGCCGGGCGCCAACGGTGGCGCCCGGCTCCTTCAATGCTCAATGAGGATAAACATGCGCGCGATTCGCATGCTGTTGGTTTCTGCCCTGACCCTGGCCTCTGTGTCGACCACTGTGTCGGCCTATGCCGGTGAGCAGGATGTACAGCGCCTGACCCAGTTGCTGGAGAAGTCGCAGACCATCGAAGCCAATTTCTCCCAGCTGACCCTGGATGCCGGCGGCACCAGCCTGCAGGAAACCTCCGGCAAGATGACGGTCAAGCGCCCAGGCCTGTTCTACTGGCACACCGATGCTCCGCAGGAGCAGGTGGTGGTGTCCGATGGCAAGAACGTCACCCTGTGGGACCCGGACCTGGAACAGGCCACCATCAAGAAGCTCGACGTGCGCCTGAACCAGACCCCGGCGCTGCTGCTGTCCGGTGACGTGTCGAAAATCAGCCAGAGCTTCGACATCACCTCCAAGGAGCAGGGCGATGTGATGGACTTCACCCTCAAGCCGAAGACCAAGGACACCTTGTTCGACTCGCTGCGCGTGTCGTTCCGCAAGGGCCTGATCAACGACATGCAGCTGATCGACAGCGTCGGCCAGCGCACCAACATCCTGTTCAACGGGGTCAAGGCCAACCAGGCGGTGCCGGACAGCAAGTTCAGGTTCGACATCCCCAAAGGCGCTGACGTGATCAAGGAGTAACCGGAGCTCGTCATGGACCTGTTTCGAAGCGAACCCGTCGCCCAGCCCCTGGCTGCTCGCCTGCGCCCCTCCAACCTGGGCGAGTACGTCGGCCAGGAGCATTTGCTGGCGCGTGGCAAACCGCTGCGCGAGGCGCTGGAGCAGGGTGCGCTGCACTCGATGATCTTCTGGGGCCCGCCAGGCGTGGGCAAGACCACCCTGGCGCGGCTGCTGGCGCAGTTCTGCGATGCTCACTTCGAAACAGTGTCGGCGGTGCTGGCCGGGGTCAAGGAGATCCGCCAGGCTGTCGAGGTGGCCAAGCAGCAGGCCGCCCAGTACGGCCGGCGCACCATCCTGTTCGTCGACGAAGTGCACCGCTTCAACAAGTCCCAGCAGGACGCCTTCCTGCCCTACGTGGAGGACGGCACGCTGATTTTCATCGGTGCCACCACCGAAAACCCGTCGTTCGAACTGAACAACGCCTTGCTCTCGCGGGCGCGGGTGTATGTGCTCAAGAGCCTCGACGATGTCGCGCTGCGCAAGCTGGTCGACCGTGCGCTCAGCGAAGAGCGGGGCTTGGGCAAGCGCAACCTGCGGGTCGGCGACGAGGCCTTCAAGATGCTCATGGCCGCCGCCGATGGCGATGGCCGGCGCATGCTCAATTTCCTTGAGAACGCCTCGGACCTGGCCGAAGACGGTGGCGAGATCTCCGTCGAATTGTTGCAAAGCCTGCTCGGTGACAGCCGCCGGCGCTTCGACAAGGGCGGCGAGGCCTTCTACGACCAGATTTCCGCGCTGCACAAATCGGTGCGTGGCTCGAATCCCGATGCCGCGCTGTACTGGTTCGCGCGCATGCTCGACGGCGGCTGCGACCCGTTGTACATCGCCCGCCGCGTGGTGCGCATGGCCAGCGAAGACATCGGCAACGCCGACCCGCGCGCGCTGAGCCTGTGCCTGGCTGCCTGGGACGTGCAGGAGCGCCTGGGCAGCCCGGAGGGTGAACTGGCGGTGGCCCAGGCCATCACCTATATCGCCTGCGCACCGAAGAGCAACGCCGTGTACATGGGCTTCAAGACCGCATTGCGCGAGGCGGCCGAGCACGGCTCGCTGGAGGTGCCACTGCACCTGCGCAATGCGCCGACCAAGCTGATGAAGCAACTGGGCTATGGCGATGAATACCGCTACGCCCACGACGAGCCCGATGCCTACGCCGCCGGCGAAGACTACTTCCCCGACCAGCTCGAGCCGCGCCCCTACTACCAGCCTGTTCCCCGTGGCCTGGAGCTGAAGATCGGCGAAAAACTGCGCCATCTGCACGAGCTCGACCGCAACAGCCCCCGACAGCGGAGAAAACCGTGATCGCACTCGTCGCCGCCGTCAGCGCGGGCGGTATTGCCGGCACTTTGCTGCGTTTCGCCACCTCGAACTTCGTGTCGGCCCACTGGCCCCGGCATTTCTATCTCGGTACGCTGGCTGTCAACCTGGTTGGCTGCCTGCTGATCGGCCTGCTCTACGGCCTGTTCCTGCACAAGCCGATGGCCCCCGTGGAGCTGCGCGCAGGCCTGATCGTCGGCTTCCTGGGCGGGCTGACGACGTTTTCCTCCTTTTCGCTCGATACCGTGCGCCTCATGGAAAGTGGGCAGGTGCCCCTGGCCGTGGGCTATACCGGTATTAGCGTGATGGGCGGGCTCCTGGCCACTTGGGCCGGCCTGTCCCTGACCCGACTCTGAACCAACCTCTATACATAACGAGAGAACGACATGCTCGATTCCAAACTGTTACGCGGCCAACTCCAGGAAGTGGCTGACCGCCTCGCCTCCCGTGGCTTCAGCCTGGATGTCGCGCGCATCGAATCGCTGGAAGAACGCCGCAAGGCGGTACAGACCCGTACCGAGCAGTTGCAGGCCGAGCGTAACGCCCGCTCCAAATCGATTGGCCAGGCCAAGGCCAAGGGTGAAGACATCGCGCCGCTGATGGCCGACGTCGAGCGCATGGCCAATGAACTGGCGGCCGGCAAGGTCGAACTGGACGGTATCCAGGCTGAACTGGACGGCATCCTGCTGACCATTCCGAACCTGCCGGACGCCAGCGTTCCAGTCGGTGCCAGCGAAGACGACAACGTCGAAGTGCGCCGCTGGGGTACGCCGAAAGCTTTCGATTTCGAGATCAAGGACCACGTCGCCCTGGGCGAAATCAGCGGTGGCCTGGACTTCGAAGCCGCGGCCAAGCTGTCCGGTGCCCGCTTTGCCGTGCTGCGTGGCCCGGTCGCCCGCCTGCACCGCGCACTGGCGCAGTTCATGATCAACCTGCACACCGGCGAGCACGGCTACGAAGAGCATTACACCCCGTACCTGGTGCAGGCCCCGGCGCTGCAAGGCACTGGCCAGCTGCCGAAGTTCGAGGAAGACCTGTTCAAGATCAGCCGCGAAGGCGAAGCCGACTTCTATCTGATCCCGACCGCCGAAGTGTCGCTGACCAACCTGGTGGCTGGCGAGATCCTCGACGCCAAGCAGCTGCCGCTCAAGCTGGTCGCCCACACCCCGTGCTTCCGCAGTGAAGCCGGCGCATCGGGCCGCGACACCCGCGGCATGATCCGCCAGCACCAGTTCGACAAGGTCGAGATGGTCCAGGTGGTCGAGCCGTCCAAGTCGATGGAAGCGCTGGAAGGCCTGACCGCCAACGCCGAGCGCGTCCTGCAGCTGCTGGAGTTGCCGTATCGCGTGCTGGCCCTGTGCACCGGCGACATGGGCTTCGGCGCCGTGAAGACCTACGACCTGGAAGTGTGGGTGCCGAGCCAGGACAAGTACCGCGAGATCAGCTCCTGCTCCAACTGCGGTGACTTCCAGGCCCGCCGCATGCAGGCCCGCTGGCGCAACCCGGAAACCGGCAAGCCTGAGCTGGTGCACACCCTCAATGGCTCCGGCCTGGCGGTGGGCCGTACTTTGGTGGCGGTGCTGGAGAACTACCAGCAGGCCGACGGCTCGATTCGCGTGCCGGAAGTACTGAAGCCGTACATGGGTGGTGTCGAGGTCATCCGCTAAATGGATTACCTGCCGCTGTTCCACAAGCTGCAGGGCGGCCGCGTGCTGGTCGTCGGCGGCGGCGAAATCGCCTTGCGCAAGGCGCGCCTGCTGGCCGATGCCGGCGCCGCGCTGCGGGTGGTGGCGCCCGACGTCGATGGCCAGCTGGCCGCGCTGGCCCGTGAAGGTGGCGGCGAGGTCCTGGTACGTGGCTATCGGGCGGACGACCTGGTCGGTTGCCGGCTGGTGATCGCGGCCACCGATGACTCGGGGCTCAATGCCCAGGTGTCGGCCGATGCGCAGGCGCTCAGCCTGCCGGTCAACGTGGTGGATGCGCCGGCCCTGTGCACGGTGATCTTCCCGGCGATCGTCGACCGCTCACCCTTGGTGGTGGCGGTTTCCAGTGGCGGTGACGCCCCGGTGCTGGCGCGCTTGATCCGCGCCAAGCTGGAGGCCTGGATTCCGTCTACCTATGGTGAGCTGGCCGGCTTGGCCGCGCGTTTTCGCGACAAGGTCAAGGCGTTGTACCCCGACGTCAACCAGCGCCGCGGCTTCTGGGAAACCGTGTTCCAGGGCCCGATTGCCGAGCGCCAACTGGCCGGGCAGGGGGGCGAGGCCGAAAAGTTGTTGCAGGCCATGGTCGACGGTGCCCCGGTACAGCAGGGCGGCGAGGTGTATTTGGTGGGCGCTGGACCGGGTGACCCGGACTTGCTGACTTTCCGCGCCTTGCGCCTGATGCAGCAGGCCGATGTGGTGCTTTACGACCGCCTGGTGGCGCCTGCGATCATCGAGATGTGCCGGCGCGATGCCGAACGCATCTATGTGGGCAAGCGCCGCGCCGACCATGCCGTGCCGCAGGACCAGATCAACCGCCTGCTGGTCGACCTGGCGCAGCAGGGCAAGCGTGTGTTGCGCCTGAAGGGCGGCGACCCGTTCATCTTCGGCCGGGGTGGTGAGGAGATCGAGGAGCTGGCCGAGCATGGCATCCCGTTCCAGGTGGTGCCGGGTATTACCGCGGCCAGTGGCTGTTCCGCCTATGGCGGTATTCCGCTGACTCACCGGGACTATGCCCAGTCGGTGCGGTTCGTGACCGGGCATCTCAAGGACGGTACCAGTAATCTGCCTTGGGATGACCTGGTTGCACCGGCGCAGACCTTGGTGTTCTACATGGGGCTGGTGGGGTTGCCGACCATTTGTGCCGAGCTGATTCGTCATGGTCGTGCGGCCAGTACGCCGGCGGCGTTGGTGCAGCAGGGAACTACGCGCAATCAGCGGGTGTTCACCGGCACCTTGGCGGACTTGCCGGCGCTGGTGGCCCAGCATGAGGTGCATGCGCCGACCCTGGTGATTGTCGGGGAAGTGGTGCAGTTGCGCGAGAAGCTGGCCTGGTTCGAAGGCTCGCAGCAGGACTGAAATTGTTGGGGCCGCTTTGCGGCCCATCGCCGGCAAGCCGGCTCCCACAGGTACTACACCGTTCTTGAGAGCTGTGCTGATCCTGTGGGAGCAACTGTCTTGCTCAACTTCTTGAAGTTGGCGCGATTGCTGTGGGAGCGGGCTTGCCCCGCGAAGCAGGCAACTCGGTGCATGGCACCGGCTTCGCCGGTGTTCGCGGGACAAGCCCGCTCCCACAGAGGCACTGCTGCCCCCGACGATCTCAAGCCTGCCAAATCCCCTTGCCCGCCAACCGCCCCCGATCATGCGGCTGGCTAAAGTCCTGCAACGGCCCCTTGGGCACAATCCCATTCGGGTTGATGGTCTTGTGACTCATGTAATAGTGCTTCTGGATATGTTCCATATTCACCGTCTGCGCCACCCCCGGCCACTGATACAGCTCGCGCAGCCAGTTGGACAGGTTCGGGTAGTCGCTCAAGCGGCGCAGGTTGCACTTGAAGTGCCCGTGGTAAACCGCATCGAAACGCACCAGCGTGGTGAACAGCCGCACGTCGGCCTCGGTCAGGTATTCACCGGCCAGGTAGCGATTACGGCTTAGCAGATCTTCCAGATAATCCAGCTCATTGAACACGTCATCGAACGCGGCCTCGTAGGCCTCTTGCGTGGTGGCGAAGCCTGCGCGGTACACGCCGTTGTTCACTGCCGGATAAATGCGCGCGTTGAGCGCCTCGATGGCCGGGCGCAGTGGCTCGGGGTACAGGTCCAGGTGGTTGTCGGTCAGCTCGTTGAAGGCGCTGTTGAAGATACGGATGATCTCCGACGACTCGTTGTTCACGATGCGCTTCTCTTGCTTGTCCCACAGCACGGGCACGGTGACACGGCCGGTGTAGTGCGGGTCGTCCTGGGTGTAGCGCTGGTGCAGGTAGGTGAGGCCGTCGAGGTGGTCGCCGCTGGAGCCTTGCTGCTGGTCGAAGGTCCAGCCGCTTTCCTGCATCAGCCAGCTCACCACCGACACATCGATCAGCGGCTCCAAGCCTTTGAGCGCGCGCAAGATCAACGTGCGATGAGCCCACGGGCACGCCAGCGACACATACAGGTGGTAGCGGCCGGCCTCGGGGGCGGGCAGTTGATTGCGGCGTTGGGCATTCTCGCGCTTGAACGCGCCGTCCTTGCCGTTTTCGTACCACTGGTCATGCCAGCGGCCGTCGATCAAAAGGCCCATGGTGAGCTCCTCGGAACAAAGTCGTTTGTCGTTGGAGCTCAGTCTAGGGCAAATCGTTCGAACAACTAGTGCAAAGACTGCGGGGTAACCATCTACTTATTCGATTGGTTCCGTGCGCTCCAGTAACCGCGTGCCGTGGCAAATGCCTGCTCGCGATCCTGGCCCAGCCCGCGCAGGGCCAAGGCCATGGTCGCGACCACAGCCATTTCACCGTAGCTGTCTTCGGCTTCGCCGCGCCAGACGGCCAGCAGCTGTTCTGGCTGCAGGCTCGGCGGTTTCACGTGGCGGCGCTCGCTCAGCGCTGGCCATTCCTCGTCCCAGGTTTCTCCCGCCGTGGTGCCGTACAAGTGGCTGATGACATCGGGGTTCACCTCGATCTCGCCGCCGTCACCCTTGATCACCACGGCATGGTCGCCGAGCAGGCGGCTGGCTTCGCGGTGCACGGCCTGGTACCCGGGGTGGAAGATGCTCTGCAGGCCGCAACGGGCGCCCAGCGGGTTGAGCACGCGCGCCAGGGAATGGATGGGCGAGCGCAGGCCGAGGGTGTTGCGCAGGTCGATCATGCGCTGCAACTGCGGCAGCCAGTCCTGCAGGGGCGCGAAGGCAAGGCGCTGCTGGTCCAGGGCCTCGCTGACCGCAGGCCAGTCACGGCACAGCGGTATCTGCAGCAGGCCCAGCACCTGTTCGGTGTACAGTCGCCCGGCGGTGTGCGCGCCGCCACCGTGCAGGAGGATGCGCACGCCGTTGTTGGCCAGGCATTTGGCTGCCAGCAGGTACCACGGCAAGTGGCGCTTCTTGCCGGCATAGCTCGGCCAGTCCAGGTCGACCGCGATGGAGGGCGCTTGCAGGTGGGCGCGCACGGCTTCGGTGAAGCCGGCCAGCTCTTCGGCGCTCTCTTCCTTGTGCCGCAGCAGCATGAGGAAGGCACCGAGCTGGGTGTCTTCGACCTTGCCTTCCAGCAGCAGGGTCATGGCGGCGCGGGCTTCCTCGCGGGTCAGGCCGCGCGCACCGCGCTTGCCTTTGCCAAGGATGCGCACGAATTCGGCGAAGGGGTGTTCGGCCGGGGTTTCCAGGGTCAGCGGGCGAGCGTCGGTCATATGCAATTGGTCGGCTTGGGCAGGCCCGCGAGCTTGGCTGCGAGTTTGGCGGGGGTGCCATTGAACAGGCGGTTGAGGTGCGGGCTGTTGCCCTTTTCCGGCCCCAGCTTGAGTGCGGTGTACTTGATCAGCGGGCGCGTGGCCGGGGACAGCTGGTATTCCTCGTAGAACTGACGCAGCAGTTCGAGGACTTCCCAGTGATCGGCGGTCAGGGCGATGCTCTCGCGCTCGGCCAGTGCCTCGGCGGCGGCATGGGACCAGTCTTGCAGGTCGAGCAGAAAGCCGTCCTTGTCCAGGGCGATCGCTTGATCGCCAACGGTCAGTGTGTTCATAGCCAGCTGTTGACCTTGTCGTAGTGCAGTGACAAGGCGACGAACGCCGGGTAGTCCACCGCCTTGGCCAGCTCACTGCTGATGGCGCGCGCTTGCAGGTCTTCGTCGAGGGCGAACAGGCGTTGAGCCAGGCCGGCCGTCTGTAGCAGGCGCTGCGTGTCGCTGCCGTCGCGCAGGGCGTAAACCGCATCGCCGCACAACAGCAAGGCATCATCGCTGCCGAGCAGGCGTAGGCAACTGCCCAGGCGGTCGTCGCCGAAGGGGGAATGGGAGAGCACGTGCAAGGTCGGCATCAGAGCGTCACCACTTGGTCGTAACGGGCAATCAGCGCGGTCAGTGCTGCGTCGTCCAGCACCTCCACCGGCAGGTCCAGGGTGTCGGCTGCCAGGCCACGGCGGGTCAGGCTGTGCTGGCAGGCATACAGTTCTTCGACGCCGAACATCGGCAGCGCCTGCAGGTTGGCGCCGAGGTTCTTCTGCTGCACGGCGCTCGGTTGCTGGCCGGGCGCCAGCTGGAACACGCCGTCATCAAGAAACAGCATGCCCAGCGGCAGGTCGAACGCACCGCCCGCCAGGGCGATGTCCAGTGCCTCGCGTGCGCCAGGGCCATTCCACGGCGCCTGGCGGCTGATGATCAACAGGGATTTGGCCATTTCAATCGCCTCCAAAACAGACCAGGCGGTCGGCAAGCTGCGCCGCTTCATGCAACTGACCCAGGCCCGACAGCTCCCAGGGCTGGGGCAGGTTCACTGCCGGACGCTGGTAACGCGTGGCTTCGGCCTGGTCGAGCACTCCGCGGCGCAAGGCGGCGGCGATACACACCACCGCGTCAAGCTGCTGGGCTTCGATAAAGGCGCGCCACTGGGCCGCGACATCCACTTCGTCCTGGGGCGCGACGATGTTGGCCGAGGCGCTGTGAACGCCGTCCTGGTAGAAGAACAGCCGGGCAATCTCATGCCCGTCGGCCAGTACCGCCTCGGCGAAGCGCAGGGCGCGGCGCGAGGAGGGCGCATGGGCCGGGGAAAAAACCGCGATGGCGAATTTCATGGACAACTCGAATAAAGGAATGCCGCCATGATAAAGCAAAAAGCCCGCGCCGGTGGGCGCGGGCTTTGTCGGCTGAAGCACGCCGGGTCAGGCGTTTTCCTTGTTCTCTGGCAGGAACCAGTTCAGCAGCAGGGCGCAGATGCCGCCGGTGGCCACGCCCGATTCCAGCACATGGCGAATCGCCTCCGGCATGTGCGCGAGAAATTCGGGGACCTGAGCCACGCCCAGGCCCAGCGCCAGCGATACCGAGATAATCAGCAAGGCGCGGCGATCCAGGCGGGTGCTGGCCAGGATGTTGATGCCGGAGGCGGCTACCGCACCGAACATGACCATGGCTGCACCACCCAGCACCGGCTCGGGCACTGCCTGGATCACCCCGGCAACGCTGGGGAACAGGCCCAGCAGGACCAGCATCACGGCAATCCACATCCCGATATGGCGGCTGGCGATGCCGGTCAGCTGAATCACGCCGTTGTTCTGGGCGAAGATCGAGCTGGGGAAGGTGTTGAAGAAGCCGGCCAGCAGCGAGTTGGCGCCGTTGACCAGTACACCGCCCTTGATCCGCTGCATCCATACCGGGCCTTCGACCGGTTGGCGCGAGACCTTGCTGGTGGCGGTGACATCTCCAATGGCTTCCAGCGACGTCACCAGGTAGATCACCAGCATCGGAATGAACAGCGCCCAGGAAAAGCCCAGGCCGAAGTGCAGCGGCGTCGGGACCTGGAGCAGTGCGGCCTGGTGCATGCCAGTGAAGTCCAGGCGGCCAAGGTAGCCTGCCAGTGCGTAGCCCACGGCCAGGGCGATGACGATGGCGCAGCTGCGCATCCACACCACCGGGATGCGGTTGAGGATCACGATGATCGCCAGCACCACGCCCGAGAGCAGCAGGTTTTCGCCGTTGGCGAAGGTGCCGTCGGCCATTGCGCCAAAGCCACCGCCCATGCTGATGAGGCCGACCTTGATCAAGGTCAGGCCGATCATCAGCACGACGATGCCGGTCACCAGTGGGGTGATCAGGCGTTTGACGAACGGCAGGATGCGCGACACCCCCATTTCGACGAACGAGCCGGCGATCACCACGCCGAAGATCGCCGCCATCACGCTTTCCACCGGCGTGCCTTGCTTGACCATCAGCGCACCGCCGGCAATCAGCGGGCCGACGAAGTTGAAGCTGGTGCCCTGGACGATCAGCAATCCCGCACCGAACGGGCCGAAGCGCTTGCACTGGACGAAGGTGGCGATACCGGAAATCACCAGCGACATCGACACGATCAGGTTGGTGTCACGCGCCGAAACGCCCAGCGCCTGGCAGATCAGCAAGCCAGGGGTGACGATGGGGACGATGATTGCCAGCAGGTGTTGCAGCGCCGCCAGCAGGCCGATCAACAGCCGTGGCTTGTCCTCGAGGCCAAGCACCAGTTCATTGGCTGGCGCCGCCGCGCCTGGGCTGTGTTCGTGTGAGCTCATTGCAGGTTGCTGCCCCGGAGGAAAAAAGGAGCGCATTCTACGGAATGATGCGGGATTGGGGTAGAGGAAAGCACGTTGGCGGCAAGATCGGCGACCATTTGCTCTTTAAGCTGACTTTTAGGTCAATTTATGGGGTGGGTTTTTTTGGGGGGGGCTGGCTTGGGATTTGAGGTGGTGCATAAATCGAGCGCCGC
>NZ_AKJC01000251.1 GCF_000282535.1 Pseudomonas sp. GM84 | reverse complement strand
AAGCCCGCTCCCACAGGAACAGCGCGCCACTCAGGCCTTGCGCTATCTCTGTGGGAGCCGGCTTGCCGTGGCGACGAACCACGGCGAAAGGGCCGCAAAGCGGCCCCAATGTCTGATCAGACCGCCACAGCCCCCACGGTTGCCGCGCCATCGGCCAACCCCTTCATCCGCGCCCGATAGCGCGGCAAGGCCATCGCCAGGAACCCCGCCGCCAACACCAGCAACACCACCGATGCCGCCAACGCATAACGCAGCGACTCACCCTGCAGGCTCGGCACGAACACATCACTGAGCATGCCGATCAGCAAGGGCCCGACGCCGACCCCCAGCAAGGTCATGGCCATGACGAAAATCGCCGTGGCCTGGGCCAGCCGATGGGCCGGGAACAGGTGAGTGATCGCGCCCAGGCAAGGCGTCGCCCACCACACGCCAAAGAACCCGAACGCGCTGTAGAACAGAAACGCCTGCGGCACCGGCGTATCGCCGATGTGAAACGCCACGCCCTGGGGCCAGAGGAAGTAGGCCAGGGCAAACGGAATGCTCAGCAGCGTGCCCAGCAACGGCACGCCAATCTGCCAGCCCACGTCACGCCGGGCCAGGCGGTCGGTGAGCATGCCGCACACCAGCGTGCCAATGGTCGAACCCGTACCGCCGACCACACCGACCAGAAAACCGGCCTGTTGCATGTTCAGCCCGTGCGAGCGAATCAGGAAGCTCGGGCTCCAGGTACCGATGGCATACCCGGCGATGGCCGCAGCCCCGCCCGTCAGCACCAGCCACAGGAACGAGGGCATGCGCAGCAGCTCGGCCAGTGTACGCAGCCAACCCTCCTGTGGCCCCTCGGCCGCTTGCCGAACCCGCGGCGGCGCCGGCGACCGCACCGTGAGCAACAGCAACAGGCCCAGCAGGATGCCGGGCGCGCCAATCAGCAGAAACGCATAACGCCAGCCATGGTGCTGGGCAATCCAGCCGCCCAACCCCAGGCCGACGATGGCCCCCAGGCTGGAGCCGAGCATCAGCACCGCCAGCGCCGTCGAGCGCCGATGTGCCGGGTACAGGTCGGAGACCATCGCCACCGAGGGCGCAGTACCGCCAGCCTCGCCAATGGCCACGCCGATCCGCGCCAGCACCAGGGTGAAGAAGCTGCCGGCCATGCCGCAGAGCATGGTCATCAGGCTCCAGGCCATGCAGCTGAAGGCAATCACCGGCTTGCGCCCGATGCGGTCGGACAGGCGCCCCAGCGGCAGGCCGAACACCGTGTAGAACACGGCGAAGGTCACCCCGGAGAGCAGGCCGATGCCGGTATCGGAGATGCCGAATTCTTGTTTCACCGGCTCGATCAGGATCGCCATCAACTGGCGGTCGATGTAGTTGAAGACGTAGATGCTGGCCAGCACCAGCAAGGCGTAGTGAGTACGCCAGGTCACGGGAGGGGATGGGTTCACTGCACAGCTCCGCTTCTTGTTTTAGGTGCGCATGATGCTCGCGCCATTCTGCCGTCAATTCATCGTCTGTTCAGACCAAATTTGCGCGCTGCCTGCGGGTACCCCCAGGCCCTGGGACAAGCACGCGAAACTAGTCTCGACGGACGATGTTTCGCACCTGCCCACGGTGAATCATTCAGCCCATATCCGGTGTTTCGTGCTCCCCGCGAGCCGGAAACAACAAGAGCTGAAGGAGCTGAGATGGACATCTTGTTCGAGCCTGTGCGCCTGGGCGAACTGCAACTGGCCAACCGCATCGTCATGGCCCCGATGACCCGCAGCCGCGCCGATGGGCGCGCCGTGCCGGGCAACGAAATGGTCGACTACTACCGCCAGCGCGCCAGCGCCGGGCTGATCGTCGCCGAAGGCACGGCACCCTCGGCCAGCGGCCTGGGCTACTGCCGTACCCCGGCCATCTACAGCCGCGAACAGATCGCCGCCTGGCAGCGGGTGACCCGCGCCGTGCACGAGCTAGGCGGGCGCATCGTCCTGCAGCTGATGCACGTGGGGCGCGCCGCCAGCCACCACAACAAGCCGCAGGGCGCGGCGACGGTGGCGCCGTCGTCGCTGCCTGCGCGTGTGCAGCTGTTCAGCGATGCCGCCGGGCTGGTCGACGCCGATGTGCCCCAGGCCCTGACCCTGGAAGGCATCGCCGAAGTGATCGGCGACTACCGCCAGGCCGCATTGAACGCCCGCGAAGCCGGTTTCGACGGCGTCGAGCTGCACTGCACCAGCGGCTACCTGCCCATGCAGTTCATGGCCGCCGGCAGCAACCCGCGCACCGATGCCTATGGCGGCAGCGCGCAGCACCGGGTGCGCTTCGCCAAGGAAGTGCTCGAAGCCATGGCCGCTGCCATCGGTGCAGGGCGGGTCGGCCTGCGCCTGTGCCCCGGCAACCCGTACAACGACATCGACGACCACGAGCCGGCGCAGACCACCACCGCGCTGTGCCAGGCCGTGGCGCCGCTGGGCCTGGCCTACCTGCACATCATGCGTTCGCCCTTGGCCGACCTGGATGCCTTCGCCCTGGCCCGCGAGCATGGCCCGCAGGCGCTGATCCTCAACGACGGTTTCGACGCCGATTCGGCCCGCGCCGCGCTGACGGCGGGCGAGGGCGAGGCGGTTTCCTTCGGCCGCCACTTCATCGCCAACCCCGACCTGGTCGAGCGACTGCGCCAGCACAGGCCGCTGGCCGCTTTCGACCGCAAGACCCTGTACACCCCAGGTGCCCGTGGCTACAGCGACTACCCCAGCTGGCAGCAAACCCTGGAGGTGGCGCAATGAACCTGCCGCACACCTTGCCCAACCTGCCGCAGCCACCGGTGAGCCGCGAACAGACCCAGGC
This sequence comes from Pseudomonas sp. GM84, assembly GCF_000282535.1. GTDB lineage: Bacteria > Pseudomonadota > Gammaproteobacteria > Pseudomonadales > Pseudomonadaceae > Aquipseudomonas. Next base: position 2,860 of record NZ_AKJC01000251.1, on the reverse strand, counting down.
GCTGCTCGACCTGCGCGCCGAAGCCAGCGGCCAGATCAAGCCGCGCGACCACTACACCCTGGCCGACCGCCTGGAAGCACAAGCGGCGCGCCATGGCCAACGGCCGTTCCTGATCTACGGCGAACAGACCTTGAGCTACGCCGAGGTCGACCGTCAGGCCGACCAGGTGGCCCATGCCGCCTTCGCCGCTGGCCTGCGAGCAGGCGACGTCTGCGCGCTGATGATGGAGAACCGTCCGGCCTTCTTCAGCTGCTGGTTCGGCCTGGTCAAGCTCGGGGTGGTGGTGGCGTTCGTCAATACCCAGGTAACCGGCAAACCCCTGCTGCATGCCCTGGACACCACCGGTGCCAAGGCGCTGGTGGTCGGTGAAGAATGCCTGGGCAACCTGCAGGCGACCGAAGGGTTGCCGGCCCTGCCCATGTGGCTGATCGACGATGCCGAAAACCGCTGGACGGGTGCGCTGCCTGCGGGCGTCGACCGCCAGTTCGCCACGGCCATGGCCGCTGCGCCCGACACGCCGTTCCCCAAGGCGCACCGTGCCGGGCTCGAAGCCCAGGCGCCGACCTTGCTGATCTTCACCTCGGGCACCACCGGCCTGCCCAAGGCGGCGCGCTACAGCCACATGCGCTGGCTGTCGTCGGGGGATGTGATGGAGGTGACGCTCAACGCCGGCGTCGACGATGTCTTCTATTGCTGCCTGCCGCTGTACCACGGCGCGGCCGCCACCTCGGTCACCTCGACCGCGCTGCGTGCCGGCGCCAGTATCGTGGTGCGCCGCAAGTTCAGCGTGCGCGAGTTCTGGTCCGATGTGGCGCGCCATCGCATCAGCGTGTTCCAGTACATCGGCGAAATCTGCCGCTACCTGCTCAACCGGCCGGCCATAGCCGGGGAGCGTGAACATACCCTGCGCTGCATGCTCGGCGCCGGCCTGTCGAGCGAGTCCTGGCAGCGCTGGGTCGAACGGTTCGGGCCGATCCAGGTGTTCGAGGGGTGGGGCGCGACCGAAGCCAACACCAACCTGATCAACGTCGACAACTACCTGGGCGCCTGCGGCCGGGTGCCGGACTGGAACCGCACCAACCTGCGCCTGGTGCGCTTCGACGTGGAAAACGACTGCCACCCGCGCGATGCAAACGGCTTCTACCAGCTCTGCGAGGTGGGCGAAGTGGGCGAGGCCATGGGCTTTATCGTCGACCACCCGGACATCGGCGGCGGCCGCTTCGAAGGCTACACCTGCGCCACGGCCACCGAGAGCAAGATCCGCCGCAACGTGCTGCGCGAGGGCGATGCCTGGTGGAGCTCGGGCGACCTGCTGCGCCAGGACGCCGACGGCTACTGCTACTTCGTCGACCGCATCGGCGACACCTTCCGCTGGAAAAGCGAAAACGTCTCGACCCAGGAAGTGGCCGATGCCCTGAGCGACCTGCCGGGCCTGGAGCTGATCAACATCTACGGTGTGCAGGTGCCGCAACACGAGGGCAGGGCAGGCATGGCGGCAGTGCTGATGCAAGCGGGCCAGGCCTTCGACCCGCAGGCCTTGTACCGCCTGACCGAAGCGCGCCTGCCGCGCTACGCCGCGCCCATGTTCGTGCGGGTAAGCGCTGCGGCGGATCTGACCAGCACCTTCAAGCTGCGCAAGGTCGACCTGCAGCGCCAGGGCTACTGCCCCAACGCCTGTCCCGACCCGCTGTTCATCCGCGACGAGCGCAGCCAGAACTACCAGCCCTATTCGCCGCAGCTGCTCGAACAGGTCGGCCTGCCCGCATTCGAGGGTGGCCAGCATGGCTGACCTCGACGGCAACGGCCATGAACTGCACGGCGGCCTGCGTTACCCCTGGCCGCAGGTGCCGGACAGCGGTCAGGTGCGCGAAGTGGCCGAGGGCGTGTGGTGGTTGCGCATGCCGCTGCCGTTTCGCCTGGACCACATCAACCTCTACCTGCTGCGCCATGACCACGGCTGGGTGGTGGTGGACACCGGCATGAACACCGCGCAGACCCGTGAGGTCTGGGAGCAGGTCTTCACCCAGGTGTTCGCCGGCCAGCCGCTGCTGGCGGTGATCTGCACCCATTACCACTCCGACCATGCCGGCGTGGCCGGCTGGCTGGCCGAGCGCTTTCGCTGCCCGGTGTACATGACCGCCGCCGAATACCGCTCGCTGTACGTCACCGTGCCGGCCGAGCAGGCCGCGGGCTGGGATTTCCTCGACTTCCACTGCAAGGCGGGCATGGACGAGGCGCAGGCGGGCGAGCTGTACCAGCTGATCCAGAACGGCCATTTCCGCCCCCTGCATTTCAACAGCTACCGGCGCCTGCAGGACGGTGACCGTGTGCGCATCGGCAGCCGCCAATGGCGCGTGGTGGTCGGCCGAGGCCATTCGCCCGAGCACGCCTGCCTGTACGCCGAGGACGGCAGCCTGCTGCTCGCCGGCGACCAGGTGCTGCCGCGCATCACCCCGACCGTGGGCGTGCACGCCACCGAGCCCGAAGCTGACCCGCTGCGCGAATGGCTGACCTCGCTCGAACACCTGCGCAGCCTGCCCGACAGCGTGCTGGTGCTGCCGGCCCACGAGCGGCCGTTCTTCAACCTGCATGCGCGCATTGACCAGCTGCAGGCCCACCACCAGGCCCAGCTGGACCGTTTGCTGGCCAGCTGCGAGGCGCCACGCTCGGCGTGCGAGCTGATGGCCGAGCTGTTCCCCAGGCTGTCCGGTCGTTTCGACGAGCTGATGGCCCTTGGCGAAACGTTGGCCCATGCCAACTACCTCATGGCCGAAGGGCGGCTGGTGCGCGAACTGCACCACGCGCATTACCGCTACCGGCGCGCCCTGCTGGCGCCCGCCGCCGAAGCGGCGGGGGGGCC
>NZ_AKJC01000250.1 GCF_000282535.1 Pseudomonas sp. GM84 | reverse complement strand
GCGAAACAGGCAGCGCGGAGCATGGCACCGGCTTCGCCGGTGTTCGCGGGACAAGCCCGCTCCCACAGGAATCGCGTCAACTTTTAGAAATTGAGCAAGACAGTTGCTCCCACAGGCTTAGCGAAGTTCTCAAGACCAGTGGTGTACCCGTGGGAGCCGGCTTGCCGGCGATGAGGCCGATACAGGCAACTACCGCTTCTTGCCCCCCAACAACGACCCCATCAACCCGCGCACCAACTGCCGCCCCAGCTGGTTGGCCGCCTGACGCACCGCCGACTTGATGGCCTGCCCCGCCGCACTCTGCAGGAACTCTCCGGCCTTGTCGGCCAGGCTCTCTTCATCGGCCTTCTGCACCGGCTCGCCCCTGCGCTGGGTCAGCATTTCATAGGCCGACTCACGGTCAACCGGCTTGTCATAGCGCCCCAACAAGGGCGACCCGGCAATCAACGCGGCCCGCTCGGCCCCGCTCAATGGCCCGATGCGCGATTGCGGTGGGGCGATCAGCACGCGCTGCACCATCGCAGGCGTGCCCTTCTCTTCCAGGGTACCGACCAACGCTTCGCCGATACCCAGCTCAGTCAGCACCGCCAGGCTGTCGAACGCCGGATTGGGACGAAAACCGTCCGCCACCGCCCGCAGCGACTTCTGCTCCTTGGCCGTGAATGCCCGCAAGCCATGCTGGATGCGCAAGCCCAGCTGAGCCAGCACGGTGTCCGGCAGATCGCCCGGAGACTGGGTCACGAAATACACCCCAACGCCCTTGGAACGGATCAGCCGCACCACCTGCTCCAGCCGGTCCTGCAAGGCCTTGGGCGTGTCGTTGAACAGCAAGTGCGCCTCGTCGAAGAACAGCGCCAGCACTGGCTTATCGGCATCTCCGCGCTCAGGCAGCTGTTCGAACAGCTCGGCCAGCAACCACAGCAGGAAGGTCGCGTAGACCTTGGGCGCGTCATGCACCAGCTTGCTGGCATCGAGCAGATGGATACGCCCGCGCCCATCGCCATCGAGTCTTAGCAGGTCTTCCAATTGCAGCGCCGGCTCGCCGAACAGCGCTTCGGCGCCCTGCTGCTCCAGGGTTGCCAGGCGGCGCAGGAGCGCCTGGGTCGAGGCGCTGGTCATCAGGGCGCTGTCTTCGCCCAGCAACTGCGGGTTGTCCTTCAAGTGTGCAAGCAGCGCCTTGAGGTCCTTGAGGTCGAGCAACAGCAGCCCTTCCCGGTCAGCCACCTTGAACGCCGCGTACAACGCCGCCTGCTGACTGTCGGTCAACGCCAGCAAGTTGCCGAGCAACAACGGCCCCATTTCACTGAGGGTGGTACGCAACGGATGACCGGATTGCCCGGCGACATCCCACAAGGTGACCGGGTAAGCACGCGGCTGATGGCCCAGCCAGGGCATTGCGGCGATCCGCTCGGCCACCTTGCCCTGGGGCGCGCCCGGCGCGCCGAGGCCGCAGAGGTCGCCTTTGACATCGGCCGCGAACACCGCCACGCCCGCGTCGCTGAACACTTCCGCCAGGTGCTGCAAGGTCACGGTCTTGCCGGTACCGGTAGCACCCGCCACCAACCCGTGACGGTTGGCCAGGCGCATGGCTTGCTTGACCGGTTGGCCATCCGTGCCAGCCCCTATAACCATGGTCAAAGAATCCGACATCTTTTTGATCCTCTTCTCAAGCTTTACCGCCTATTGGCCGATAACGCGGGGTGATATTCGCCATTAAAGACAGGAACAACCCAAAGGACTACCCGGGATGTTGCACTGTTTTACTGCTGTATTCGTGCGAACGCCCGATAAAAACCTTAGCGGAACCGATTACGCCATGAACAAAAGCCTGCGTTTCAGCCACAAGATTCTTTTGGCGGCATCACTGATCGTGATCCTCGCCTTCAGCCTGTTCACCCTCTACAACGATTACCTCCAGCGTAATGCGATCCGCGAGAATCTGGAGAATTATCTGGCTGAAATGGGCGAGTCCACTTCGACCAACATTCACAACCTGTTCGAAGGCCGCATCAAGCTGGTTGAAAACCTGGCCCAGAACATTGCCCAAGCGCCCGAACAGGCTGAGACGCTGATGGGCCAGAACGCCCTGATCTCAAGCTTCCTGACCGTCTACCTGGGCAAGGTCGACGGCGGTTTCAGCGTACGCCCCGACTCGAAGATGCCCGATGGCTACGACCCGCGCACCCGCCCTTGGTACAAGGACGGCATGAATGCCCAGGGCGTGATCCTCACCGAGCCTTACATGGACATGACCACCAACAAGATGGTCATCGGCATCCTCGGCAAGGTGTCCACCCAGGTGGGCGTGGTGGGCGGTGACCTGGCCCTCGACGGCCTGGTGCGCATCATCAACTCGCTGAACTTCGGCGGCATGGGCTACGCCTTCCTGGTCAACGACCAGGGCAAGGTGCTGGTTCACCCGGACCAGAAGATGGTCATGAAGTCGCTGTCCGACCTGTTCCCGCAGCACACGCCGAAACTGACCGGTGAACTGACCGAAGTCGAGGCCGACGGCCAGACCCGCCTGTTGACCTTCACCCCGATCAAGGGCCTGCCATCGGCCAACTGGTACATCGGCCTGTCGGTGGACAAAGACAAAGCCTTCGCCATGCTCAGCACCTTCCGCACCTCGGCGGTGATCGCCACCGTGGTGGCTGTGGTCATCATCATCGGCCTGCTCGGCCTGCTGATCAGCGTGCTGATGCAACCGCTGCTGACCATGACCCGCGCCATGGAAGACATCGCCGAAGGCGAAGGCGACCTGACCAAACGCCTGCGCATTCACAACCACGACGAATTCGGCATCCTCGGCACGGCCTTCAACCGCTTCGTGGAGCGTATCCACGGTTCGATCCGCGAGGTGTCCTCGGCCACCGAGCAGGTCAACGAGGTGGCCCTGCGTGTCATCAGCGCCTCCAACTCGTCGATGGCCAACTCGGACGAGCAATCCAACCGCACCAACAGTGTCGCCGCCGCCATCAATGAGCTGGGTGCTGCCGCCCAGGAAATCGCCGGCAACGCCGCCCAGGCCTCGCAGCACGCAAGCTCCGCTCGCCTGCTGGCCGAAGAAGGGCAACAGGTGGTGGACCGCAACATCGCGGCGATGAATCGCCTGTCCGACCTGATCGTGACCTCCAGCGCGCACATCGAGACCCTGAACAGCAAGACCGTGAACATCGGGCAGATTCTCGAGGTGATCACCAGCATCTCCCAGCAGACCAACCTGCTGGCACTGAACGCCGCGATCGAGGCGGCCCGGGCCGGTGAAGCCGGGCGCGGCTTCGCCGTGGTTGCCGATGAAGTGCGCAACCTGGCGCACCGTACCCAGGAGTCTGCGCAGCAGGTGCAGAGCATGATCGAGGAACTGCAGGTCGGCGCCCGCGAGTCGGTCGAGACCATGGGCCAAAGCCAGCGCCACAGCCAGGACAGCGTGCAGATCGCCAACCAGGCCGGTGAACGTCTGGACAGCGTCACCGTGCGCATTGGCGAGATCGACGGCATGAACCAGTCGGTGGCCACCGCCACCGAAGAACAGACCGCGGTGGTCGATTCGATCAACATGGACATCAACGAAATCAACATGCTCAACCAGGAAGGCGTGGAGAACCTGCAGGCCACCCTGCGGGCGTGCTCGGACCTGGAGCAGCAAGCCACTCGCCTGAAGCACCTGGTCGGCAGCTTCCGTATCTGACCTGACGCACCGCGTCGCCCCCATCGCCGGCAAGCCGGCTCCCACAGATTCACCGCAGACTTTGTGGGAGCCGGCTTGCCGGCGATGGCCTCGACACCACTCCCCCGCCCAACCCGATCGAACAAACTATCCTTCTATAAGGTCAACCTTTAGGCGCGTCATCACCGGCCCCTTACAGCCGAATGACAGACCCGAAGACGATCCCGGAGGGATGCTGATCGTGCACATCGCTGACATCACCATGTTCTATGCCCCGGCCAGCGGAGGCGTACGGACTTATCTTGATGCCAAACATCATCGCCTCGACGCCCTCCAGGGCGTTCGCCACAGCCTTTTGATCCCCGGCCCCAGTGCCCGCCATACCAATGGCGTGTACGAAGTACCTGCCCCCCCTCTGCCCTTCGGCAACGGCTACCGATTCCCCGTGCGGCTGGGCCCTTGGTGCACGGTGCTGCGCGGGCTCAAGCCGGACCTGATCGAAGTCGGCGACCCCTACCTCACCGCCTGGGCAGCACTGGAAGCACGCCGCCAGCTCGACGTACCGGTGATCGGTTTCTACCACTCCGACTTGCCGCTGCTGGTCAGCAACCGCATGGGCAACTGGTTCACGCCCAATGTCGAAGCTTATGTCAGCAAGCTGTATGGCAATTTCGACCGGGTACTGGCGCCCAGCCAGGTAATGGCCGACAAGTTGCGCCGCCTGGGTGTACGCGATGTGCATGTACAACGCCTCGGCGTCGACCTTGCCACCTTCAATCCGGCAAAACGCGACCCGCAACTGCGGGCTCAGCTGGGCATACCCGATACCAGCCGGCTACTGGTGTTCGCCGGCCGGGGCTCGCGGGAAAAGAACCTGCCGGTGCTGCTCGACTGCATGCAGCACCTGGGGCGCCCCTATCACCTGCTGCTGGTGGGTTCGAACATGCCGGCCAACGTGCCGGACAATGTCAGTGTGATCGACCACTTCTGCCCACTCGATGAAGTCGCCCGGCTGGTGGCCAGTGCCGACCTGCTGGTGCACGCCGGCGACCAGGAAACCTTCGGCCTGGTCGTCCTCGAAGCAATGGCCAGCGCCACGCCCGTGGTGGCGGTAAGGGCCGGAGCCTTCAGCGAGATCATCAACGAACAATGCGGCCGCCTGTGCCGCGCCAACGATGGCCAGGCCATGGCCACGACGGTGCGCGAGGTGTTCGAGGCCGGCGTCCGCAAGCTCGGTGCCCAGGCTCGCCTTCACGTGGAGCAACATTACTCGTGGGACAACGTGGTAAATGGCCTGCTCCAGCACTACCAGGCGGTGCTCGGCCATCAGCCACAGGTACGCGCCCATGGCTGAGGGCGATGGCGCGTCGCGCAGCCTGATGCTGGTGCTGCACGACATTGCGCCGGAAACCTGGCCGGACTACCAGCCGTTCGTGCAGGCGGTCGATGAAATGGGCGGCGTGCCGATGACCTGGCTGGTAGTCCCCGACTTCCACCACCGCAACCCCCTGGCACACTCCCCGGCTTTCTGCCGCCTGCTCGAACGGCGCCTGGCGCAAGGCGACGAACTGGCGCTGCACGGTTTCTTCCATGCCGATGACGGGCCCTCGCCACGCAGCCTCGGTGAGTACTTCATGCGCCGTCTCTACACCCACGAAGGCGAGTTCTATGCGCTCGACCAGGCCCAAGCGCTGCAGCGCCTGGAAGACGGCCTGGCACTGTTCGAGCGGCAAGGCTGGCCGGTGGCCGGCTTTGTCGCGCCGGCCTGGCTGATGAGCCAGGGCACGCGCCAGGCCTTGTGCCAACTGCCGCTGCGCTACACCAGCACCCCGCAGCACTTGTACCGCTTGCCCGATTTCCGCGCATTCACTGCCCCCGGCCTGGTCTGGAGTGCCGGCAGCGCCTGGCGCCGGGGCGTTTCACGGATGGTATGCGACTGGCAGCGACGGCGCTGGCGCGAGGCCCAGACCTTGCGCCTCGGGCTGCACCCGGTGGACATGCGCCACCGCTCGTCACGCAACTACTGGCTGGCCGCGCTCGACCATTTACTGCTTCAGGGCCGTGAACCCCTGACCAAATCGGCCTGGCTGGACCGCCAGGTGCTCGCATGAATCGCTTCGCCTGGCTGGGCCTTGCACTGCTGTGCGCAGTCCTGGTGCCAGCATTGCTCGGTGGCGACGAGCTGCTGCCCAGGATCAAGGCCTTCGACCCCGGCCTGATGTTGACCCTGCTGGGCATGATCCTGTTGTGCTGGATCATCAATGCCATGCGCCTGCGCCTGCTGCTCGGCCAGCACGGCGCAAAGCTTGGGCACGTGCGTAGCCTTGGCGTGGTAATGGCCACGGAGTTCGCCATCTGCACCACGCCCGGTGGCAGCGGCGGGCCGTTGACGCTGATGGCCCTGCTCGCCCGCGACCGCATCGGACCGGCCCGCAGTGGCGCGGTGTTCGCCATGGACCAGCTGAACGACTTGCTGTTCTTCTTCTGCGCGATGCTGGCGATCGCCGGCTATGCCCTGTTCCACAGCCTGGGCCGCAGCCAGGAAAGCCTGCTGCTGGGCAGCGCCTTGCTGCTGTGCACAGCACTGGCCGCGATACTGGCGTTGCTGCACTACCGGCGCGCGATCATGCGCTTCAACGGCCGGCTGCTGCAGCGCGCGGGCATGACCCCACGCCGCAGACGGCGCTGGGCACGCAAGGTGTTGCACTTCATCGCGGCGCTGGCCCAGACCTGGCGGCTGCCCAAGCGCACCCTGGCGCTGGTGTTCACCCTGACCTGCGCGCACTGGAGCCTGCGCTACAGCGTGCTGTTTCTGGTATTGCGGGGCTTGGGCGTGGAGCTGTCGTGGGTGCCGAGTTTTCTGGTGCAGATGCTCTCGCTCAGTGCCGGGCAGTTCAGCCTGATGCCGGGCGGCGCTGGGGCCGCCGAACTGACGTCGGCAAGCTTGCTGGCACCGATGGTGGGCAGCTCGACCGCGGCGGCGGCGATTCTGATCTGGCGCGCGGTTACTTACTACTTTTATCTGCTGGCAGGCGGGCCGGTGTTCGTCTGCCTGCTGGCGCGTCCGCTGCTGGAACGCTGGCGGGGTCAGGCGGGTTGAGCTGACGCCAGAGATCGGCGGCGCCGGGGAACTCGGTGCCGTCTTCTTCGTCAAGCGCTTCGGGGTCGTACCGGGCCAGGCAGCCTTCGCCGAGGGTGGGAGGGGGTGTGGCGGTGGGCTTGTTGCGGGCGCTTGCCATTGGATACACCTCAAGTATGGCTGAGAACCCCTGTGGGAGCGGGCTTACCCCGCGAAAGGGCCGGCCCGGACAACAAAGGTGTATGGCCAGGGCTTCGCCCTGGTTCGCGGGACAAGCCCGCTCCCACAAGCCCAGTGCCCACTATCAGTCGAACACCACCGTCTTGTTGCCGTGCACCAGCACGCGGTCTTCCAGGTGATAACGCAGGCCACGGGCCAACACCATCTTCTCGACATCTCGGCCGAAGCGAACCATGTCCTCGATGCTGTCGGCGTGGCTCACGCGCACCACGTCCTGCTCGATGATCGGGCCGGCGTCCAGTTCTTCGGTCACATAGTGGCACGTGGCACCGATCAGTTTCACACCGCGCAGGGCTGCCTGGTGATACGGCTTGGCACCGACGAACGAGGGCAGGAAGCTGTGGTGGATGTTGATGACCTTCTCGGCGTAATCCTGGCAGAGCTGCGGCGGCAGGATCTGCATGTAACGCGCCAGCACCACCACGTCGGCCGCATGCTCCTGGACCAGACGCGACACTTCGGCAAACGCTGGCGCCTTGTCTTTCGGGTCGACCGGCACGTGGAAGAACGGAATGCCGTGCCACTCGACCATGCTGCGCAGGTCGTTGTGGTTGGAAATCACGCAGGGGATCTCGCAATCCAGCTCGTCGGTGTGCCAACGGTGCAGCAGGTCTGCCAGGCAGTGCGATTCACGGCTGGCCATCAGCACGACGCGCTTCTTCTGCGCCGAATCAGTGACACGCCAGGTCATGGAGAACTCTTCGGCAATCGGTGCAAAGGCTTCGCGGAAAGCCTCGATACCGAAAGGCAACGATTCGGCACGGATTTCATGGCGCATGAAGAACCAACCACTCTGCTCATCGGAGTGGTGGCTGGCTTCATTGATCCAGCCATTGTACAAGGCCAGGAAATTACTGACTTTCGCCACGATGCCAACACGGTCGGGGCAGGCGATCACCAGACGATAGGTGCGCATGAATAAGACTCCAGAACTTCGCAAAGGCGCCCATTCTAGCGGTCCGGCCCAAAAAACGCAGTAAGCATTGCACCCACCGGCTGCATCCTCAGGTCATGCCTTACCGCTGCGACATGGCGTAACTGGGCAGCGGACATTCATGCCCAATTGAAGGGCCTATGTAAATTTTTCTTAATCTTGAGATATTTTGTCACAGCCTAATTAACAGTTCGCTGCCCTATTAATAGGTTTACTTGAGTGTATCGCCTGTCTATTATTGCCCCACACATTTCTGAACACGCATTAAAGGAACACTCCATGTCCCTGATCAACGAGTACCGCGCCACCGAAGAAGCCATCAAGGAACTTCAGGCCCGCCTGGCCAACCTGTCGCAGGATGACAAGCTGAAAAAAGAACTGGAGTTCGAAGGCAAACTGCGCACGCTGATGGGCGAATACTCCAAGTCGCTGCGTGACGTCATCGCCCTGCTCGACCCAGAGTCGAAACTGAGCAAAGCCCCGCGCGGCGCAGTCAAGACCACTGGCACCAAGCGTGCTCGCAAGGTCAAGCAATACAAGAACCCGCACAATGGTGAAGTAATCGAAACCAAAGGCGGCAACCACAAGACCCTGAAAGAGTGGAAAGCCAAATGGGGTGGCGATGTGGTTGAAAGCTGGGCAACCCTGCTGGACTGATTGTCCGCGCAGACGCTGCTTGTATAAACAAAAACGCCGGCTCGATGCCGGCGTTTTTGTTTGTCCATTTATTGGCTGATAGCAAATTGCTCTGACAACTGCCGGGCATGCACTTGCCAAGCGTCCAGCACTCGCCGCCCGGCCTCGTCAGCGTTGGCCCAGGCGCTCTGCCGAGCCTGCTCGAAGTCGCCCAGGGTATTCGGCGCGCCCCACAGCGGGTCGCTCAGGCGCTGCTGACAGAAGGCATACCAGCGCTGGCGCTCATCACTGTTCAAGGTCTCTGGGAAGTTGCGCGCCCGATAACGGAACAGTAATTCAGGCATGCGCGGGTCATCGAACATCCAATGACCGCCGCCCAAAGCGGCTGGGTCCAGCGTGCGAACTTGCTCGCACAAACGACGATCGCGATCCCCCAGGAAACCGTCATACAACTGCTGTTCAGGGTCCTCATTAGGCGCAAACTCATCCTTGCCGTAGATAGGCTCCAGCTTGTCTTGCCACTGCGCTTGCTGATTGGCCAGCGCTTCTCCACGTGTTTGCAAAAGTGCCAGATCGATACCGAGTCGTTGCTGATCCGCAGGGCGCAATACCGAAAGCGGCGCCAACACGGGACAGCGATTGATCTGTACCAACTTCAGCGGGACCGGTAATTGTCCTTCAGACAATTCCTCATGGCGCGTATACAAGCGCTCACGAAGTACTTCGGCACTTTCCCTCAATAACGGTAGGGTTTCCTGATGCAGGTCGCACACAATCAGTGCATTGCGATTGCGCGGGTGCCAGGCCAGCGGCAAGACCACGCCCAGATAATTACGTGCCGCCGAGAAGCGACCCGATATATGCACCAGCGGTTGCAATAAACGAATCTGCTCCAACACTTTGTGTTTGCTGCGCAGCTGGAACAGCCATTCGTACAACCTGGGTTGTTTTTGCCGAATCAGGCGCGCCAGGGCAATGGTCGCCCGCACGTCGGAAAGTGCTTCGTGCGCATGCCCATGGTCGATGCCGTTTGCCTGGCTCAGCAATTCAAGGCGCAGGCTGGTGCGTCCATCCTGTTGCGGCCAATTGATACCTTCGGGACGCAGGGCATAGGCGGTGCGCACCACATCGATCAAGTCCCAGCGGCTATTGCCGCCCTGCCATTCGCGCGCATACGGATCGAAGAAGTTGCGGTAGAGGCTGTAACGGGTCACTTCATCATCGAAGCGCAGGGTGTTGTAACCCGCACCGCAGGTACCTGGACGCGCCAGCTGCTCGTGGACCCGGGTCATGAACTCAGCCTCGCACAAGCCCTGGGTGGCCAGCTGCTGCGGGGTAATGCCCGTCACAAGGCACGCCGCCGGATGCGGCAGGATGTCGTCGGAGGGGCGGCAATAAAGACTGATGGGCGGCTCGATCTCGTTGAGCTCGAGATCGGTGCGCACACCCGCCACCTGCAACGGCCTGTCGCAGCGCGGGTTGATGCCGGTGGTTTCGTAGTCGTGCCAGAAGATGCTGGAAGTCACGGAGTCGTCCTGAATCGAGGTTGCCCCGATTCTAGCGGACCTCGTCTCAGACGGAAGCGTTGGCCGGCCGGAAACTGAAATAGTCGCGCAGCGAGCGGACGAAGTCGTCGTATTCGCGCGGTGCCTGCAGCAACATGAAGCCTGAATCGTAGTGACCCGGCGTCTGGTCTTCGCGGCACCACAGGCAACTGGCGGTCAGGTTGATGCACTGGAAGCCGCCGCCGGCAAGCGGCACGCGCAGCTGCAGGTCGAAATCCGGCCCGACCAGCACCGGCAACTGGCTGATCAGCATCAAGCCGTCTTCAGAGGCATTACCCAGCTGACCGATAGGTTGATCGGTGAAGCGGTTGAACACCTTCAATGCACACGGCAATTGGTGGCGTTCGATATGGCGCTTGTTGACCATGGTCACACGTGCAATCCGTACCAATGCCAGGAATGCAAGGTACTGGCGGTTGTTGTAACAACTGGATTACAGGTTAGCGCAGCGGGCCGTGCAAATCCCGTGAAATTATTGACACCTTGGTGTTAACGCCAAGGAGAGGTATTCACCGGATTGGCCATTGCCGCCTGGCCGCTGCGGTAATGGCCAAGTTTTTCAAGCGTTTGCAGGCGCGCCTTGGCGCGGTAGGCGTACTCGTTGTTGGGATACTGCTGGATCAGGTACTCATACGTTTGCGCGGCATCCACGAACAGCTGCTGGCGTTCCAGGCACTGGCCACGCAGCAATGACACTTCCGGGTGAATGAACGGGCGCGCACGGCTGGTACGGTCGACCTGGGACAATTCCAGCATGACCTTCTGGCAGTCGCCACGGTCGTAGGCGCGGTAGGCATTGTTCAAGTGATGGTCCATCGACCAGCGGGTGCAGCCGACGGTACTGGCCGTCGCCAGGGCTAAAACGATCAGGGCTCGCATGTGGGATCTCCTTGGATGCCTGTGTATCGGCCTTTGTCGGCAAATCTTCACCGCCATTTGCCAGGATACCTCGCCCGGTCATTTGCCACCCTGCGCGGCTTGCAGGTAGTGCAACGGAACAATGACTACAGCGTGATTCAGGAGTAGCCTTTCGCTGCGCTTCACTATAGGAGTCTGTGCATGACCATCCGCCGTACCAAAATCGTCGCCACCCTTGGCCCCGCCAGCAACTCGCCGGAAGTGATCGAACAGCTGATCCTCGCCGGCCTGGACGTGGCACGCCTGAACTTTTCCCACGGCACCCCGGACGAGCACAAAGCGCGCGCCCGCCTGATCCGTGACATTGCCGCCAAAAACGGCCGCCATGTCGCACTGCTGGGTGACCTGCAGGGTCCGAAGATCCGCATCGCCAAATTCAGCAACAAGCGCATCGAACTGAAGATCGGTGACAAATTCACCTTCTCCACCGCCCACCCGCTGACCGAAGGCAACCAGGACATCGTCGGCATCGACTACCCGGACCTGGTCAAGGACTGCGGCGTCGGTGACGAACTGCTGCTCGACGATGGCCGCGTGGTCATGCGCGTCGAGACCGCCACCGCCGATGCCCTGCATTGCGTGGTGATCGTCGGTGGCCCACTGTCGGACCACAAAGGCATCAACCGCAAAGGTGGCGGCCTGACCGCACCGGCCCTGACCGAAAAAGACAAGGCCGACATCAAGCTGGCCGCGGAAATGGACCTGGACTACCTGGCCGTGTCGTTCCCGCGTGACGCCAAGGACATGGAATACGCCCGCAAGCTGCGTGACGAGTCCGGCGGCAGCGCCTGGCTGGTCGCCAAGATCGAGCGTGCTGAAGCGGTCGCCGACGACGAGACCCTCGACGGCCTGATCGCCGCCTCCGACGCCGTCATGGTTGCCCGTGGCGACCTGGGCGTGGAAATCGGCGACGCCGAGCTGATCGGCATCCAGAAGAAGATCATCCAGCACGCCCGCCGCAACAACAAGGCAGTGATCGTGGCGACCCAGATGATGGAGTCGATGATCCAGAACCCGATGCCGACTCGCGCCGAAGTGTCCGACGTGGCCAACGCCGTGCTCGACAACACCGATGCGGTCATGCTGTCGGCCGAAAGTGCCGCCGGTGCCTACCCGATCGAAGCCGTTCAGGCCATGGCGCGGATCTGCCAGGGTGCCGAGAAGCACCCGACCAACCAGAAATCCAGCCACCGTCTGCACACCACCTTCGAGCGTTGCGACGAAAGCATCGCCCTGGCGGCCATGTACACCGCCAACCACTTCCCCGGCGTCAAGGCGATCATCGCCCTCACCGAAAGTGGCTACACCCCGCTGATCATGTCGCGCCTGCGTTCGCACGTGCCGATCTATGCGCTGACCCCACACCGCGCCACCCAGGCCCGTACCTCGATGTTCCGCGGTGTCTACCCGATCGCCTTCGACCCGGCTTCGCTGCCGGCCGACAAGGTGAGCCAGGCAGCGGTCGACGAGCTGCTCAAGCGTGGTCTGGTGGAACAGGGTGACTGGGTGATCCTGACCAAAGGCGACAGCTACCACACCATCGGTGGCACCAACGGCATGAAGATCCTGCATGTCGGTGATCCGCTGGTTGGCTGATCTGCGTCCCTAGGGCCGCTTTGCGGCCCATCGCCGGC
>NZ_AKJC01000249.1 GCF_000282535.1 Pseudomonas sp. GM84 | reverse complement strand
GCCGGCTTGCCGGCGACAGGGCCGGTACAGGCAATAAAGAATACGAGCCATTCTCGATACGTTTCATCACGCTCTGGGTTGAACTCAGGGAAAATGCCCTTATCTTAGAAACGCCCCCCCTAAACGCTGTGCCAGCATCGTGGAAATCCACCACTTTCCTCACCATCGTTTCCGGGTAGAATGCTCGTTCGCATGCGGCCTCAGGGCTGCACGGGCGACTCATGGGGCCGCCCTCCATCCCTACGTGTGGAAGATCCTGCCGATATGTTTGCGCCTTTGTTAAAGAAACTTTTTGGAAGCAAGAACGAGCGTGAAGTCAAACGCATGCTCAAGACGGTGAACATCGTCAATGCCTTCGAAGAGAAAATGGTCGCCCTCTCCGATGAGCAACTGCGCGCCAAGACCGCAGAGTTCAAGGAGCGCCTGGCCAAAGGCGAGACACTGGACCAACTGTTGCCCGAAGCCTTTGCCGTGGCCCGCGAAGCCGGCAAGCGCGTGATGGGCATGCGCCACTTCGACGTGCAGCTGATCGGTGGCATGACCCTGCACGAGGGCATGATCGCAGAAATGCGTACCGGTGAAGGCAAGACCTTGGTCGGTACCCTGGCTGTTTACCTGAACGCGCTGTCCGGCAAAGGCGTGCACGTGGTCACGGTCAACGACTACCTGGCCCGTCGTGACGCCAACTGGATGCGTCCCCTGTACGAATTCCTCGGTCTGTCCGTGGGCATCGTCTCGGCCTTCCAGCCGCCGGAAGAAAAGCGCGCCGCTTATGCTGCCGACATCACCTACGGCACCAACAACGAATTCGGCTTCGACTACCTGCGCGACAACATGGCATTCAGCCAGGAAGAGAAGTTCCAGCGTGAACTGAACTTCGCCGTAATCGACGAAGTCGACTCGATCCTCATCGACGAAGCCCGTACGCCGCTGATCATCTCCGGCCAGGCCGAAGACAGCTCCAAGCTGTACATCGAGATCAACCGCCTGATCCCGCGCCTGACCCAGCACATCGAGGAAGTCGAAGGCCAGGTCACCCAGGAAGGCCACTTCACCATCGACGAGAAGAGCCGCCAGGTCGAGCTCAACGAACTGGGTCACCAGTTCATCGAAGAGATGCTGACCCAGGCCGGCCTGCTGGCCGAAGGCGAGAGCCTCTACTCGGCGCACAACCTGGGCCTGCTGACCCACGTCTACGCCGGCCTGCGCGCGCACAAGCTGTTCCACCGCAACGTCGAGTACATCGTCCAGGACGGTCAGGTCCTGCTGATCGACGAACACACCGGCCGGACCATGCCGGGTCGCCGCCTGTCCGAAGGCCTGCACCAGGCCATCGAGGCAAAAGAGAACCTGAACATCCAGGCCGAAAGCCAGACCCTGGCGTCGACCACCTTCCAGAACTACTTCCGCCTCTATACCAAGCTGTCCGGCATGACCGGTACTGCCGACACCGAAGCGTTCGAGTTCCAGTCGATCTACGGCCTCAACGTGATGGTCATCCCGCCGAACAAGCCGTTGGCGCGTAAGGACTTCAACGACCTGGTGTACCTGACCGCCGACGAGAAATACGCCGCGATCATCGCCGACATCAAGGAAAGCATGACCCTGGGCCGTCCGGTGCTGGTGGGTACGGCGACCATCGAAACCTCCGAGCACATGTCGAACCTGCTGAAGAAGGAAGGTATCGACCACAAGGTACTGAACGCCAAGTACCACGAGAAGGAAGCCGAGATCATCGCCCAGGCCGGTGCCCCGGGCGCGCTGACCATCGCCACCAACATGGCCGGCCGTGGTACCGACATCCTCCTGGGCGGTAACTGGGAAGCTGAAGTGGCGGCCCTGGAAAACCCGAGCGCCGAGCAGATCGCCCAGATCAAGGCCGATTGGCAGAAGCGTCACCAGCAGGTGATCGAGACGGGTGGCCTGCACGTGATCGCTTCCGAGCGCCACGAGTCGCGCCGTATCGACAACCAGCTGCGTGGCCGTTCCGGCCGTCAGGGTGACCCAGGCTCCAGCCGTTTCTACCTGTCGCTGGAAGACAGCCTGATGCGTATCTTCGCCTCCGACCGGGTGAAGAACTTCATGAAGGCCCTTGGCATGCAGTCCGGCGAGGCCATCGAGCATCGCATGGTCACCAACGCCATCGAGAAGGCTCAGCGCAAGGTCGAAGGTCGCAACTTCGACATTCGTAAGCAGCTGCTCGAATACGACGACGTGGCCAACGAACAGCGCAAGGTGATCTACCACATGCGCAACAGCCTGCTGGCCGCCGAGAACATCGGCGACACCATCGAGGAATTCCGCAAGGAAGTGCTCGATGCCACCATCAGCCAGCACATCCCGCCGCAGTCGCTGCCTGAGCAGTGGGACGTGGCCGGCCTGGAAGCAGCACTGTCCAGCGACTTCGCCATGAAGTTGCCGATCCAGCAGTGGCTCGACGAGGACGACCACCTCTACGAGGAGACCCTGCGCGAGAGGCTGCTGAAGGAAATCACCGACGCCTACACCGAGAAGGAAGACCAGGCCGGCATCGACGCCCTGCGTACCTTCGAGAAGCAGATCCTGCTGCGCGTGCTGGACGACCTGTGGAAAGACCACCTGTCGACCATGGACCACCTGCGTCACGGCATCCACCTGCGCGGTTATGCGCAGAAGAACCCGAAGCAGGAGTACAAGCGCGAGTCGTTCAGCCTGTTCCAGGAACTGCTCGAGTCGATCAAGCGCGACACCATCCGCGTGCTCTCGCACGTTCAGGTACGTCGCGAAGATCCGGCCGAAGAGGAAGCCCGCCTGCGCCGCGAAGCCGAAGAGCTGGCCAGCCGCATGCAGTTCCAGCATGCCGCCGCGCCAGGCCTTGAAAGCGAGCAGCTGAGCGAGGAGGGCGCCGAAGTGGCCGTGGCCGCTGCCCCGGTGCGCAACGAGCAGAAGCTGGGCCGCAACGAGCCGTGCTGGTGTGGTTCGGGCAAAAAATTCAAGCATTGCCATGGTCAAATCGAGTGATCTGACCTGATTGTTGTATCGTGACAAACCTGGGGGCCGCATTGCGGCCCCCTTTTTCCATATTCACGGTTTTCTAGGAGCGCTCTAATGGCTGTTGGTCTTGGTCCTTTGCCCACCCTGCACCCGGTTCCGGGTTTTGAACTCGGCATCGCCTCTGCGGGCATCAAGCGCCCAGGGCGCAAGGACGTAGTGGTGATGCGCTGTGCCGAAGGCTCCAGCGTTGCTGGCGTGTTCACCCTCAACGCGTTCTGCGCCGCGCCCGTGATCCTCTCCAAGCAGCGCGTGCAGGGCATCGTGCGCTACCTGCTGACCAACACCGGCAACGCCAACGCAGGTACCGGCGCGCCAGGCCTGGCCGCCGCCGAGCGTACCTGCGCCAAGCTGGCGGAACTGACCGGTGTACCTGCCGAGGCAGTGTTGCCGTTCTCCACTGGTGTGATCGGTGAGCCGCTGCCCGTCGAGAAGATCGAAGGCGCCCTGCAGGCCGCGCTCGACAACCTTTCGGAAAATAACTGGGCTGAAGCCGCTACCGGCATCATGACCACCGACACCCTGCCCAAGGGTGCCAGCCGTCAGTTCCAGCACGACGGCGTGACCGTCACCGTGACCGGCATCAGCAAGGGCGCCGGCATGATTCGCCCGAACATGGCGACCATGCTCGGCTACATCGCCACCGACGCCAAAGTCGCCCCGGCTGTGCTCAAGGACCTGATGCTCGACGGCGCCAACAAGTCGTTCAACCGCATCACCATCGATGGCGACACCTCGACCAACGACTGCTGCATGCTGATCGCCACCGGCAAGGCCAATCTGCCGGAAGTCACCGAAGCCAGTGGCGCGCTGTTCGAAGCGCTGAAAAAGGCGGTGTTCGAAGTGTGCATGGAAGTGGCCCAGGCCATCGTCCGTGACGGCGAAGGCGCCACCAAGTTCGTGACCGTGCAGGTCAACGGCGGTGGCAACCACCAGGAGTGCCTGGATGTCGGTTACGCCGTGGCCCACTCGCCGCTGATCAAGACCGCGCTGTTCGCCTCTGACCCGAACTGGGGCCGTATCCTGGCGGCCGTGGGCCGTGCCGGCGTACCGGAGCTGGATGTCAGCCTGATCGACGTGTACCTGGACAGCGTCTGCATCGCCAGCAAAGGCGGGCGCAGCCCGAGCTACACCGAAGCCCAAGGTTCGGCGGTGATGGCGCAGGAAGAAATCACCATCCGTATCGAACTGGGCCGTGGCCAGTGCAGCGAAACCATCTGGACCACTGACCTGTCCCACGAATACGTGAAGATCAACGCCGAATACCGTACCTGATTCAAGGGCCACATCGCCGGCAAGCCGGCTCCCACAGGTTTTGCACTGCTCTTCTTGTGGGAGCCGGCTTGCCGGCGATGGGCTGCAAAGCAGCCCCAAAACCCCAAACATATGGAGCCGACCCATGAGCTATCACCTGATCATCGGCGACAAGCTGTATTCCTCCTGGTCGCTACGCGGCGCCCTGGCCCTCGAACTGGCTGGCGTGCCCTACGAAGAAACCCTGATCAAGCTGAACCAGCCCGACACCCGCCAGCGCCTTCTCGCTTTCTCCGCCACCGGCAAGGTGCCGCTGCTCAAGACCGAGCACGGCGTGATCGCCGATTCCCTGGCCATCGCCGAATACCTCAACGAACAGCACCCCGAAGCGCAATTGTGGCCTGCCGACGTGGCAGCCCGGGCCCAGGCCCGCTCGGCCTGCGCGCAGATGCACAGTGGTTTCTTCGCCTTGCGCGGGGCCATGCCGTTCGACCTGTCCCGTGACCAGGCGCTGGAAAATGTGCCGCTGGACGTGCAGGTGGACATCGACCGTATCGTTGCGCTGTGGTCCGAATGCCGTCTGGTGGCCAAGGACAGCGGGCCGTTCCTGTTCGGCAGGCCAACCTTGGCCGACGCCTTCTTTGCCCCCGTGGCCGTGCGCTTGCGCACCTACCGCGTGGAGGTGCCCGCTGCGGCGGCGACCTATATCGAGACCATTTACCAGTGGCCGGCCTTCAAGGCCTGGCAGCAAGCAGGCCTGGCGGAGCGTGAAGGGTGAAACGGATTCATGTAGTAGCGGCCGTCATTCGCGGCACCGACGGCCGTATCCTGATTGCACGGCGCGCAGATACCCAGCACCAGGGCGGCCTGTGGGAGTTCCCCGGCGGCAAGGTGGAAGAGGGCGAGAGCGTCGAAGCAGCCTTGACCCGTGAGCTGCGCGAAGAGCTTGGTATCGAAGTGACCCGTTCAAGGGCGCTGATCAAGGTCAGTCACGATTACCCGGACAAGCAGGTCCTGCTGGACGTTCGCGAGGTCGAGGCATTCACGGGCGAGCCCCATGGTGCCGAAGGCCAGCCACTGGCATGGGTGGCACCCCGGGAGTTGGCGCAATACGAGTTTCCTGAGGCCAACAAGCCGATTGTCGCTGCAGCGCGCCTGCCAGATCAGTACCTGATCACCCCGGACGACCTGGAAGTGCCTGCGCTGCTCAAGGGTATCCAGAAGGCAGTGGCATCCGGCATTCGCCTGATCCAGCTGCGTGCACCGGACATGTACGACCCTAAATACCGCGACGTTGCGGTGGATGCGGTGGGCCTGTGTGCGGGCAAGGCGCAGCTGATGCTCAAGGGGCCGCTGGAGTGGCTGGGCGACTTCCCGTCGGCCGGTTGGCACCTGACTGCCGCGCAACTACGCAAATATGCCGCCAAGGGGCGGCCGTTCCCGAAAGATCGTTGGCTGGCGGCGTCCTGCCACAGCGCCGAGGAACTGGCGTTGGCCGAGCAGATGGGGGTGGATTTCGTCACCCTGTCGCCGGTACAGGCGACCCAGACCCATCCTGAGGCGCAGCCGCTGGGGTGGGATGAGGCGCAGCGGTTGATTGCCGGGTTCACTCACCCGGTGTTCTTGCTGGGTGGCGTTGGGCCGTGTGACCGGGAGCAGGCCTGGGAAGCTGGGGCTCAGGGTGTCGCCGGGATTCGGGCGTTCTGGCCCGAGGCCTGAAAGCAGGGGCCGCTTTGCGGCCCATTCGCGGGACAAGCCCGCTCCCACCGGTAGCGCGCCGGACTCGAGTTCTGCACGGTGTCTGTGGGAGCGGGCTTGTCCCGCGAACGGGCTGCAACGCAGCCCCGGCGATTTCAATCCTGCGGCTTTTCTGCTGGCTGCCAAAGCACTTCGGCAACCCCCTGCCGCCGCCCGATGATCCGCGCCGCCACGAACAGCAGGTCGGATAGCCGATTGATATACGCCAACCCCACCCCCTCCAGCGGCTCCACGGCATTCAACTGCTGACACCGCCGCTCGGCGCTGCGCGCCAGGCTCCGGCACACATGCGCCTGGGCGATCAATGCCGAACCACTGGGCAGGATGAAGTTCTTCAGCGGCCCCAGCTCTTCATTCCATACATCGATGGCGCCCTCCAGGCGCTCTACCTCGGCCTGGTTCAAGGCCTGATAGCTGGGCATCGCCAACTCACCGCCAAGGTCGAACAAGCGGTGCTGACACGGCGCCAGAACCGTGCTTACTTCTTCCAGCCCTTGCTCGGCCAGTCCCGCCAGCAGCAATCCAAGCTGGCTGTTGAGGCTGTCCACCTCACCAATCGCTTCGATCCGAGGATGGTCCTTGGGCACCCGGCGCCCATCGCCCAGGCCGGTTTCGCCCTTGTCGCCGGTGCGGGTGTAGATCTTCGACAGGCGATAGCCCATGTCATGCCTCCGTGGTGTTCGGCGCGGCCGTTGCCGGCTGGCCGAGGGGCAGGCGCAGGGTGAAGCAGGTGCCCTGGCCGGGCGTGGACTGCACTTCCATCTGCCCCTTGTGGTTGTTGGTGATGATGAAGTACGACACCGACAGGCCAAGCCCGGTGCCCTGGCCGATTTCCTTGGTGGTGAAGAATGGCTCGAAGGTGCGTTTGCGCACCGCTTCGGGCATGCCGACGCCATTGTCCTCGACCTGGATTTCGGCCCAGGGTGGGTTGAGCCTGGTGCGCAGGATAATGCGTCCGGGTTCGCTGGGTTGTGGCCGCTGGTGGATGGCCTGGGCGGCGTTTTTCAGGAGGTTGAGCAGCACCTGCTCCAGTTCGTTGGCCGTGCAGGGCACAGGCCCGAGGCTGGGGTCGAACTGACGGATGATGGCCTGGCCCTTGAAGTCGAAGCCGATAGCCAGGTCGAAGTCGTTACTGGCGATCTCCACTGCCTGGTCGACCAGCGACGGTAGGTCGCAAGGCGCCAGTTGGCGGTTGCTGCGGCGGCTGAAGCTGAGCATGTGGGTGACGATCTTGGCCGCTCGGGCGCCGGCCTGCTGGATGCCGTCGAGCAGCTGCGGCACTTCCCGGCTTTCCAGGTAGCGGCTGACGCTGGGCAGGTCGATGCCCAGCTCGCTGGCCTGCTCCTGATTGCGCGGCAGCTCCGGCGACAGGCGCCGGCGGATGTTCTGCACGTTGTGCAGGATCGCCCCCAGCGGGTTGTTGATTTCGTGCGCCATGCCGGCTGCCAGGCCGCCGACCGAGAGCATTTTCTCGGACTGCACCATCATTTCTTCCAGTGACAGGCGCTGGGTGATGTCGTCGATGCGGATGACCACGCCTCGGCCGCCGCCGCCCATCAGCGGGTAGAAGGTCAGGGCGTAATGGCGCAGGTCGTCGTCCTTGGGCCAGGTGACCCGCTCGATCTTCGCCACCCGATGTTTCTCCACGGTTTCCTTGAGCTGCGGCAGAAATGGCTTGAGCGGTTCGAAGGCGATGAAGATCGGCTGGTTCAGCGCCTCGTCCAACGGTGTCCCGGAGAGCACCGTGGCCTCGTGGTTCCATTGGGTGACGTAAAGCTGCTCGTCGAGGGCGATCAGCGCCGACGGCATGGAGTCGATGATGCTGTTGAGGTAGTTCTGGAAGCCCGTCAGCTTCTTCTCGATCTTGCTGCGCACCTGGACTTCCAGCTCCAGCTTGCGGTTGGTATGGCGGGTTTCCTCGGCCAGGCCCTGGGCCTGGTCAAAGGCCATCTGGAACTCGTCACGGGTGCGCTTGAGCTGCTGCTCGCGGGCTTCGATGCGCGACAGCATGGTGTTGAACGCCTGGGCCAGGCTGCCGATCTCGTCGTCGTTGCCGCGGGTGGCGCGCAGGGCGTAGCTCTCTTCGCGGGTGACCTGGCGGCTGAGCTCTTCGAGCTGGTTGATCGGCTGGGTGATCAGGCGTTTTATCTGCCGGGCGATGACCAGCCACAGCAGCACGCTGAACACCAGGATCGCCAGGCTGGCGCTGAGCGTGCCGGTGTAGAAGGCGGTCGGCAGTTCGCTGCTGGCCACCAGCAGCAGGTGCGCGGGTGGGCTGGCGTCGCGGGGGATGCGAATCAGCTGGGTGCTGCGAAACTCCATCAGGCGCCAGCCATCGATGTTGCGGTAACGCTTGGGCAGGGCCAGCGGTTCGCCGTGCTGCAACTGCGCCAGCATCCGCCCGTCGCCGCCATACAGGGCAGCTGCGCGCAGGGGCGTGTAGCTGTCCAGCTCCTTGAGCAGGGCCGTGGCGTTTTCTGCATTGTCACCCGCGCGGGCCGACAGCTGTGGGTTGGCCACCAGGCGGCCGATGGTCTGCAAGGCTTGGGGCGCCATGCTCTCCTGGGTGATCCAGTAGGCGGCGCTGATGAAGGTCAGGTTGGCTACCAGCAGGATGGTCACCAATAGCACCAGCAAGGCGGCCAGCAGCTTCTGCCCGACCGGGAGGTTTTCCAGGCGTTGGCGCAAGGTCATGGGCAAGGCAATGTCCGTATCCGGTTGTAGGGGCCGCGTCAGGCGCTGGGCAAGTCGCGCGCTCGCAGGTTATCGACCAGGCGCTGGTGCAGGTGTTCCAGCTGTGGCAGCGCCACGCCGTGCCGCGCCGCCGTTCGGCAGGCGTGGCCGAGCAGGTAATGCACCTCTGTACGCCGGCCGGCGCGCACGTCCTGGTACATGGAAGAGTAGTTGGCTGCGGTGGCGAGGATTACCCGTTGCACTTCCTCACCCAGGTCGTCGGCGGCTTTGGGCTGGCCACAGCGTTCCAGCAACTGGCCCAGTTCCGTGCACAAGGCGTCGACTTCATCCAGATGTCCGAGCAGGCCGCCGTTCTGGCAGTCGTGCAGCACGGTCAATGGGTTGATCGCGCAATTGAGCGCCAGTTTGCGCCACAGGCGGGTGAGGATGTCCACCGTCCATTCGGCGGGGATGCCGGCATCCTGCAGGTCGTCGAACCATTCGGGTACGGCGGGATTGGCGGCATCGCCCAGCCAGTTGAAACCTTGTCCGGCAAAGCGCACCCGCCAGTCGTCCTCGCGGAATGCGCCTTCGGTGCTGGAGGCGAAGATGCAGCGGGCGTGGGGTACCTGGTCGGCGACTTCGTCCTGGCTGCCCAGGCCATTTTGCAGCAACACGATTTCCGCGCCCTCGGCCAGGCGTGGAGCCAGGCGCGCGACGGCAGGCGCGGCGTCATAAGCCTTGCAGGCCAGGAGCAAGCGGTGGATCGGCCCGCTGGCG
Organism: Pseudomonas sp. GM84; assembly: GCF_000282535.1. GTDB lineage: Bacteria > Pseudomonadota > Gammaproteobacteria > Pseudomonadales > Pseudomonadaceae > Aquipseudomonas. Next base: position 3,207 of record NZ_AKJC01000249.1, on the reverse strand, counting down.
TCGGCCGTTTCGGCGGGGATCGCGAAGCGGGTGGTCTGGTCCTGTTCGGCCAGGGTCAGGCCACCCGCCTGTTGATAGGCCTGCAGCCGCTGCCCATCGCGCAGGATCAGACGTGTTGCCTTGCCCGCCCGTGCCAGGCGGCAGGCCCAGAGGCTGCCGAGGCTGCCGGCGCCGAGAATATGCCAGGTGCTGCTCATCTGCGTTTCGCAACCCGTTATAATGAGTCCGCATTTTAACCGTCAAACCCCGCGCGCTCCATCATCACGCCGAGCGCGCTTTTATTTTGGGAGATCAACCATGCCTTCGTTCGACGTGGTATCGGAACTGGATAAGCACGAAGTGCAGAACGCCGTCGAAAACGCCATCAAGGAGCTCGATCGCCGTTATGACCTCAAGGGCAAGGGTAGCTTCGAGTTCAAGGACAAGGAACAAACCGTGCTGCTGACCGCCGAAGCCGAGTTCCAGCTCGAGGCGATGATCGAAATCCTGCGTCTGGCGCTGGTCAAGCGCAAGATCGACGTCAAATGCCTGGAAACCAAGGAAGCCTACGCTTCCGGCAAGGAAATGAAACAGGAAGCCAAGTTCCGCGAAGGCATCGACAAGGAGCTGGCGAAGAAGATCGTCGCCCACATCAAGGACGCCAAGCTCAAGGTCCAGGCTGCCATCCAGGGTGAGCAGGTGCGTGTGACCGGCAAGAAACGTGACGACCTGCAGGAAGCCATTGCTGCCTTGCGTGCCAAGGAATTCGACATGCCGCTGCAGTTCAACAACTTCCGCGACTGATCGAACCGCCGTCCGGAACCCCGATGGCGCAATGATGTCCATGGGGACCATGGCCGCGCAAATGTGCGCGGCCCGATTTACCGTGTACTTGCCGTTCGGCATCAGGAGATAAACATGGATTTGAACGCTGAGGTCGATCAGCTGGTCCGCCAGTCGCAGACATGGATCCCGTTGATCATGGAATACGGCAGCCGCCTGTTGCTGGCGTTGCTGACACTGGCCATCGGCTGGTGGTTGATCAACAAGCTCAGCGCACGCCTGGGCAAGGTGGTTGGCTTGCGCGCCGACGTGGCGTTGCAGAGCTTCATCAGCACCCTGGCCAACATCATCCTCAAGGTGCTGTTGCTGGTCAGCGTGGCGTCGATGATCGGCATCGAGACCACCTCGTTCGTCGCGGCCATCGGTGCCGCCGGCCTGGCCATCGGCCTGGCGCTGCAGGGTAGCCTGGCGAACTTCGCCGGTGGTGTGCTGATCCTGATGTTCCGCCCGTTTCGTATTGGCGACTGGATCGAAGCCCAGGGAGTAGCGGGGACCGTCGACAGTATCCAGATCTTCCATACCGTGCTGCGCACCGGCGACAACAAGACAGTGATCATGCCCAACGGCAGCCTGTCCAACGGCATCATCACCAACACCAACCGCCAGCCGACGCGCAAGGTCGTGTTCGACGTAGGCGTGGATTACGAGGCTGACCTGCAGAAGGCGCGCAATGTGCTGCTGGAGCTGGCGAAGGACCCACGTGTATTGCCCGACCCGGCGCCGCAGGCGGTGGTCGCCACCCTGGGCGACAGTTCGATCACTGTGTCGCTGCGACTGTGGACCAAGACCAGCGATTACTGGGATGTGATGTTCATGCTCAACGAACATGCGCGTGACCGGTTGAAGGCCGAAGGCATCGACATTCCGTTTCCGCAGCGGGTGATTCGCGTGGTGCAGGAGACCGCTGCGCAGTAACCCTGCGTTTGCAACAAGGGGCCGCTTTGCGCCCCAATCGCCGGCAAGCCGGCTCCCACATGTGTATGCAGTACTGTGGGAGCCGGCTTGCCGGCGATTGGGGCGCGAAGCGGCCCCTTGTCTTTACACTTGTTCACAGCCAAACCCCGCCATTTCTGGCATATAGCCTGACCCCACCTGCCGCTACCTGAAACCCATCATGAAGCCACTGCTGTACATCACGCCCTTCAGGGCCCTGTTATTTGGCCTGACCCTTGCCCTGTTCGAACTGCTGACGTACCTGGCCAGCGATGCTGTCATGCCGGCCATGCCCGTGGTGGTCGAGCACCTGAACGCCAGCCCGGAGTACATCCCCCACGCGCTCAACCTGTACTTGCTCGGTGGCGTGGTCTTGCAGTGGCTGATCGGCCCGCTGGCCGACCGCTATGGCCGTCGGCCCCTGCTGCTGGCCGGTTGTGCCTTCTTCGGCGTGGCGTGCCTGGCGACCTACTGGGTGCAGGACATTGGCGTGTTCAACCTGCTGCGCCTGCTGCAGGGCATCGGCCTGGGGTTCGTGGTGACGGTCAGCTACCCGGCGCTGAACGAAGCGTTCAGTGAAGCCGACGCAGTGCGGATGATGGCGCTGCTGGCCAACATCGCCTTGCTGTCGCCGTTGCTGGGCCCACTGGTAGGCACCTTGATGCTGCAGTGGCTGGACTGGCGCTGGCTGTTCGTGGCGTTCGCCGTGGGTGCCGTGCTGTGCTGGGTGCTGCTGCATCGCCTGATGCCGGAAACCCTGGGTGTGGAACGCCGGGACGGTTCGCGCCTGCCCTTCACGCCGATTCACCTGCTGCCGCTGCTCGCCGGTTACGGCCAGCTGCTGACCAACCGCAAGTTCGTCGCCGGTAGTGCGGCACTCGGCCTGGTTGGCCTGCCGCTGATCGGCTGGATCGGCCTGTCGCCGGTGTTGCTGATTCACGATGAAGGCCTCACCACGATGGCGTATGCGCTGTGGCAGTTGCCCGTGTTCGGCGGGCTGATCCTCGGCAACCTGATCATCAACCGCATTGCCGATCGCTACCCGCTGGCGACGCTGGTACGCGGGGCCCTGTGGCCTTACCTCGCAGGTCTGGGCCTGCTGGTGTTGGCGACGTGGTACTGGCCGTCGGTGACCAGTGTGGTGGCGGGCATGTCGCTGTATGCGTTGGGCCTGGGTGTGGCCAATGCGGTGCTGTACCGCATGACGCTGTTCTCCAGCGAGCAGAGCAAAGGGCTGGTGTCGGCCATGTTGGGGATGATCACCATCGCCTTGCTGGGGCTTGGCGGAGCGGTGATGGCGATGATCGGGGCGGGGGCCAGCCTGTTGCACTTTGCCGTGGCGGCGGGTGTGGCCGGGGCGCTCGCCCTGTGGCCGCTGTGGTTCGTGGTGGGTGGGCGGTCTGGGGAAGGGGCTGTGGTGCAGTAGTGGCCGCACGGGCCCTATCGCCGGCA
>NZ_AKJC01000248.1 GCF_000282535.1 Pseudomonas sp. GM84 | reverse complement strand
ACAGGTACAGCGCAAGCCTCAAGGGTTGTGATGTTCCTGTGGGAGCTGGCTTGCCAGCGATAGGGCCAGCAGCCCTCACACCCCAGCCGAAGCCTTCAACGCCCCATCCAGATCCTCGATCAGATCCCGGTAATCCTCGATCCCCACCGACAGCCGCAGCAGGTTCTCGCCGATCCCCATCGCCCCTTTCTGCTCCGGGCTCAAGGAATTGTGCGACATGCTCCAGGAGTGGTTGATCATGCTCTCAACCCCTCCCAGCGAGTCGGCCAGGACAAAGATCCGCAAGGCCTCCACCAGGCGGTTGAGCGCCGCCCGGTCAGCACCCTTGACCTTCATCGCCACCACCGCCCCGCCCGCGCGCATCTGACGCTTGCACAGCGCATGCTGCGGGTGGCTTTCCAGCCCCGGGTAATAGACCTGCTCCACCTGCGGGTGGCCTTCGAGGAAGCGCGCCACCTGCAGCGCGTTGGCGCACTGGCGCTCCATGCGCACATCGAGGGTCTTCAACCCGCGCAGCGCCAGGTAGCAGTCGAACGGTCCCTGGATCGCGCCGACGGCCATGCTGATCTTGCGCAGGCGCGCCAGCAGCGCGTCGTTGGCCGCTACCACCACGCCGCCGGTCAGGTCGGAGTGGCCGCCGATGTACTTGCTGGCCGAGTGCATCACCAGGTCCACGCCGAGGGTAATCGGGCGCTGGTTCCAGGGCGAGCAGAAGGTGTTGTCGATGCAGGTGAGGATGCCACGCGCCCGCGCCAGGTCGCAGACGGCCTTGATATCGACCAGGTGCAGCAACGGGTTGGTCGGTGACTCGATCCAGATCAGCTGGGTCTCGGGCCTGATCGCTGCGGCCACGGCCTCCAGGTCGTTGAGGTCGACGTAGGTGGTGGTCAGGCCCGAGGTGCGGCCACGGTAGTCTTCGAGGATGCGGAAGGTGCCGCCATACACACCGTTCATCACCACCACGTGGGCATCCTTGGGCAGCAGCTCGAGCACGGTGGCCGTGGCGTTCACACCGGATGCGCAAGCGACCGCGCCAACGCCTTCTTCGAGCGCTGCGACACAGGTTTCGTAGGCATGCCGGGTGGGGTTGCCGACGCGGCTGTAGGCGTACTCGGGGTTATCGTCCAGGCTGCGCTTGATGTAGGAGCTAGCGGTGTAGATCGGCGGAAAGATCGCATTGTCGGCGACGCTGGACTGCTCGCCGGCGTGAATGGCTAGGGTGGCGAAATTGCGCGGCTTGTCGGACATGGTCAGGCCCATTGGCAGTGAGGGTAAGGCTGCAACTATCGCACAACCACGGGCCGCGACAACGCCCACCCCGGCAGGAAATTTTTCTAATGCTGAGGTAGGCTGGGGAATATTTTTCTTACCGGTTCCCGATCGATATGGACAGCTTCGACCAGCACATCCTTACCCTGCTCCAGCGCGATGCCTCGGTCTCGCTCAAGGACCTGGCCGAAGCCGTCAACCTCTCGACCACGCCCTGCTGGAAACGGGTCAAGCGCCTGGAAGAAGACGGCTACATCGTTGGCCGCGTCGCCCTGCTCGACCCCGAGCGCCTCGGGCTGGGGCTGACGGTGTTCGTCCAGCTCAAGACCCAGCGCCACGACAGCGCCTGGCTGGAGCAGTTCGCCACGACGGTGACGGGGTTCGAAGAGGTGATGGAGGTGTATCGCATGTCCGGGGACTGGGACTACATGCTGCGGGTGGTGGTGGGGGATATTGCCGCGTATGACCGGTTCTACAAGAAGCTGATTACCAGTACCGATGGGCTTTCCAACATCACCTCCAGTTTTGCCATGGAGCAGATGAAGTACACCACGGCCTATCCGGTGCATCGCTCCTGATCGGTGCTGGATTCTTCGCGGGTCAAGCCCGCTCCCACAAGACCTGCACAGTCTTCAAGGCCCGTGATGTACCTGTGGGAGCGGGCTTGTCCCGCGAAGAGGCCGGCACAGACTACACATCAGTCAGCAGTCAGCACCGCCTCGATCCGGTTCCCCGCCTTGGCCTTCTCCAACCGAATCGCCACGAACTTCGAAGTCGGCGTGTAGGTCCCTTCCCCATAACTGTCCAACGGCACCAACGGATTGGTCTCCGGGTAATACGCCGCCGCCTGCCCATCCGGAATGTCGTAAGGCACCAGTCGGAACCCCGACACCCGCCGCTCCACGCCATCCTCCCACAGCGACACCAGGTCCACGTGCTCGCCCGGCTCGAAGCCCAGGCGACGGATATCCGCCTCGCTGACGAACACCACCTCACGCAAGCCGAACACCCCGCGGTAACGATCATCGAGCCCGTACAGCGTGGTGTTGTACTGGTCATGCGAGCGCATGGTCTGCAGGATCAGGTCTGGCTTGTCGCCCCGCGCCAACACCTTGGCATTGACCAGTTGCTCAGGCAGCGGGCTCGGGCTGAAGCGCGCCTTGCCGGTGGCAGTACGCCAATTGCGTTGCGCCGCGCTGTTGCCCAGGTGGAACCCACCCGGATGCTGCAGGCGCTCGTTGAAATCGGCGAAGCCCGGGATGACATCGGCGATCATCGCGCGAATACGGCTGTAATCGGCGACCGCATATTCCCAGTCGATCGGCTTGTTGCCCAAGGTGGCCTTGGCCATGCCGGCCACGATCCACGGTTCCGAACGCAGGTGCGGCGAACGCGGGCGAAGCTGGCCGTGGGAGATGTGCACCATGCTGAACGTGTCCTCCACGGTCACGCCCTGCGGGCCGTCGTCCTGCAGGTCGATCTCGGTGCGGCCCAGGCAGGGCAGGATCAACGCATCGCGGCCGGTGACCAGGTGTGAGCGGTTGAGCTTGGTGGAGATCTGCACGGTCAGCGCGCAGTTGCGCAGGGCCGCGTGGGTACGTGGCGTGTCCGGCGTGGCCTGGGCGAAGTTGCCACCGAGCCCGATGAACACCTTGGCCCGCCCCTCCTCCATGGCCTTGATCGCCAGCACCGCGTTATGCCCGTGGGCACGTGGCACGCGGAAGTGAAAACGTTTTTCCAGGGCATCGAGCAGCGCCGCCCTGGGTTTCTCGTCGATGCCCATGGTGCGGTCGCCCTGCACGTTGCTGTGGCCACGCACCGGCGAAAGGCCGGCACCCGGCTTGCCGACGTTGCCGCGCAGCAGCTGCAGGTTGACGATTTCCTGCACGGTCGCCACCGAGTGACGGTGCTGGGTCACGCCCATGGCCCAGCACATGATCACCCGCTCGGCCTTGCGGTACATGCGCGCGGCCAGCTCGATCTCGGCCAGGGTCAGGCCCGATTGCTCGACGATATGCTCCCAGGCGGTGGCGTCCACCGCTTCCAGGTAGGCGTCCACGCCGCTGGTGTGCTCGGCGATGAAGGCATGGTCGAACACCGCCGGCTCGCCCTTGGCCTGGGCCTCGCGCTCCCACTGCAGCAGGTATTTGGCGATACCGCGCATGGCCGCCATGTCGCCGCCCAGGGCCGGGCGGAAGTAGGCACTGGTGGTCGGTTCCGAGCCGTTGCTGAGCATTTCGAACGGGTGCTGCGGGTGCTGGAAGCGCTCCAGGCCACGCTCCTTGAGCGGGTTGAAACACACCACCTGAGCACCGCGTTTGACCGCTTCACGCAGCGGTTCGAGCATGCGCGGGTGGTTGGTGCCGGGGTTCTGGCCGATGACGAAGATTGCGTCGGCCAGCTCCAGGTCATGAAACACCACCGTGCCCTTGCCTACCCCGAGCGTTTCCGACATGCCCACGCCGCTGGCTTCATGGCACATGTTGGAGCAGTCGGGGAAGTTGTTGGTGCCGTAGGCGCGCACGAACAGCTGGTAGAGGAACGCCGCCTCGTTGCTGGCCCGGCCCGAGGTGTAGAACTCGGCCTGATCGGGCGAGTCAAGCGCCTGCAGGTGCCGGGCGACCAGGGCGAACGCCTCTTGCCAGGTGGTTTCGACGTAATGGTCGGTGGCGGCGTCGTAGCGCATGGGGTGGGTCAGACGGCCCTGGAACTCAAGCCAGTAGTCGGTCTGCTCGGCCAGGGCACTGACGCTGTACCTGGCGAAGAAGGCGGGGTCCACCGAACGCCCGGTGGCCTCCCAGTTGACCGCCTTGGCGCCGTTCTCGCAGAACTTGACCATGTCGCTTTCCGGCGACTCGCCCCAGGCACAGCCCGGGCAGTCGAAGCCGCCGTTCTGGTTGGTCTTGAGCATGGCCCGCAGGTTCTTGAAGGCGTTCTCGCTGCCCAGCCAGCTCTTGGTCACGCTCTTGAGCGCGCCCCAGCCGGCGGCGGGGCCTTTGTAGTCCCTGATGTGTTGGTCCTGGCTCATGCGGGTAAATCCTCACGCGGGCGTGTAAAAGATGCAGCGGGTCGTGGCCCGGTGCTTTTTTCCAGCCTAGGGAGGGCGGTGCAGAGCCGTCCAATCGATATGGCTTACGGCGTGATAAACCGCGTCGATCACGGTTTGATGCGGGCGTTTTTCAAGTCGCGGGTAACGCGATCAAGGCTTCGGGATACAAGGGCTGCAGCCGTGATAGAGGATATTGATCGAACAGTCGGGCAAAGCAATTTGACGAGGGGGCCGGCAGGTAATAGCTTGAACCTAACACCCCAACCCTGCCGAGCGCCCAAGTGGAACAGACCAGCCGCCCCCTGATCGACGGCTTCAACCGCAAAATCGACTACCTGCGGATGTCGGTGACGGACCGCTGCGACTTCCGTTGCGTCTACTGCATGGCCGAGGACATGCAGTTCCTGCCGCGCCAGCAGATCCTCAGCCTCGAAGAACTGTTCCAGGTGGCCGAGCGCTTCGTCGCCCTGGGCACCCGCAAGATCCGCCTGACCGGTGGCGAGCCGCTGGTGCGCCAGGGCATCGTCGACCTGTGCGGGCGTATCGCCGCCCTGCCCGGCCTGCGCGAACTGTGCATGACCAGCAACGGCTCGCAACTCGGGCGCCTGGCCCAACCGCTGTTCGATGCCGGGCTGTCGCGCCTGAACATCAGCCTCGACAGCCTGGATGCCGAGCGTTTCAAGCAACTGACCCGCACCGGCGACCTGCAGCAGGTGATCGCCGGCATCGACGCCGCACGCCGTGCCGGCTTCCAGCGCATCAAGCTCAACTGCGTGGTGCTCAAGGGCCGCAACGACCACGAGCTGGTCGACCTGGTGCGCTTTGCCATCGACCGCGAACTGGACATCACCTTCATCGAGGAAATGCCGCTCGGGGTGATCAGCGAGCATGAGCGCGGCGAGTCGTTCTGCTCCAGCGATGAAGTGCGCGCGCGCCTGGCCGAGCACTTCACCTTGATCGAGTCGACCGAGTCGTCGCAGGGCCCGGCACGCTACTGGCGCCTGGCTGAAGCCGCGAACACCCGCGTCGGCTTCATCTCGCCGCACAGCCACAACTTCTGCGCCACCTGCAACCGCGTGCGCCTGACCGTCGAAGGTCGCCTGCTGCTGTGCCTGGGCAACGAACATTCGATGGACCTCAAGCAAGTGCTGCGGGCTCACCCGGGCAATGCCGAGCGTCTGGAAAAAGCCATCCGCGACTCGTTGCACCTCAAGCCCTACCGCCACCACTTCGAAGTGGGTGGCGATGTGCAGATCCTGCGCTTCATGAACATGACCGGCGGCTGACCCGCTGCCATTGGAATTCCATGATCGTCCACCCCCATCCCGATGTCCTGCGTGTTCTGTTCACCCTCAAGGGATCGATCGTAAAGCGCATCGCCATGCGCTGCCTGATGGTCACCTTGCTGGCTGCGCTGATCGTGCTGGTCGAACGTCACTTCCCGGCATTCTTCTACCCGGTCAGTGCCACGCCCTTCACCTTGCTCGGCCTGTCGCTGTCGATCTTCATGAGCTTTCGCAACAACGCCTGCTACGACCGCTGGTGGGAAGGGCGCAAGGCCTGGGGCAAGTTGATCATCGAAACCCGCTCGTTCGTCCGCGAAAGCGTGGTGATCGCCGATGCCCAGCTGCGCGACCAGCTGTTGCGCAGCCTGTGCGGGTTTGCCCATGCGCTGAGTGCGCGGTTGCGCAGCGAAGACGAAGTGAGCGCCGCAAGGCCGTGGCTGGGCGACGCGGCGCCAATGGCTGTGCACAACGTCTGTGACGGCATCCTGCGCGAGATAGGCGAGCAATGTTCACGCCTGGTCGAGCAGCAAGGCATCAGCGAATGGCGCTACACCTTGCTGGAGCAGCGCCTGGCCGGCCTGACCGAGGTACAGGCCACCTGCGAGCGGATCAAGGGGACGCCGCTGCCTTTCCCCTACACCCTGCTCCTGCACCGCACCATCTACATCTTCTGCCTGCTGCTGCCATTCGCCCTGGCCGAGCCGCTGGGCTGGCTGGCACCGCTGTTCACCACCATCGTCGGCTACACCTTCTTTGGCCTGGATGCGATTGGCAACGAGCTTGAGGACCCGTTCGGGCGGGACGAGAACGACCTGCCGATGGATGCCATGGTGCGCACGGTCGAGCGTGATGTGCTGGGGGCATTGGGGGTGGAGCCGCTGCCACCGGTGTTGGCGCCGGTGGATCATGTGCTGAATTGAAGGCCCTATCGCCGGCAAG
>NZ_AKJC01000247.1 GCF_000282535.1 Pseudomonas sp. GM84 | reverse complement strand
GCCGGCGATAGGGCCGGTACTGACTCAGTTCAGCTCGAAGGTATCGGCATCCAGGTTGGCCGGGAAGCGCGTGCGGTAAGCCGCCAGCTCCGCCGCACTCAACACTGCGGTGAACACCCCGTCCGCCTCTCCTGCACTCAGCAGGCTCTCGCCCTGGAAGTCCAGCACCTGGCTGTCGCCGGAATAGGCAAAGCCCTTGCCATCGGTGCCCACCCGGTTCACCGCCGCCACGTAGCACAGGTTCTCGATGCCCCGCGCGGGCAACAGACGGTTCCAGTGCTGGCGACGCGCCGCCGGCCAGTTGGCGGTGTACAGCAGCAGGTCGGTGTCCTGGGCATCACGGCTCCACACCGGGAAGCGCAGGTCGTAGCAGATCAGCGGGCGCACCCGCCAACCGTTGATCTCGAACTGCACCTGGCGCTCGCCCGGGGTGTAGTGCTTGTGCTCGCCGGCCATGCGGAACAGGTGGCGCTTGTCGTAGTGCAGGATCTCGCCGTCCGGCCGCGCCCACAGCAGGCGATTGCGGTGGCTGCCGTCGGCAGCCTGGACGATCACGCTGCCGGTGATCACCGCGCCGATCCGCTTGGCCTGTGCCTTGAGCCACTTGTAGGTCGGGCCGTTCTCAGGCTCGGCCAGGCGTTCGGACTCCATGGAAAACCCAGTGGTGAACATCTCCGGCAGGATCACCAGGTCGACATCGCCAGCCTGGTCCAGCAACACCTCGAAGTGCGCGTAGTTGGCTTCGCGGTCGTGCCAGGCCAAGGTGGTCTGGACCAGGGCGACTCTCAGATTGGGCAGTGCACTCAGATCGCGCATAGTTTTTCCGCTGCCTGACGCAGCGTCTCCTCACGTTTGGCAAAGCACAGGCGTACCAGGCGTTGCTCGGGGATAGGTTGCTGGTAGAACACCGATACCGGAATGGTCGCGACACCGTGCTCACGGGTGAGCCACATGGCCATGTCGACGTCGTTCAAGTCCGGACGGATCTGCGAATAGTCCACCAGTTGGAAATAGGTACCCGCCGTGCGGGTAAAGCTTAGCCGCGAGCCTTCGAGCAGGTCGCAGAACAGGTCACGCTTGGCCTGGTAGAAGGCCGGCAGTTCATCGATGTGCTCGGGGTGCTCGGCCATGAAGTCGGCCAGTGCGCACTGCAGCGGCGTCACGCCGCAGAAGTTGACGTACTGGTGCACCTTGCGCAGCTCTGCGCTCAAGGCCGGCGGCGCAATCACGTAGCCGGTCTTCCAGCCCGTGACGTGATACGTCTTGCCGAACGAACTGATCACGAACGCGCGCTGGTAAAGCGCTTCGTGGGCCAGCACGCTGGCATGGCGCACGCCGTCGTAGACCAGGTGCTCGTAGACTTCGTCGCTGACCACGTAAATGTCGCGGTCGGCGATCATCTGGGCCAGTTGGTCCAGGTCTTCCCGCGAGATCAGTGCCCCGCTGGGGTTGTGCGGCGAGTTGAGAATGACCATGCGCGTGCGCGGGCTCAGGGCATCGCTGAACTTCTGCCAGTCGATACGGAAGTCACTGGCGCTGAGCTGTACGTGCACACAACGGCCACCCGCCAGCGTCACGGAAGGCTCGTAGCTGTCGTAACAGGGGTCGAAGACAATGACCTCGTCACCGGCCTGGATGACCGCCTGGATGGCACAGAAGATCGCTTCGGTGGCACCCGGGGTGATGGTCACTTCCTGGTCGACGTCGACTTTGGCGCCGTACAGGCGTTCGACCTTGGCGGCCACCTGCTGGCGCAGGGCCGGCAGGCCGGTCATCGGTGCGTACTGGTTATGCCCGGCGGCGACATGGCGGCCGACCGCATCGAGCAGTGCCTGCGGGCCATTGAAGTCGGGAAACCCCTGGGAGAGGTTGAGCGCACCGGTTTGCACGGCGAGCTGGGACATGGTGGTGAAGATGGTCGTGCCGACATTCGGCAGTTTGCTGCGGATCATGGAGCCCTCTTTCCTGGGGTGTATCCGGCACGGGGTGGAAACCGAGCATAGCGGATCGAGCAGTCAGGAAAAAGGCAGAAACAATGGGGGGATTGCGCTGGATCAAAGGGCCCTGTCGCCGGCAAGCCGGCTCC
>NZ_AKJC01000246.1 GCF_000282535.1 Pseudomonas sp. GM84 | reverse complement strand
TGCCGGCGATAGGGCCGGTACCGTCACCAGAGATGTTAAACTGCCAATCTTGTAACCTCATGCGTACCCCCATGGCCTTCAAACCCTCCCCTGCCCAGCCGCCGTCCGCCCTGTTGCGCCAGGTTCGCCCATTGCGCCTGCTGCTCAACCAGGCCGAACGACTGGCCCACCTGCAACGCCTGCTGGAAAGCCAGTTGCAACCGGCTGCCCGCGAGCACTGCCATGTGGCCTCCTGGCGTGATGGCACCTTGTTGCTGGTGGTCACCGACGGGCACTGGGCCACTCGACTGCGCTACCAGCAGAAACGCCTGATGCGCCAGCTCCAGGCCCTGGAAGCGTTCGGCAACCTGCAGCGCATCCTGTACAAGGTGCAGCCGCCGCTGGTGCCGGCCAAGCGTGGCGGCAACACCACGGCGTTGTCGGTCAATGCCGCCGAAAGCATTCGCGATTCCGCCGAGGGCATTGCCGACCCCAAGTTGCGCGAAGCCCTTGAACGCTTGGCCGCCCACGCCAAGGGCAGCAAATAAAAAAGGCCACCCGAAGGTGGCCTCAATGAACTAGAGAGTGTTCGAACTTACACGGCCGCAACAGGGCGCATGTACGAGATCGGTGCCGTGCTGGCATCTTCGAAAGTGACCACTTCCCAGGCATCGGTTTCAGCAATGAGCTTGCGCAGCAGCTGGTTGTTCAGCGCGTGCCCGGACTTGTAGCCCTTGAACTCGCCGATCAAGCTGTTGCCCAGCAGATAGAGGTCGCCGATGGCGTCGAGGATCTTGTGCTTGACGAATTCGTCTTCATAGCGAAGGCCGTCTTCGTTCAGCACGCCGTCTTCGTCGACCACGATGGCGTTTTCGACACTGCCGCCCAGCGCAAGGTTGTGCTTGCGCAGGTACTCGATGTCACGCATGAAGCCGAAGGTGCGAGCGCGGCTGACTTCCTTCACGAACGAGGTGCTGGAGAAGTCGACGCTGGCACTCTGGGTACGGCCGCTGACGACCGGGTGATCGAAGTCGATCTCGAAGCTCACCTTGAATCCTTCGAAAGGCAGGAAGGTAGCGCGCTTGTCGCCGTCCTCCACCGTCACTTCGCGCAGGATGCGGATGAACTTCTTGGCTGCGTCCTGTTCTTCCAGGCCAGCAGACTGAATCAGGAATACAAAGGGACCGGCGCTGCCATCCATGATCGGCACTTCCGAGGCGGAGAGCTCGACGTAGGCGTTATCGATGCCCAGGCCCGCCATGGCGGAAAGCAGGTGCTCGACCGTATCGACCTTGACGTCACCGTTGACCAGCGTGGTGGACATGGTGGTCTCACCGACATTGGCGGCGCGCGCCGGGATTTCGACCACAGGGTCGAGGTCGGCGCGACGGAAAACAATGCCGGCATCGACAGGCGCAGGCTTGAGGGTCAGGTAGACCTTCTCCCCGGAGTGCAGGCCGACGCCTGTGGCACGGATGGTATTCTTCAGGGTGCGTTGTCTAATCATGGCATTGGCCGCTTCAGCGCTAATTGCGAACAGGTATCAACAAAGGCTAGGGATGATAACAGACCCGGCCTTTGCTGAATACCAATCACCCTTATACCCCTGATAAATTCCATTAATCGGCCTGACGACGCAGGAAGGCCGGGATATCCAGGTAGTCCAAGTCATCCTGAGGGTTGAGTTTAGCTGCCGCAGCGGCACCTGCATGCGCCTGGTTGCGCATGACGGTCGGGCGCTCCAGGTCACGGTAGTTGACTGCTGGCTGCTCCTGGCGGGACGGGGCCGGGTTAGAGGCCTCGTAAGCCTGCTGAGCGGTCTGCAGGGTGTTGTCGACTACCTTGACAGGCTTCTCGATGCGCGCGCCCAGACCGGTGGCTACCACGGTCACGTGCAGTTCGTCGCGCATGTCCGGGTCGATCACGGTGCCGACCTTGACCATCGCGTGGTCGGAGGCGAAGGCTTCGATGATGCTACCCACGTCGGAGTACTCACCCAGCGACAGATCAGGGCCTGCGGTGATGTTCACCAGGATGCCGCGGGCGCCCTGCAGGTTGACGTCTTCGAGCAGCGGATTGCGAATCGCCGCTTCCGTGGCTTCGCGAGCACGGTTCGGGCCGCTGGCGCAACCGGTACCCATCATCGCCATGCCCATCTCGCCCATCACGGTGCGCACGTCGGCGAAGTCGACGTTGATCATGCCCGGGCGCTTGATGATGTCGGAGATACCGCGAACGGCACCGGCCAGCACATCGTCAGCCTTGGCGAAGGCGGACAGCAGGCTGGCATCCTTGCCCAGGATGGTCAGCAGTTTCTCGTTGGGGATGGTGATGAGCGAGTCGACGCTCTCGGCCAGCATGCGGATGCCTTCATCGGCGATCTGCATACGTTTGCGACCCTCGAACGGGAACGGACGGGTCACCACCGCAACGGTGAGGATGCCCATTTCCTTGGCCACTTCGGCGATGATCGGCGCCGCACCGGTACCGGTACCGCCGCCCATGCCGGTGGTGATGAACACCATGTTGGTGCCCTGCAGCACCTCGGCGATGCGCTCACGGTCTTCCAGCGCGGCCTGGCGGCCGACTTCCGGATTGGCACCGGCACCCAGACCTTTGGTCACGCCGGTACCCAGTTGCAGGATGGTGCGTGCGCCGATGCTTTTCAGCGCCTGGGCATCGGTGTTGGCGCAGATGAATTCGACGCCTTCGATGCTGCTCTTCACCATGTGGTTGACGGCGTTGCCGCCGCCACCGCCGACGCCGATCACCTTGATGACCGGGCTTTGCGGGACGTTGTCTACGAGCTCGAACATTTTCCCTCTCCTTACAGTTCTCTAGTTGTCGCGCCTACCACTACTGCTTTGAAACTTAGAAGTTGCCCTGGACCCACCGCTTGAAGCGTTCAAGCACTGGGGCCTTCGGTTCATCGCCATAGCTGTTGTTGCTGCTGTTGCTGTTACCGGTCAGTACCATGTCCTCGGACTGCTTCAGCAGGCCGTAGGTGAGCAGGCCCACGCCGGTGGAATAGATCGGGTTGCGCACCACGTCGCTCAGCCCCCGAACGCTGTGCGGTACGCCGAGGCGTACCGGCATGTGGAAGATTTCCTCGGCCAGTTCAACGGCGCCTTCCATTTTTGCGGTGCCGCCGGTGAGGACGATGCCGGCTGGCACCAGGTCCTCGTAGCCGCTGCGGCGCAGCTCGGCCTGGATCAGGGTGAAGAGCTCGTCGTAACGTGGCTCGACCACCTCGGCCAGGGCCTGGCGCGACAGCTCGCGCGGCGGACGGTCGCCTACGCTCGGCACCTTGATGGTTTCACCGGCACCGGCCAGCTTGGCCAGGGCGCAGGCGTAACGGATCTTGATTTCCTCGGCATACTGGGTTGGCGTACGCAGCGCCATGGCGATGTCGTTGGTCACCTGGTCGCCGGCAATCGGGATCACCGCGGTGTGGCGGATGGCGCCTTCGGTGAAGATGGCGATGTCGGTGGTACCGCCACCGATGTCCACCAGGCACACGCCCAGTTCTTTTTCATCGTCGGTCAGCACCGAATAGGCCGAGGCCAGTTGCTCGAGGATGATGTCGTCGATTTCCAGGCCGCAGCGGCGCACGCATTTTTCGATGTTCTGTGCAGCATTGACTGCACAGGTCACCACGTGAACCTTGGCTTCCAGGCGCACGCCGGACATGCCCAGCGGCTCGCGCACGCCTTCCTGGTTGTCGATCACGTAGTCCTGCGGCAGGGTGTGCAGCACGCGCTGGTCGGCCGGAATGGCCACGGCCTGGGCGGCGTCGAGTACGCGCTCCAGATCAGCCACGCTGACCTCGCGGTCGCGGATGGCGACGATGCCGTGGGAGTTCAGGCTGCGAATGTGGTTACCGGCAACACCCACGAACGCCGAGTGGATGCGGCAGCCGGCCATCAGCTGGGCTTCTTCCACCGCACGCTGGATCGACTGCACGGTCGACTCGATGTTCACCACCACACCCTTCTTCAGGCCGCGGGACGGATGGGTGCCGATCCCCACGATCTCCAGGGTGCCGTCTTCGCCCACTTCACCCACCAGCGCCACCACCTTGGAGGTGCCGATGTCCAGCCCGACGATCATTTTGCCGCTATGCGCGTTTGCCATGGTCCTGTCTCTCTCTAATTCTTCGCAACGGCGGGTTGGGCCGTCGTCGGTGCGTTCGGTTCCCGCCAACCAACGGCAAGTCCGTTGGAATAACGCAGATCAATGCGGGCGATGTTGGTGATCTGCTCTTTGAGTGTCTTGTCGTAAATGGCAATGAAACGGCGCATCTTCTCCACCAGATGGTCGCGCCCCAACAGCAGCTCGATACCTGGCCCGGCACTGCTTGCACCGGTGGTCAGGAACCAGCTGCCCCGCTCGCGCAGCTCCAGGCGAGCGATGGAAAAGCCCAAGGGGCGCAGCATCTGGCTCAATACCTGATACTGCTGCATGACTTGTTGCTGAGCGCGCTGCGGCCCGGCCAGCTGCGGCAGGTGCTCGTAGTTGGCCAGCTCGCGCGGGGTAAAGGCCTCGCCCTGGTTGTTGAGCAAGGCCTCATCACCCCAGCGCGCTACCGGCAACTGTTCTTCCAGGCGGATCACCACCTCGTCCGGCCACACCCGGCGCACTTCGGCGTGGGCGATCCATGGCATCTGCTCGAGCTCTGCGCGCATCGCCGTGAGGTCGACGCTGAAGAAGCTCGCCGCCACATAGGGCGCGATCCGCTGCTGTACCGACTGCTGGCTGATGTAGCTGAGGTCGCCCTGCACGTCGATCTTGTTGATGGGCCGGTCGGCGTAGGGCATCAGCCGGACAGCGCCCTCGTAGGCACCAAAGCCGGCTGCCACCAGCAGCACCGGCCACAGCAGGCGCTTGAGGCCACCCAGGCTTGGCCGCGGCAGGCGCGCCGATACGGGCTCGTCAGCCACCAGTCGGCTGGCACCGCGCGGCACCGGCTTGCTACGGCCGGTAACGGGTTGCTGCTGACGTATCATTGCGCCTTGCATGGTTCGTTAACCTCGCGTCGCTACGCTGTCGGCCAGGATCGCCAGCACCAGTTGCTGGAAGTCCAGGCCGGCCGCGCGGGCCGCCATGGGCACCAGGCTATGATCGGTCATGCCGGGTGCGGTGTTGACTTCGAGCAGCCAGAACCGGCCCTGCTCGTCCTGCATCACGTCCAGCCGCCCCCAGCCTTCGATGCCGATGGCATCGCAGGCGCGCGCGGTCAGGGCGATCAGTTCCTGCTCCTTGACACTGTCCAGGCCGCACGGGATGCGGTACTGGGTGTCATTGGCGATGTACTTGGCGTCGTAGTCGTAGAACACGTGCGGCGTACCCAGGGCGATCGGCGGCAGCACCTGGCCTCGCAGAACGGCGATGGTGAACTCCGGGCCGTGAATCCATTGCTCGACCAGAACTTGCGAATCGTACTTGGCGGCATCCTTCCAGGCGGCGACCAGCTCTTCCACGCTGTTCACCTTGGCCATGCCGATGCTGGAACCTTCATGGGCTGGTTTGACGATCAACGGGAAGCCCAGTTCCGCGCCAGCGGCAATACAATCGTGCTCGCTGGCCAGCACCGCGTGACGCGGGGTCGGAATGCCCAGGCTCTGCCACACCTGCTTGGTGCGCAGCTTGTCCATGGCCAGGGCGGACGCGAGGATGCCGCTGCCGGTGTAAGGGATGCCCAGGCACTCGAGCAGGCCTTGCATGCTGCCGTCCTCACCGCCACGGCCGTGGAGGATGATGAAGGCGCGGTCGATCTTCTCGCTTTGCAGGCGGGCCAACAGGTCGTCGCCCACATCGATGGCGACAACGTCGACACCGGCGGTGGTCAGTGCATCGATCACGGCGGCGCCGGATTTCAGCGACACCTCACGCTCGGCACTCTTGCCACCGTAAAGCACGGCAACGCGGCCGAAGGCTTTCGCATCGAGGGTGGAATGCAGCTTGTCGTAGGCGCTGGTCATTTCGACTTCTCCTGCTTGGCGCCTGCGAACAGCGGGCTTTTCATCAGTTGCGGGGCCAGGCCACCGACATCACCGGCGCCCTGGCACAGCAGGATGTCGCCGGCGCGCAGCAGCGGCTGGACCAGCGGCGCGAGCTCCGCGCCACGTTCGATGTAGATCGGGTCGAGCTTGCCGCGCTGGCGGATGCTGTGGCACAGCTGGCGGCTGTCGGCGCCCGGGATCGGCTCTTCGCCGGCCGGGTACACCTCCATCAGCAGCAGCACGTTGGCATCGCCCAGCACCTGCACGAAATCGTCGTACAGGTCGCGGGTGCGGCTGTAGCGGTGCGGCTGGTAGACGATGACCAGGCGGCGGCTCGGCCACCCGCCACGCACGGCCTTGATCACTGCCGCCACTTCGGTCGGGTGGTGGCCGTAGTCGTCGACCAGCATCACGCTGCCGCCTTCGACCGGCAGCTCGCCGTAGACCTGGAAGCGTCGGCCGACGCCCTGGAAGCCGGACAGGCCCTGGACGATGGCTTCGTCGCTGATGCCTTCGTCGGTAGCGATGGCGATGGTAGCCAAGGCATTGAGCACGTTGTGGTTGCCGGGCATGTTCACCGAGACGTCCAGCGGCTCGCGGTCACGGCGCAGCACGGTGAAGTGGGTCTGCATGCCCTGCTGACGCACATTGATGGCGCGGATATCGGCCTCATCGCTGAAACCGTAGGTGACGGTCGGGCGCTTGACCTGTGGCAGGATCTCGCGCACCACCGGATCGTCCAGGCACATCACGGCCAGGCCGTAGAACGGCAGGTTGTGCAGGAACTCGACGAAGGTTTTCTTCAGCTTGTTGAAGTCACCTTCGTAGGTGGCCATGTGGTCGGCGTCGATGTTGGTGACCACGGCAACCATCGGCTGCAGGTGCAGGAAACTGGCGTCGCTCTCGTCGGCCTCGGCGATCAGGTAACGGCTGGTGCCCAGCTGCGCGTTGGTGCCGGCGGCGGTCAGGCGGCCACCGATGACGAAAGTCGGGTCCAGGCCACCTGCAGCGAACACCGAGGCGAGCAGACTGGTGGTGGTGGTCTTGCCGTGGGTGCCGGCCACCGCCACGCCATGGCGATAGCGCATCAGCTCGGCGAGCATCTCGGCGCGCGGCACCACCGGAATACGCCGCTCGAGGGCGGTGGCGACTTCCGGGTTGGCCGGGTTGATGGCACTGGAAACCACCAGCACGTCGGCGTTGGCAGCGTTCTCGGCACGGTGGCCGACGAAGATCTCGGCGCCGAACGACTCCAGGCGCTCGGTGACCGGCGAGACCTTGAGGTCGGAACCGGACACTTCATAGCCAAGGTTCAGCAACACTTCGGCGATGCCGCACATGCCCACGCCGCCGATACCGACGAAGTGGATGCGACGGATGCGGCCCATCTTCGGCTGGGGCATGGCTTTCTGGCTTTCAACCATGGGCCACCTCCAGGCAGATATCGACCACGGTGCTGGTTGCAGCAGGTTTGGCCAGGCGCCTTGCGGTGCCAGCCATGGTGTTGAGTTTCTCGGGTTGCATCAGCACCTCGTTCAGGCGTTCAGCGAGTTGCGCTGCGCCAGTTGTCGCTTGTGGCATGAGGAAGGCGGCGCCTTCCCGAGCCAGATATTGGGCGTTGTGGGTCTGGTGGTCGTCGATCGCATGGGGCAAAGGCACCAGCATCGAAGGCAGGCCAGCCGCCGCGAGTTCGCTGACGGTCAGGGCACCGGCACGGCACACCACCATGTCGGCCCAGCCATAGGCGTGGGCCATGTCCTTGATGAACGGCTCTACCTGAGCCTCGACGCCCGCTTCGTGATAACGCTCGGCGGTGATCGGCGCGTGGTTCTTCCCGGCCTGGTGGAACACCTCGGGACGCAGGCCTGCAGGCACCTCGGACAGGGCCTTAGGCAACAATTTGTTCAATGGTTCCGCACCGAGGCTGCCGCCCATGACCAGCAGGCGAGCACGGCGCTCGGCCAAGGGCGCGCGCTGCGCGTCCATGAACAGCTCCGGGCGCACCGGGTTGCCGGTGGTACGCAGCTTGTCGCTGGCCTGGAAAGTGCCGGGGAAAGCTTCGCAGACTCGCGCCGACAACGGCACCAGCAGCCGATTGGCGGTACCTGCGCGGGCATTCTGTTCGTGAATCACCAGCGGCACGCCACACAAGCGTGCGGCCACGCCGCCGGGGCCGGTGACGTAGCCGCCGAAGCCCACTACGCAGGCCGGCTTGAGCTGGCGAATGATGCGCCGTGCCTGCAGCACGGCCTTGACCAGGGTAAACGGCGCCTTGAGCAGCGACAGCTTGCCCTTGCCACGCAGGCCGCTGACCTGGATCAGGTGCAGCGGCAGGCCTGCCTGGGGCACCAGTTCGTTCTCGATGCCACGTGGCGTGCCCAGCCAGTGCACGCTGTAACCGCGGGCCTGGAATTCACGGGCACAGGCCAGAGCCGGGAACACGTGGCCCCCGGTGCCGCCGGCCATGATCAGTACGTTCTTGCCGTCAGCGGCCATGACTGGTCTCCTCGGCAAAATCACTTTCCTTGAATTCGTGTTCCTCGCTGCCCAGGTGCGTGCGACTTTCCCATTCGATGCGCAGCAACAAGCCCACGCAAGCGCAGCAGATCACCAGCGAACTACCGCCGTAGCTAAGGAATGGCAGGGTCAGGCCCTTGGTCGGCAGCAGGCCGACGTTCACCCCGATGTTGATCAGGAACTGACCGATCCACAGGAACGCCAGACCAAACGCCATGTAGGCGGCAAAGAACTGCTTGGCCTTCTCGGCCCACAAGCCGATATACAAGGCGCGCACGGTGACGAAGACGAACAGCCCGACGGTCACCAGCGAGCCGACCACGCCCAGCTCTTCGGCCAACACCGAGAACACGAAGTCGGTGTGCGCTTCAGGCAGGTAGAACTGCTTCTGTACGCTGTTGCCCAGGCCCACGCCCAGCCACTCGCCGCGACCGAAGGCGATCAGCGCCTGGGTCAACTGATAGCCGGAGCCGAACTGATCGGACCAGGGGTCGGTGAAGGTGATCAGGCGCGCCATTCGGTAGGGCTGCGCCTGGACCAGGACGAACACGGCGACCACCGCCAGCACCACCATCAGGCTGAAGCGGAACAACCCCACCCCGCCGAGGAACAGCATGGCCGCCGCAGCGCCCATCATGACTACGGTGGCACCGAAGTCGGGTTCCATCAGCAGCAGGCCCGCCATCGGCAGCAGCACGATGAACGGCTTGAAGAAGCCCATCCAGCTTTCGCGCACCTCGGTCTGCCGGCGAACCAGGTAGCCCGCCAGGTAGATGACCACGAAGACCTTGGCGATTTCCGAAGGCTGAACGTTGAAGAAACTGAAACCGATCCAGCGCATCGAGCCGTTCACTTCACGGCCGATGCCGGGTACCAGCACCAGCACCAGCAGGCCGAAGGCGCCGACCAGCATCATGAAGCCCATGCGCTGCCAGGTGGCGATCGGCACCAGCATGGTGGCGCCGCAGGCGACCAGCCCGATGAACACGTAAACCAGGTGGCGGAACATGTGGTACAGCGGGTTGCCGGACTGTACCGCGGCCACTTCCGAGGACGCCGAGGTAATCATCACCAGCCCCAGGCCGAGCAGTGCCAGGCAGCCAGCCAGGAAGGCGAAGTCGAGGTCGATGCCACGGCCGCTGATCAGCGGCGACGGGTAGGGCTTGAGGATGCCGAAGATCATGCCAGCCCTCCCGCCGCCTGGGCGAACAAGCGCCCACGCTCTTCGAAGTTCTTGAACATGTCGAGGCTGGCGCAGGCTGGCGACAGCAGCACGGCGTCGCCTGGCTGGGCCAGCTCGGCGCATTGCTGGACGGCCTCATCCAGGGTCTTGACCCGAACCTGCGGCACGCCATCGCCCAGCGCTTCGGCCAGGCGTTCGGCATCACGGCCAAGCAGTACCACGGCGCGGCAGAAGCGTGCCACCGGCTCGCGCAGGGCCGCGAAATCGGCGCCCTTGCCGTCGCCACCGGCGATCAGCACCAGCTTGCCTTCGATGTCCGCGCCCAAGCCTTCGATGGCCGCCAGCGCGGCGCCCACATTGGTGGCCTTGGAATCGTCGTACCAGTTCACGCCGTTGCGCTCACGTACCCACTGGCAACGATGGACCAGGCCAGCGAACTCGCGCAGGGCTTCGAGCATCGGCGCGAACGGCAGGCCGGCAGCATGGCCCAGGGCCAGGGCGGCCAGGGCGTTGCTCTGGTTGTGCGCGCCGCGGATTTTCAGCTCGCGGGCCGGCATCAGGGTCTGGAACTCGAAAGCCAGGTGTTTCTCGCCATCGACTTCGCGCAGGCCAAAGGCCTTGAAGTCGGGTGCATTGAGACCGAAGGTCCAGCACGGGCGGCCTTCAACCGGCAGCGGCCGGCTCAGCGCGTCCTGGCGGTTGACCACCACCTGACGGGCACCCCGGAAGATCCGGTGCTTGGCCAGGTGATAAGCGGGCAAGCCGCTGTAGCGGTCCATGTGGTCTTCGCTGATGTTCAGCACGGTGGCCACTTCAGCGTTGAGCTGATCGGTGGTTTCCAGCTGGAAGCTCGAAAGCTCCATGACATACAGCTCGATATCATCCGCGAGCAAGTCCAGGGCTGGCGTGCCCAGGTTGCCGCCGACGGCCACACGCTTGCCAGCCTTGGCTGCCATCTCGCCGACCAGGGTGGTCACCGTGCTCTTGGCGTTGGAACCGCTGATGGCAATGATCGGGGCCTTGGCATGACGGGCGAACAGCTCGATGTCGCCAGACAGCTTCACGCCGCGTGCCGCAGCCTGCTGCAGGGCCGGTGTGGCCAGGGCCAGGCCGGGGCTCACGTACAGCTCGTTGGCGCGGCACAGGAAGTCTACGTCAAGTTCCCCACAACGCACTTCCACCTGCGGGTAATCACGGCGCAGGGTTTCCAGTTCCGGCGGTTGCTCGCGGGTGTCGGCGACCGCAAAGGCAATGCCCCGGTTCGCCAGGAAGCGAACCAGGGACATGCCGCTCTTGCCGAGGCCGACAACGATGCGGAATTGGTCGGAAGCGATCAGTGACACGCTCGTCTACCTCAGTTTCAGGGTTGCAAGGCCGATCAGCACCAGGATCACGGTGATGATCCAGAAACGGACGATCACGCGTGGCTCGGGCCAACCCTTGAGTTCAAAGTGGTGATGGATCGGCGCCATGCGGAACACGCGCTTGCCGGTCAACTTGAAGGAGGCGACCTGAATCACCACCGACAGGGTTTCCACAACGAAGATGCCGCCCATGATGAACAGGACGATTTCCTGACGCACGATCACCGCGATGGTGCCCAGCGCGGCGCCCAGCGCCAGCGCACCGACGTCACCCATGAACACCTGGGCCGGGTAAGTGTTGAACCACAGGAAGCCCAGGCCCGCGCCGATCAGCGCGCCGCAGAACACGATCAGCTCGCCCGAACCCGGCACGTAGGGAATCAGCAGGTATTCGGCAAACTTCACGTTGCCCGACAGGTAGCAGAAGATGCCCAGGGCACCGCCCACCATCACCGTCGGCATGATCGCCAGGCCATCGAGGCCATCGGTCAGGTTGACCGCGTTGCTCGAGCCGACGATCACGAAATAGGTGAGAACGACGAAGCCGACGCCCAGCGGGATGGTGACGTCCTTGAGAAACGGCACGATCAGGGTGGTCTCGACGCTGGTCGGCGCGGTCATGTAGAGGAACACGGCAGCGCCCAGGCCGAAGACCGACTGCCAGAAATACTTCCAGCGGCTGGGCAGGCCACGCGAGTTCTTTTCGATCACCTTGCGGTAGTCATCGACCCAGCCAATGGCGCCGAACAACAAGGTGACGATCAGCACGACCCAGACGTAGCGGTTGGTCAGGTCGGCCCACAGCAGGGTACTGACACCGATGGCGGACAGGATCAAGGCACCGCCCATGGTGGGGGTGCCGGATTTGGACAGGTGCGATTGCGGGCCGTCATTACGGACGGCCTGACCGATCTGGCGGATCTGCAGGGTACGGATCATCCACGGGCCCAGCCACAGCGCCAGTGACAACGCGGTCAGTACACCGAGAATCCCGCGCAGGGACAGGTACTGGAAGACCGCGAAGCCTTTATGGAACTGTTGCAGATACTCAGCCAACAGCAGCAGCATTAATGTTTCTCCCCGCTGGCACCGCACAATGCCGCCACGACGTTTTCCATCGCAGCGCTGCGCGAGCCCTTGATCAAGATAGTGGTGTTGCTGGCAGTCTCGGCCTGAACGGCTTCGATCAACTCAGCTTGTGTCGCGAAATGGCGGCCATTGGTACCGAACGCTTTGACCGCGTGTGTCATGTTGCTGCCCACTGCGTACAGGGCGTCGACCTTGCCGCGTGCGTAATCACCCACCTGACGGTGGCCTTCTTCCGCCCACTGGCCCAGCTCGCCGATATCACCCAGCACCAGAACGGTGCGCCCGGAAAAGCCGGCGAGTATATCAATGGCCGCGCACATCGAGGTGGGATTTGCGTTGTAGCTGTCGTCGATTACCCGCACGCCATTGGCCGCAATTTGCGCCACGGTGCGGCCCTTGACCGGTTGCACGGCGTTCAGGCCGGCGGCGATGCCGCTCAGGCTCAGACCAACGGCATGGGCAGCGGCAGCGGCGGCCAATGCGTTGCTGACGTTGTGCTCACCCAGTACGTTGAGTTGGACATCCACCGACTCTCCGGCGCCATGCAGCGTGAACGACGGGCAACCCCGCGCATCGCGACCAATATGGGTGGCGTAGAAATCGGCGCGCACGTCATTGCGGGCGAAACTGATGACCTTGTGCGTACCGGCACGGGCCTTCCAGATTGCAAAGGCCTTGTCGTCCAGATTGAGGATGGCCATGCCGCCTTCACCCAACCCTTCGAGGATTTCGCCCTTGGCCTCGACGATCTTCTCCGGCCCCCCGAACTCGCCAACATGGGCGGTACCGGCGTTATTGATGATGACCACCTGCGGCTGGGTCAGGCCGACGGTGTAGCGAATCTCGCCGATGCGCGAAGCGCCCAGCTCGATCACTGCGGCGCTGTGCTCCGGGGCAATTTCCAGCAGGGTCAGTGGCGCACCAAGGTCGTTATTCAGGTTGCCACGGGTGGCATGCACCAGACCGCGGGTACGCAGGATGCTGGCGAGCATTTCCTTGACCGTGGTCTTGCCGCTGGAACCGGTGATGGCGACGACGGGCTTGTCGAAGGCGGCGCGGTTCAAGGCACCGAGCTGGCCGAGGGCCAGGCGGCAGTCGGCAACCACCAGTTGCGGCAGATCGACGCCGGCAACTTCGCGCTCGACCAGCGCGGCTACGGCGCCTTTGTCTTTTACATCGGCCAGGTAATCGTGGCCATCGAACCGTGGGCCAGCCAGGGCAACGAACAGCTGCCCGGCGGCAACACTGCGACTGTCGATACTGACGCCGGTGAAGCTGACGTCGGCGCCGACCTGACGAGCACTCAGTGCCGTTGTCAGCTGGCTGAGTGTCATGGATTCAAGCATGTGGAGCCTCCCAGGCTGCAAGTGCCTTCTCGGCTTCGACCAGATCGGAGAAATCATGGCGTTCGCCATTGATCTCCTGGTAATCCTCGTGCCCCTTGCCGGCCAGGACGATCACATCGTCGGCTGCGGCAGAAGCGATAAGCTGTGCAATGGCCTGGCCGCGGCCGGCGACGAAATCGACGTCGGCAGGCTTGGCGAAACCAGGGCGGATATCAGCGAAGATGCCTTGGGGGTCTTCGGTACGCGGGTTGTCGTCGGTGACCAGCACGCGATCGGCCAGACGCTCGGCCACCTGGGCCATCAGCGGACGCTTGCCGCGATCACGATCGCCGCCGCAACCGAACAGGCACAGCAACTGGCCATGAGCGTGCGGGCGCAGGGCTTCGAGAACCTTTTCCAGTGCGTCTGGGGTGTGGGCGTAATCGACCACCACGAGCGGTTTTTTACCGCCGCCCAGGCGCTGCATGCGGCCTACCGGCCCCTGAAGCTGCGGCGTGACCCTGAGGATTTCATCCAGCGAATAATCCAGGGCCAGCAGCGTTGCCACGGCTGCGAGCATGTTGCTCAGGTTGAAGCGGCCGAGCAGCTGGCTGCGCAAGGTGCGCTCACCCTGGGCGGTAACGAGGACGGCGCGCACGCCATCGTCATCGAACCTGGCTTCACGGCAATACAAGGAAGCGTCCGGGTTTTCCAGGCTGTAGCTGAGCAGCCGGGTCTCGACATGATCGGCACTTGGACGACGGGCAAAGTCTTCGGCCAGGCGGCGACCGAATTCGTCATCAAGATTGACCACCTGGCAGCGCAGGCTCGGCCAGGCAAACAGCTTCGCCTTGGCGGCCGCATAGGCCTCCATGCTGCCGTGGTAGTCGAGGTGGTCGCGGGACAGGTTGGTCATCACCGCGATATCGAATTCCAGCGCGGCGACGCGCCCTTGCTCCAGGGCATGGGACGAAACCTCCATGGCCACGGCCTTGGCGCCACCCTTTTTCAGGTCGTACAGGGTCGACTGCACCGCAATGGGGTCAGGCGTGGTCAAACGGCCGCTCTGCAGTTCGCCATAGAAGCCCGTTCCCAAGGTGCCGATCAGGCCGCAACGCTGGCCAAGCGCGTCGAGCGCCTGAGCCACCAGCTGGGTGACGCTGGTCTTGCCGTTGGTGCCAGTCACGCCGACCAGGTTCAGCTGGCGGCTCGGCTCGCCATAAAAACTGCCAGCGATCCTGGAAAGTTGCGAGATCAGCCCCTTGACCGGAATCAGCGGCGCATCAGTGATGGGCAGCACGCTGGCGCCCTGCTCTTCGTAGGCAACGGCTGCCGCACCACGGGCCAGGGCGTCAGCGATATGGTCACGGCCATCGACCTTGGCGCCTGGTACGGCCAGGAACAGGTCACCCGGCCGCACGGCGCGGCTATCCAGAGTCAGTTCGCGGATCAAGGGATCACGGCTGGCGTGGGCGAAAAGCTTGCTCAATGGCATTGTCATCATCCACGCCCTCCCTTGGCGGGTACTGCATTCACTTGTTGCTGCTCTGTTGGCGGCGGCAGGTTGTCTGGCGGCACGTTCATCAGGCGCAGGGTGCCCGACATGACCTTGCTGAACACCGGCGCCGAGACCAGGCCACCGAAGTAACCGCCCTTGCTCGGCTCGTCGATGACTACGACGATGGCGTAGCGCGGGTCGCTCATCGGGCCGAAGCCGGCGAACAGCGAGCGGTAGGCGTTTTCGGTGTAGCCCTTGGAACCGACGGTGGCTTTACGCGCGGTACCGGACTTGCCAGCCACGTGATAGAACGGCACCTGGGCGCGGAACACACCGCGCGGCGCTTCGATCACCTGCTGCAGCATGCTCTGCACGGTTTCGGCGGTTTCCTTCGGGATCGCCTGCACAGCCTCTGGCGTTTTGTCGACCTTGAGGATCGACAGCGGCACCATCTTGCCGTCGTTGGCCAACGCCGCGTAGGCGTGCACCAGCTGCAGGGCGGTAACCGATACACCGTAGCCGTAGGACAGGGTCGCGGTTTCAGCCTTGCGCCATTCCCGGTGGTTGGGCAGGTTGCCGACGCGCTCGCCCGGGAAGCCCAGGCCTGTGTATTGACCGAGGCCGACCTGGGACATGACCCGGTAGATGGCCTCGCCACCGATATCGAAGGCGATCTTGCTCATGCCTACGTTACTGGAGTTGATCAGAATGCCGGTCAGATCGAGGATCGGGCCTTCGCTCCTGGACACGTCCCTGATGGTGTAGCGGCCGATCTGCAGGGTGCCGGGGTACACCTCGACCTTGTCGGTGGGTTTCCAGCGCCCGCTCTGCAGGGCGGCACTCATGGTGATCGGCTTGACCGTGGAGCCCGGCTCGAACACGTCGATGATCGCCCGGTTGCGCATGGCCGCCGGGAACATGCTGCGACGGTTGTTCGGGTTGTAGGTCGGCTGGTTGACCATGGCCAGCACTTCACCGGTCTTGACGTCCATGATCACCAGGCTGCCGGCCTTGGCATCCTGTTCGGCGATGGCGTTGCGCAGCTCGCGGGTGGCCAGGTATTGCAGGCGCAGGTCGATGGACAACGCCAAGGTCTTACCGGCCTTGGCGTTCTTGGTAACCTGGATGTCCTTGATCAGCCGACCACGTCGGTCCTTGATCACTTGGCGCTTGCCGGGCACCCCGGCCAGCCATTCGTCGTAGGCGAGCTCCACCCCTTCACGACCGTGGTCGTCGAGGTCGGTGAACCCGACCATGTGCGCGGTGACATCACCGGCCGGGTAGAAGCGGCGGAATTCTTCAAGGCCGTATACACCTGGCACTTTCAGGTCGAGCACATGCTGGCCCTGCTCCGGGGTCAGGCCGCGGACCAGGTAGATGAACTCCTTGCTGGCCTGCTGCGTCAGGCGCTCGGTCAGTTGCTGGGCGTTCTGCCCGAGGGCGGCGGCCAGCTGCGGCCAGCGCTCCTTGGACGCCTGCATTTCCTTGGGGTTGGCCCACAGGGTAGTGACCGGGGTACTGACGGCCAGGGGCTCACCGTTGCGATCGGTGACCAGGCCACGGTGCGCCGGAATCGGAATGTGGCGCAGGCTGCGAGCATCACCCTGCCCCTTGAGGAAGTCGCGGTCGACCACCTGCAAGTCGATGATGCGCCAGGCGATGGCACCGACCATCAGGGCCAGCAAGCCGATCACGACGCGGAAGCGCCACGGGTAGAGTGCGCCTTCGAGTTTCATCATGGCGCCACCATCCGCACTTCGTCCGCTGCCGGCACGCGCATCTGCAGCTGCTCGGAGGCCAGGCTCTCGATTCGGCTGGCGGCGGTCCAGGTGCTTTGTTCGAGAATCAGGCGACCCCACTCGGCCTGGGCCTTGTCACGCTCGCTCAACTCACCGTAAAGGGTATTGAGCAGCTGGCGATTCCAATGCGCGCTGTAGGACACAGCGATGGCCGAAACGAGCACAGCGACAAACAGCAGAAGCATCAGGAAGCTTCCGCCTGGTAAAGGTTTGGCAAATAGCCGGCTCACCGAAGCTTCTCCGCCACCCGCATGACGGCGCTGCGCGACCGCGGGTTGGCTTTGAGCTCTGCCTCGGAGGCGAACTGCGCCTTGCCGATCAGACGGATCTTCGGCTCGAAGACCTTGTGCTGCACGGGCAGGTTGCGCGGCAGGTTATCGGCCTCGCCCTTGACCAGCTTGCGCATGAACAGCTTGACGATGCGGTCTTCGAGCGAGTGGAAGCTGATGACCGCGAGGCGGCCGCCGACTTCCAGGGCATCGAGCGCCGCCTCAAGGCCGGTTTCGAGGTCACCCAGCTCGTTGTTGACGTGGATGCGCAGCCCCTGGAAGGCGCGGGTAGCGGGGTTCTTGCCCTTTTCCCAGGCTGGGTTGGCAACCTTGAGCACTTCGGCCAGGTCGGCGGTACGGGTGAACGGCTGCTTTTCGCGACGCTCGACCACGGCACGCGCCATGCGCCCGGCAAAACGCTCCTCACCGTATTCCTTGAATACGCGGGCGATTTCTTCCACAGGCGCGGTGGCAATGAATTCGGCGGCGCTGATGCCCTGATCAGGGTTCATGCGCATGTCCAGCGGACCGTCATTGAGGAAGCTGAAACCGCGCTCGGGGTCGTCCAGCTGTGGCGAGGAAACCCCCAGGTCGAGCAGGATACCGCTGACCTTGCCATCCAGGCCGCGCTCGGCCACTTCGGCGCCCAGCTCGGCAAAGCTGCGCTGCACAATGACAAAGCGGCCGTCTTCGGCCGCCAGCGCTTGCCCGGTGGCAATCGCTTGAGGATCTTTGTCGAAGCCCAGCAGCCGGCCTTGCGGCCCGAGCTTGCTGAGGATCAGGCGGCTATGTCCGCCACGCCCGAAGGTGCCGTCCAGATAGCAACCGTCGGCGCGCAGGGCCAATGCCTCGACAGCTTCGTCGAGCAGGACGGTAATGTGGTTGAAGCCGCTATCTATAGTCACAGGATCAGGTCACGCAAATCGTCGGGCACGGCGCCCGGTTGTTGGATAGCTGCAAGGTCGGCTGCCGAAACCAGGTTCCAGGCATCCTCATCCCACAGCTGGAATTTGTTCAGCTGCCCCACCAGCATCGCCTTCTTGTCCAGCTTGGCGTGCTCACGCAGGCGGGGCGGCACCAGGAAACGACCACTGCCATCGAGCTCCAGGTCAACCGCATTGCCGATCAGCAAACGCTGCAGGCGGCGGTTTTCCTCACGCAACGACGGCAAGGCACGCAACTTGGCTTCAATCTGTTCCCACTCATCGAGGGGATAGACACACAAGCAGGGATCAACGGCGTCAATGGTCACGATCAGCTGACCATTGCAACGCGAATCGAGCTCGTCGCGGTACCGACTCGGCATTGCGAGACGGCCCTTTGCATCGAGGCTGACGGCGTTGGCTCCGCGGAACACGGCTGCGATTCCCCACAATGTTAGCTTTTTTGTGCCAGAAAACCCACTTCATCCCACTTTCTGCCACTTGCGCACACTATAGGAATCCGCCCGCAGCACCGTCAAGGCACGTTCATAAGGAAAACCCTTACAGGACCGAGATTTAGCGCGATTGAGGAAGAGGGAAGGAGTATCAGGGGAAGAAAAAAACGTGAAAAATCAAACCCACTCAAACGAATGCCGTTCGAAGTTAAAGTGATTTATCAAGAGTAAGATTTTTTTGGTCTTACCAAGAGAGATCTGCTACCGATTGAGCAGGAGGGAAAGGTGGAGAGTCGATCTGTAAGCCGGGTTTTGTCGAGGACAGTCATTCCTCTACGACGGCCATCACTGGACGCCTCTAGCAACCTACCCGGTTCCGACGCGGGCCACGCCTAATGGAACCCTATTTGGTCTTGCTCCGAGTGGGGTTTACCTAGCCACGAACTGTTGCCAGTCGCGCGGTGCGCTCTTACCGCACCTTTTCACCCTTACCGGCACCGAAGTGCTTAGGCGGTTATTTTCTGTGGCACTTTCCGTAGGCTCGCGCCTCCCAGGCGTTACCTGGCACTCTGCCCTATGGAGCCCGGACTTTCCTCCCCCTTCCTTTGCGGAACAAAAGAAGGCAGCGACTGTCCGATCGACTCTCCGCCGCCAAGATTAACGGCAGGCGCGCACAAGAACAAGCTATAGCGTAAATTATATCAAATGGCCACTACTGAGCTTTCTGCTTTTCCAAGGCCAATTGATACAACAGGTTCTTGCGCACCCCGGTAATTTCAGCTGCCAGCGCAGCCGCGCGCTTGAGCGGCAACTCCGCCAGCAGCAAGTCCAGCACACGTTGCGCTTCGGTGCTGATCCCCTCTTCGCCCTCCGGCGCACTCCAGCCACCGACCAGTACCACGCACTCACCACGCTGCTGGTTGCTGTCGCCTGCGACGAATGCACGCAGCTCACCCAGCGGCAGCCCCTTGAGGGTCTCGAAGGTCTTGGTCAGTTCACGGGCAAGCAGTGCCGGACGCTCAGCACCGAACACCAGCTCCATGTCTTCGAGGCACTCGAGGATACGGTGAGGCGCCTCGTAGAAGATCAACGTGCGCGGCTCCTCCTTTACCTGCTCCAGGCGCGCACGACGGCCGGCGGCCTTGGCCGGCAGGAAGCCCTCGAAGATGAAGCGGTCCGAAGGCATGCCCGCAGCGGACAGCGCGGCGATCAGCGCGCAGGCACCTGGCACCGGCACCACCCTGACGCCGGCTGCACGGGCCTGGCGCACCAGGTGATAGCCCGGGTCGGAGATCAGCGGCGTGCCGGCGTCGGAGACCAGCGCCACATCTTCACCCGCAAGCAACTTGCCGATGAAGCGCCCGCCCTCGTCGCGCTCGTTGTGCTCGTGACAGGCCGCCAAGGGTGTCTCGATACCGAAATGCTGCAGCAGGCGGATCGAATGCCGGGTGTCCTCGGCGGCGATCAAGGCGACATCGGCCAGCACTTTCAATGCCCTGGCGCTCATGTCGTCAAGGTTGCCGATGGGGGTAGCGACCACATACAGCGTCCCCACGGTGGATTTCGAAGCCCCTGCCACATCAGTCACTGCGCACACCTGCCTTTCGGATCAAAGGCGCCATTGTAGCCCGAGCGCCGGCAACAGGGCGCAAAGAACTTCGCCGACGACCTGCGCCGAGGCACCTATAGTGAAGGTTCGGCATACAGCAACATCGCGCCCGAGCCAGCGCTTGGGTACAATTGCCGGCCAACTTGATCGAGTAACAGGACCTTTACATGATCGCTTGCCTGCGGCTGTTCACAGCCCTCTGCCTCGCCGCCCTGCTGGCAGCCTGCGCCAGCTCGCCCTCATCCAGCCTGGGCGAACTGCCACGCACGCCGGATGCCAGCATCGAGCAACTGCTCGAAAAAGCGGCCACCAGCAAGTCTGCGGAAGACGCCGCCCTGCTGCGCCTGAGCGCTGCCGACCTGGCCTACAAGCAGAAGGACTACCCGCGCGCCGCACGCATTCTCGAGCAAGTGCCGATGGACACGCTCAAGCCCGCCCAGCAAATCTTCGCCGCCACCCTCGGCGCCGAGCTGGCGATGAGCCGCAACCAGCCCAAGGCGGCCCTGACTGCACTGTCGCACCCTAGCCTGCAACACATCGCCGAACTGCCGGAAGCACAGCAAGTGCGCACCTACAGCGTACAAGCCGCTGCACTGGAAGCCGATGGCCAGACTTTGGCCGCCGCCCAGCAGCGCGTGCTGCTGACCCCGCTGCTCAGCGGCCAGGCCGCCAGCGCCAACAATGATGCAATCTGGGCGCTGGTCGCCTCGCTGCCTGCGGAACAACTGCAGCAGCCTACCGACAACGAAACCCTGGCAGGCTGGACCAGCCTGGCCCTGGCCGTGAAAAGCGCGGGCACCCTGGAGCAGCAACAGGCCGCCATCGACACCTGGCGCAAGCAGCACCCGGAGCACCCGGCCGCCATGCAGCTGCCATTGGCCCTGACCAAACTCAAGGAGCTGGCAAGCCAGCCACTGACCAAAATCGGCCTGCTGCTGCCCCAGGAAGGCCCGCTGGCCGGGGTTGCCCGTGCCCTGCGTGACGGCTTCATGGCCGCGCACTTCCAGGCCCAGCAGGCTGGCCAACAGGCACCGGCCGTACAGGTCTACGACAGTTCGCGCATCGGCTCGATCGACGACTTCTACCGCCAGGCCCAGGCCGACGGCGTGCAACTGGTGGTCGGGCCGCTGGAAAAGCCGCTGGTGAAAAAACTCGCGGCCAATGCGCAACTGCCTATCACCACCCTCGCCCTGAACTATGCCGACGCCGGTCAGAAGGCCCCGCCTCAACTGTTCCAGTTCGGCCTCGCCGCCGAGGACGAAGCCCGCGAAGTGTCCCGTCGCGCCCGCGCCGATGGCATGGTTCGCGCAGTGGCACTGGTACCCAGCGGCGAATGGGGTGACCGTGTACTGGCCGCCTTCCGCCAGGACTGGGAAGGCCACGGCGGCACCATCATTGCCGCCGAGCGTATTGCACAGCCGGTAGCCCTGGCCCAGCAGATCGCCAACCTGTTCCAGCTGCGCCAGAGCGAAAGCCGCGCGCAGAGCCTGCAGAGCACCGTTGGCGGCAGCATCGCCGCACAGCCGTCGCGTCGCCAGGATATCGACTTCATCTTCCTGGCCTCGACCCCGCAACAGGCACAGCAGATCAAGCCAACCCTGAATTTCCAGTACGCCGGCGATGTACCGGTCTACGCCACCTCGAACCTGTACAGCGCCAGTGGTGACGTGAACCAGTACAACGACATGAACGGCATCCGCTTCTGCGAAACCCCGTGGCTGCTCGACACCAGCAACAGCCTGCGCCAGCAAGTGGTTCAGCAATGGCCGCAAGCCGCCGGCAGCCTGGGGCGCCTGTACGCCATGGGTGTCGATGCCTACAGCCTGGCACCACGCCTGGGCCAACTGAAGGCATTGCCGGACAACCGCGTACAAGGCCTCTCCGGCAACCTGAGCATGAATGCCAACCAGCGCATCGAACGCCAGCTGCCATGGGCCGAGTTCTCGGGTGGCCAGGTCAAGCGCCTGCCGGATACCGCCCGCTGATGCCAGACGCTTCATCGACCAGCGCCGGCCAGGCCGCCGAACAGCAAGCCCTTGAGCACCTTCAAGGGCAAGGCCTGCAACTGCTGACGCGCAATTGGCGATGCAAAGGTGGCGAGCTTGATCTGGTCATGCTCGACGCCGATACAGTAGTATTCGTCGAAGTCCGCTACCGGTTGCATGCGGGCTTTGGCGGCGCCCTCGGCAGTATCGACGGGCGCAAGCAGAAACGACTGGTGCTTGCCGCCAGTGCGTTCCTGCAGAAGGAGTCCCGCTGGGCCAATCACCCTTGCCGTTTTGACGTTGTCGCCCTGCAGGGAAGCCATCATGCAGGCCTACCGTTTCAATGGCTGAAAAACGCCTTCGAATGCTGAACCCACTCCAATTTTCTTGCTCTATGTTTCGCGGGCTGGTCCCTGTTGCGCGTAGCAAAGGCCACCGCCCCACTTAAGGTCACCAGATGGACATGCAATCCCGAATTCGCCGGCTGTTCCAGGCCAGCATCGACACCAAGCAACAGGCAATGGACATCCTGGCACCGCACATCGAGCAGGCCAGCCTGGTCATGGTCAATGCGCTGCTCAACGAGGGCAAGATGCTCGCCTGTGGCAACGGCGGCTCGGCTGGCGATGCCCAACACTTCTCTTCGGAGTTGCTCAACCGCTTCGAGCGCGAGCGCCCGAGCCTGCCGGCCATTGCTTTGACCACCGACAGCTCGACGCTCACCTCCATCGCCAACGACTACAGCTACAACGAAATCTTTTCCAAGCAGATCCGCGCCCTGGGCCAGCCCGGCGACGTACTGCTGGCCATTTCGACCAGCGGCAACTCCGCCAACGTGATTCAAGCAATCCAGGCGGCACATGATCGAGAAA
This sequence comes from Pseudomonas sp. GM84, assembly GCF_000282535.1. Taxonomy (GTDB): domain Bacteria; phylum Pseudomonadota; class Gammaproteobacteria; order Pseudomonadales; family Pseudomonadaceae; genus Aquipseudomonas. The sequence goes on along the minus strand of NZ_AKJC01000246.1, from coordinate 7,485 downwards.
TGATTGTCGTAGCATTGACTGGGCGAGACGGTGGCGGCATGGCCTCGCTGCTACTGCCCGAGGACGTGGAGATCCGCGTACCTTCGACAGTCACTGCGCGTATTCAAGAAGTCCACCTGCTGGCGATCCATTGCCTGTGCGATCTGATCGACAGCCAACTGTTCGGGAGTGAAGAATGATCCCCAAGCGCCTCGGCCTGATGGCCCTGACCCTGTGCCTGAGCGTTACCGGCTGCAGCTCGGTACTGACCTCGGCCCGCAATTCGCCGATCGAGGACGATCGCGGCACACGCACCATCGGTAGCAAGATCGACGATTCGATGATCGAAACCAAGGCGGAGGTCAACATTGCCAAAGCCAGCCCTGACCTGGACAGGGGTTCGCACATCGTCGTCAGCAGCTACAACGGTATCGTGCTGCTCGCCGGGCAAACCCCGCGCGCTGACCTCAAGAGCCTGGCCGAGCAGACTGCCAGCCAGGTACAACGGGTCAAGAAAGTACACAACGAACTGCAGGTGATGCCCCCCTCCTCCATCCTGGCACGCAACAACGACGCCTGGCTGACCACCAAGATCAAGACGCAGATGCTGGGCGACAATAGCGTGCCCAGCTCGCGCATCAAGGTCATTACCGAGAACGGTATCGTCTACCTGCTCGGCCTGGTGACCCAGCAGGAGGCCAACTCGGCGACTGCCGTGGTTCAGGGCGTGTCCGGGGTGCAGAAGATCGTCAAGCTGTTCGAGTACATCGACTGATTCATTGGGCTGCTCCAGCCCTATCGCCGGCAAGCCGGCTCCCACAGGAGCCCCACAATTTCAACGACTGTGGACAACCTGTGGGAGCCGGCCTGCCGGCGATAGGGCCAGCATGAACAAGCACAAAGCCTCACCTTTCAGAAATCCAGGAAACACCGCATGAAAAAGCTTCTGCTGCCTACCCTGCTGATTGGCGCCTTCGCCACGCTGACTGGCTGCTCCACCCCTAGCCTGATCACCCTCAACGACGGGCGTGAGTTCCAGTCCACCGACGCGCCGAAATATCAGAAGTCCACAGGCTTCTACGAGTTCCAACAGCTCGACGGCAAACGCACCCGCATCAACAAAGACCAGGTGCGCACCATCAGCGACCTGTAATTCCAGGCGCGCATGAAAAAGGCGATCCACTTGGATCGCCTTTTTTGTTACTTGACCACCTTCAGGCTTGGCCGACCAGTCGGTCGTGGGGGCTGCCCACCCCCTTCTGGCGGACCATCGTCATCAGGCTCGACACCTTCATCTTCCAGTTCGTCGCCATCCATCAGCGGCGGCTCCAACTCGAAGACCATGCCTTGGCCATTTTCACGGGCGTAAATCCCGAGAATGGCCTCGACCGGCACGAACAACGAATGGGCCACGCCACTGAAGCGCCCCTCGAAGCTCACGGCTTCATTGTCCATGTGCAGGTTGCGCACGGCACTGGGGGAGATGTTCAGGACGATCTGGCCGTCACTGGCGAAGCCTTGCGGCACCTGGACAGCCGGGTATTCGGCATTGACCAGCATATGGGGGGTGCAATCGTTGTCGACGATCCACTCGTACAGCGCTCGAACCAGGTAGGGGCGACTGGAGTTCATCAACGGCTCCTTAAAGCTTGCGCATTTCACGTTCTACGGAGGACAAGCTCGCCTGGAATGGCTCGCGGGCGAACTGTCGCTCCATGTATTCCAGCAGCGGCTTGGCTTGCCGCGGCAATTCGATACCCATTACCGGCAAACGCCAGAGTATGGGCAGTAGACAACAATCGACCAGGCTTTGCTCATCGCTCATGAAGCAGGCGAATTCGCCGAACAAGGGTGAAACCCCGGTCAGGCTTTCGCGCAGCGCCTTGCGCGCTTCGACACGGGCAGCATCGCTGCTGCGGGCGTCGAGTATGGTATCAGCCAAAGCACACCAGTCGCGCTGGATGCGATGCATCAGCAAGCGACTGTTGCCCCGTGCAACGGGGTACACCGGCAACAGAGGCGGATGCGGATAACGCTCCTCGAGGTATTCCATCACCACGGTCGATTCATACAACGCCAGGTCACGATCGACCAGCGTCGGCACACTGCCGTAAGGGTTGACCTCCACCAGCTTCGGCGGAAGACGGGCGAGATCGACGTCGATGACCTGCACGCTGACGCCCTTCTCGGCGAGCACCAGGCGGACTCGATGAGAATAATGATCGGCAGGGCCGGAGTAGCAGGCTAACCGGTTGGTTGCGCCCATGTAGCGCCTCCTCGCAAGGGATACTCGTGAAACTGTAAATGAAAACGCGCCCGGGGCGGCCTGGCAAAAATTGCCAGGCCGCCCCGGGCGCGTTCAACAACCAGAAATTACTGCGTGATCAATGCACGTCCTTCCAGTATTCGCGCTTGAGCAAGTAGGCGAACACGAAGAAGAAAGCCAGGTACAGCAACACATAAGTACCAATGCGCTGACTTTCCAGTTTGACCGGGTTGGCCGAATAGGCCAGGAAGGTCACCAGGTTCTTGACCTTCTCGTCGAACTGCTCGGTGGTCAGGGTACCGGATTTCGGCGTGATGGTCAGCTGGTCACAGGCTTCGTGGGTAAGCGGACTGCCCGTCAATGGGTCGAATTGTTTCTTGCCATCGACCTCCGTCTGCACCTGCTTGCAACCAATCACCTGGTTGCCTTGCAGGCCGACCAGCACGTTGGGCATGCCGACGTTCGGGAACACCTTGTTGTTCACCCCGTACGGCCGCGACTTGTCCTCGTAGAAGCTGCGCAGGTAGGTGTACAGCCAGTCGGTACCCCGCACGCGAGCCACCAGGGTCAGGTCGGGCGGCGCGGCACCGAACCAGGTCTTGGCATCGTTCGGCTTCATGCCGATGTTCATGTGGTCACCGATCTTGGCACCGGTGAACACCAGCTTTTCCAACATCAGCTCATGAGGGATACCCAGGTCGTCGGCCACACGCTCGTAACGCTGGAACTTGGCGCTGTGGCAGCCCATGCAGTAGTTGGCGAAGGTCCGCGCACCATCCTGCATGGCGGCCTTGTCGGTCAGGTCGATATCGACCTTGTCCAGTTCCAGGCCATGTTCGGCAGCGAAGGAAAAGGCAGGCATCACTGCCAGCAAAAATACTGCAATCAACTTTTTCATCAGCCAGTCACCCTTTCCGGAACCGGTTTGGTCTTCTCGAGCCTTGTGTAGAACGGCATCAGCAGGAAGTAGGCGAAGTACAGCACCGTGCACACCTGCGACAGCAAGGTACGCCCTGGTGTCGGTGCCAGCACGCCGAGCACGCCCAGGATCACGAAGGCCACACAGAACACCAGCAGGAAGACCTTGCTGATCCAGCCCTTGTAGCGCATCGAGCGCACGGGACTGCGGTCGAGCCAGGGCAGGACGAACAACACGGCGATTGCAGCACCCATTGCGATGACACCGAACAACTTGTCGGGTACCGCACGCAAGATCGCGTAGAACGGGGTGAAGTACCAGACCGGCGCAATATGCTCAGGCGTCTTGAACGCGTTGGCCTGCTCGAAGTTGGGTTTTTCCAGGAAGTAACCGCCCATTTCCGGGAAGAAGAACACCACGGCGCAGAACACGAAGAGGAACACCACCACGCCGACGATGTCTTTCACGGTGTAGTACGGGTGGAACGGGATGCCGTCCAGCGGGATGCCGTTCTCGTCCTTTTTCTTCTTGATGTCGACGCCATCGGGGTTGTTCGAACCCACTTCGTGCAGCGCCAGGATGTGCAGGACAACCAGGCCGAGAATCACGATCGGCAGGGCCACCACATGCAGGGCGAAGAAGCGGTTCAGGGTAATGCCCGAAATCAGGTAGTCACCGCGGATCCACTGGGTCAGGTCCCCGCCGATCACCGGGATGGCACCGAACAGCGAGATGATCACCTGGGCACCCCAGTACGACATCTGGCCCCAAGGCAGCAGATAGCCCATGAACGCTTCGGCCATCAACGCCAGGTAGATCAGCATGCCGAACAGCCAGACCAGTTCGCGTGGCTTCTGGTAGGAGCCGTAGAGCAGCCCGCGGAACATGTGCAGGTAGACCACGATGAAGAACGCCGAGGCCCCCGTGGAGTGCAGGTAACGCAGGATCCAGCCGTACTCCACGTCACGCATGATGTACTCGACCGAGGCGAAAGCCTCTTCCGCCGAGGGCGTGAAGCTCATGGTCAGCCACACGCCGGTGACGATCTGGTTGACCAGCACCAGCAAGGCCAGGGAGCCGAAGAAATACAGGAAGTTGAAGTTCTTGGGCGCGTAATACTTGCTCAGGTGGTCTTCCCACATCTTGGTGGCGGGGAAGCGAGCGTCAATCCAGTCCATGAACTTGCTCATCATGCTTTCTCCTGGTCGACGCCGATGACGACGAGGTCATCCGACTCGTAAGAGTGCGGCGGCACTGGCAGGTTGAGAGGTGCTGGCTGCGACTTGTAGACCCGGCCAGCCAAGTCGTAATGGGAGCCATGGCACGGGCAGAAATAGCCACCCACCCATTTGGGACCAAGGTCTGCAGGCGCGACTTCCGGACGGAAGGTCGGCGAGCAACCGAGGTGGGTACACAGGCCAACGAGAATCAGGATTTCCGGCTTGATCGATCGCACCTGGGGGTCGACATACGCCGGCTGCACCGAGGCCTTCGACTCCGGGTCGGACAATTCCCCGGTGATTTTCTTGAGGTTTCCGAGGATCTCTTCCGTTCGCCGTACGATGAACACCGGCTGACCGCGCCACTCGGCGACCATCTGCTGTCCAGGTTCGACCTTGGCAATATTGACCTTCACCGGTGCGCCGGCCGCTTTCGCCTTGGCACTGGGAAACCATGACCCCACGAACGGTACCGCAGCCCCCACTGCCCCCGCTGCCCCGACCACGGATGTCGCGGCTACGAGGAAGCGGCGCCGGCCTGCGTTGACGCCGTCATTGCTCATTCAGTCCTCTCCCATCAGCTTGCTTTGGCCTGTTGGATCAGGCCTGTACTTAGGTAATGTCTGTGGCACTAAAAATTGGTCGCCATGGTAAGAAACAAAACCACACACTGACAAGGTGATTACCCCCGCTACAGGCTGTAACCCTCGCTTTGCTTGATCTGCGTCTATGCGCCAAGTCGCCACGGACATGCTGACAGGTTAGTTCAAGACATAAAAAAAGCCCGGTTCCAAAGAACCGGGCTTTTTTCGACTGCCGAAGCGGTATTAACGCTTGGAGTACTGAGGACGCTTACGCGCTTTACGCAGACCCACTTTCTTACGCTCAACTTCACGAGCGTCGCGGGTGACGTAGCCAGCACGACGCAGAGCGCCACGCAGGGTTTCGTCGTATTCCATCAGAGCGCGGGTGATACCGTGACGGATCGCACCGGCTTGACCGCTGACACCACCACCGGAAACGGTGACGTAGATGTCGAACTTCTCAACGGTCTCGGTCAGCTCCAGCGGCTGGCGAACAACCATGCGAGCGGTTTCGCGACCGAAGAACACGTCCAGAGAACGGTTGTTGATGGAGATGTTACCAGTACCCGGACGCAGGAAAACGCGAGCGGTTGCGGTCTTGCGACGGCCAGTGCCGTAATTTTGAGTCGCCGACATAATGAACTATCCCGTTAGATCTTCAGTTCTTGAGGCTGCTGAGCAGTGTGTGGGTGAGCAGCACCCGCGTACACTTTCAGCTTACGGTACATGTCGCGACCCAGCGGGTTCTTAGGCAGCATGCCTTTGACCGCGGTTTCGATAACACGCTCAGGGGCTTTGGCGATCAACTTCTCGAAGTTGATTTCCTTGATGCCACCTGGGAAGCCGGAGTGGGAGTAGTACATCTTGTCGGAAGACTTGGCGCCAGTCACACGGATCTGCTCGGCGTTGATGACGACGATGTAGTCGCCGGTGTCAACGTGAGGGGTGTATTCTGGTTTGTGTTTGCCACGCAGACGGCTAGCGATTTCGGTAGCCAGACGACCCAGGGTCTGACCAGCGGCGTCGACTACGAACCACTCGCGCTTTACTGTTTCCGGTTTAGCAGTAAAAGTTTTCATTCTCTAAAGCCTCAGAGGCCGCCCAGCGAAAAATAGACGGCGAATCTTACTGGATAGTGCACACCTTGCCAAGGGCAAGCGCGCAGCCGAACACAGACGCTATTGGGGGCTCGGGTCGGGCACGCCAATGTTCGACGGGGTTCTTCCTGCGTGGTGGTGCATCACTTCCTCCACACGGAGAGGGGCCGAATTATCCAGATTGCACGAAAAATTTCAACCTGCTTTTATGGGCTTCTTTGCCCAAGGAGTGCCTTCCCGATGGAATACCGCAAGCTCGGCCGTACCGACCTGGATGTCAGCGCCCTGTGCCTGGGCACCATGACCTGGGGCGAGCAGAACGACCAGGCCGAAGCCTTTGCCCAGATCGCAATGGCCAAGGCCAGCGGCATCAACTTCATCGACACCGCCGAAATGTACCCGGTACCGCCCCGCCCGGAGACCTATGCCGCCACCGAGCGCATCATTGGCAACTGGTTCCGCCAGCAGGGCGACCGCGACGCCTGGATCCTCGCCAGCAAGGTTGCAGGCCCCGGCAACGGCATCAGCCATATCCGCGACGGCCAGCTCAAGCACAACCGCGCGCACATCGTCGCCGCGCTGGACGAAAGCCTCAAGCGCCTGCACACCGACCGCATCGACCTGTACCAGTTGCACTGGCCGGAGCGCAGCACCAACTTCTTCGGCAAGCTGGGCTACCAGCACCTGGCCAACGACCTGTTCACGCCCCTGGAAGAAACCCTCGAAGTGCTCGATGAGCAGGTGCGCGCGGGCAAGATCCGCCACATCGGCCTGTCCAACGAAACGCCCTGGGGCACCATGAAGTTCCTGCAGTTGGCAGAAAGCCGCGGCTGGCCACGGGCGGTATCGATCCAGAACCCGTACAACCTGCTCAACCGCAGCTTCGAGGTGGGTCTGGCGGAAGTGGCGATTCGCGAGCAGTGCGGCCTGCTGGCCTATTCGCCACTGGCGTTCGGCATGCTGTCGGGCAAGTACGAAAACGGCGCCCGCCCGGCAAACGCACGCCTGACCCTGTTCACCCGCTTTGCCCGCTATTCCAACCCGCAGACCGTGGCGGCCTGCAGCCGCTACGTGCAGATCGCTCGCGACCATGGACTGGACCCGGCGCAAATGGCCCTGGCGTTCGTGACGCGGCAGCCGTTCGTGACCAGCAACATCATTGGCGCGACCGACCTGGTGCAACTGGAGAGCAACCTCAAGAGCCTGGAGCTGAACCTGAGCGACGAGCTGCTGGCGGCGATCGAGGCGGCTCATCAGGAACAGCCGAACCCGGCGCCCTGAGCCTAACGCTGTGGTGATTTCTTCGCAGGGCAAGCCCGCTCCCACACGCTAGAAGCTTGCCCCATCCCTGTGGGAGCCGGCTTGCCGGCGATAGGGCCCGAACAGGCTTTCCGGCGCCTGCCTGCCCCGGCCTCATCGC
>NZ_AKJC01000245.1 GCF_000282535.1 Pseudomonas sp. GM84 | reverse complement strand
CAACCATGGCCTGACAGACCGTGGCACGTTGCAACAAATGTAGGAGCGAGCTTGCTCGCGATGCGCCGCGCGGGCGGCGCTCGATTTCAACGGCACTAAAAATCTCAAACCCTGCACTTCGCGATACACCCCTCCCCCCAAAAATCATCCCTGGCCTGCTTCTTGCCTGACCCTTTCATGTAGTGAGTACTTACCGAAACAAGCGCCCCCGTTGAGTGGTTTGGTAGCGCGCTGGTACTCGCTTTCGAATGGCAAGCAACTTCCAGAGATGATCCAACAATGCAAACAACCATCTCCCTGCGGATCAACGGCCAGAGCATCGAAGTCAGCGCCATGGCCGACACGCCCTTGCTGCTGATCCTGCGCAACGACCTGCGCCTGAACGGCCCCAAGTACGGCTGCGGCCTGGGCGAATGCGGCGCCTGCACGGTGATCATCGACGGCGTCGCCGCGCGCTCCTGCGTGATTCCCCTGTCCGGCGCCGCGAACCGCGACATCACCACCCTCGAAGGGCTGGGCAGCAAGGCCGCGCCGCACCCCGTACAGCAAGCGTTCATCGATGAGCAAGCCGCCCAATGCGGCTACTGCATGAACGGCATGATCATGACCGCCAAGGCCCTGCTCGACCGCATCCCGGACGCCAGCGACGAACAGATCCGCAACGAGCTGTCCGGCAACCTCTGCCGTTGCGGCACCCACGTCGAAATTCTGCGCGCCGTGCGCCGCGCTGCCGGCCGCCAGGCCTGAGAACCGGAGAAGAGCATGAACCACTCGCAACACGTTCCCACCCGCGACCAGTTGCTGGGCAAAGCCGGCGTCCTGCTGATCGTCGATGAGATCACCCCGCCCTCGGGCCCTGTGGCCAAGGGCGTGACGCCCACGGTCAAGGCGCGTGAGCTGGCGTTGTTCCTGGCGGTCAGTGATGACGGCAGGGTCTACGCCTTCAACGGCCACGTCGACCTGGGCACCGGCATCCGCACGTCTCTGGCGCAGATCGTTGCCGAAGAACTCGACCTGCGCATGGACCAGGTGCACATGGTGCTCGGTGATACCGAGCGGGCGCCGAACCAGGGCGCCACCATCGCCAGCGCCACCCTGCAGATTTCCGCCGTGCCGCTGCGCAAGGCGGCGGCCACCGCGCGGCGCTTCCTGCTGCAACAGGCGGCGCTGCGCCTGGGCTGCCAGGCCGATACGCTGCGCATGGAAGAAGGCACGCTGATCGCCAGCGATGTCCGCACCCTGAGCTTTGCCGAACTGGTGCAGGGGGAAAACCATCAACTGCGCATTGCCGACGATGCGCCGCTCAAGGCCATCGAGGACTACCGCCTGGTCGGTCGCAGCGCTGCGCGGGTGGATATCCCTGGCAAAGCCACCGGCGAGCTGACCTACGTCCACGACATGCGCCTGCCCGACATGCTCCACGGCCGCGTGATCCGGCCGCCCTATGCCGGTCACGACAGCGGCGATTTCGTCGGTAAAAGCCTGCTGGCGGTGGACGAATCCTCCATTGCCCATGTGCCTGGCGTGATCGCGGTGGTGGTCATCCGCGACTTCGTCGGCGTGGTCGCCGAGCGCGAAGAGCAGGCGATCCGCGCCGCCGAGGATCTGAAAATCAGCTGGAAGCCGTTTACCGGCAAGCTGCCCGACCTCAGCGATGTCGCCCAGGCGATCCGCGACAACCCCCGGGTGCAGCGCACCGTGCTGGACAAGGGCGACGTCGATGCCGGCATCGCCAATGCCAGCCAGCGCCTGAGCCGCAGCTATCTCTGGCCGTATCAGCTGCATGGCTCGATCGGCCCGTCCTGCGCCCTCGCCGACTTTACCGAAGGCCAGATCCGCGTCTGGTCCGGCACCCAGAACCCACACCTGCTGCGCGCCGACCTGGCCTGGCTGCTGGCGTGTGACGAACAACGCATCGACATCATTCGCATGGAAGCGGCCGGCTGCTATGGCCGCAACTGCGCCGATGATGTCTGCGCCGACGCGGTGCTGTTGTCACGCGCGGTAGGCCGCCCTGTGCGGGTGCAACTGACCCGCGAGCAAGAGCATGCCTGGGAGCCCAAGGGCACTGCACAGCTGATGGAAATCGATGGCGGCCTGAACGCCGACGGCACTGTCGCTGCCTACGACTTCCAGACCAGCTACCCCTCCAATGGCGCCCCCACCCTCGCCCTGCTGCTGACAGGCGCGGTGGAGCCGGTACCGGCCTTGTTCGAGATGGGCGACCGCACCTCGATCCCGCCCTATGACTATGAGCACATGCGCGTCACCATCAATGACATGACGCCGCTGGTGCGCGCCTCGTGGATGCGCGGTGTGTCGGCCATGCCCAACAGCTTCGCCCATGAGTCGTACATCGACGAGCTGGCCTTTGCCGCCGGTGTCGACCCGGTCGAGTACCGCCTCAAGCACCTTTCCGATCCGCGTGCCATCGACCTGGTCCAGGCCACCGCCGAACGCGCCGGCTGGCAGCCGCGCACCGAGCCCATGCAGGTGCCCGCCGAAGGCGATGTCTTGCGCGGTCGCGGTTTCGCCTACGCACGCTACATCCACAGCAAGTTCCCCGGCTTCGGCGCCGCCTGGGCGGCCTGGGTCGCGGATGTCGCGGTGGACCGGCGCACCGGTGAGGTAGCCGTGACGCGCGTGGTGATTGGCCATGACGCCGGCATGATGGTCAACCCCGAAGGGGTGCGGCACCAGATCCATGGCAACGTGATCCAGTCCACCAGCCGCGTGCTCAAGGAACAGGTGAGCTTCGAGGATTCAAAGGTGGCGAGCAAGGAATGGGGTGGCTACCCGATCCTGACCTTCCCCGAGGTGCCGGCCATCGATGTGATGATGCTGCCGCGCCAACATGAGCCGCCGATGGGCAGTGGCGAGTCGGCCTCGGTGCCGAGCGCGGCGGCCATCGCCAACGCCATCTTCGATGCCACCGGGATACGCTTTCGCGAGTTGCCGATCACTGCCGAGCGGGTGCGTGCGGCACTGGGCGCAGAAGGCCCCCGCGCCGACGGGCCGGCGCCAGCGCCGCCCGCGCCGAAACGCTCGAAATGGTGGTTCGGCTCGCTCGCCGGCGTGTTCGGTGCCGCGCTGGGCATGGCGGCCACCGCCCTGCCCTGGCGCGCCGAAATCGCCCCGGTAACGCCGCCCGCCGCCGGTAGCTGGTCGGCCTCGATGCTCGAACGCGGGCGCCAAGTGGCTGCTGCCGGCGACTGCGCAGTGTGCCATACGGTCAGCGGCGGCAAGGTCAATGCCGGGGGGCTGGCGATGGAGACACCGTTCGGCACGCTCCACAGCACCAACATCACCCCCGACCCGGACACCGGCATTGGTCGCTGGTCTTTCGCCGCGTTCGAGCGGGCCATGCGCGAGGGCATCAGCCGCGATGGCCGCCACCTGTACCCGGCCTTTCCCTATACCTCGTTTCGCAACATCACCGATGCCGACATGCAGGCGCTGTACGCCTACCTGATGTCACAGGCGCCAGTACCGCAGGAGGCGCCCGCCAACCAGATGCGCTTCCCTTTCAACCAGCGCCCGCTGATGGCTGGCTGGAACGCGCTGTTTCTCTCGCGCGGTGAATACCAGCCCGACCCGCAGCGCAGCGCGCAATGGAACCGTGGCGCCTATCTGGTCGATGGCTTGGGCCACTGCACGGCGTGCCACTCGCCGCGCAACCTGATGGGCGCGGAGAAGAGCGGCAAAAGCTACCTGGCCGGCGGCAGGGTCGATGGCTGGGAAGCGCCAGCGCTCAATGCCTTGGGCAAGGGGTCGATACCGTGGAGCGAGAACGAATTGTTCACTTACCTGAGCACCGGTTTTTCCGACAAACACGGCGTCGCTGCCGGCCCCATGGGGCCGGTGGTCAGCGAATTGGCGACACTGCCGCAGAGCGATGTACGCGCTATCGCCCACTACCTGGCATCGCTCGACGGCACGCCGCAGACGCTTGCTGCCAAGCCGGCGCCGCAAGTCGATTCGCAGGTTTCGCTGAGCAATGGCGAGCGGGTGTTCAAGGGCGCGTGCATGGCCTGCCACAGCGACGGGCTTGGACCGAAGCTGTTCGGGGTCAGCCCGTCCATGGCGGTCAACAGCAACGTCCACGGCGACCTGCCGGACAACCTGCTGCGTATCGTCTTGCACGGCATTCCAACGCCGGCGACACGCGACCTGGGTTACATGCCGGGGTTCAAGGGCAGCTTGTCGGACCGTCAGGTAGCGGACCTTGCCGCTTACCTGCGCCAGCGCTTTGCGGCCGACAAGCCGGCCTGGGAAGGGCTGATGGCCAAAAGCGCTCAAGTGCGCGCCAACCCCGGCAGCCATTGAATCTCAGCAGCGCAGCCCGCGCAGGGCGAGATCGCTGATGAAGTCCAGCCAGTCGGACTTGGCCTGCTTTTCGGCCAGGTCCACGGCCAGGAACGAACTCAGCGTGTAGAGGTTGGAGTTATAGAAGTAGCAGAGCGAAGCGATCATCAGGTAGGTGTGCTTGATGTCGATATCCGCGCGAAACAGGCCCTTGGCCTGGCCGGCCTCGATGATCGGCCGCAGCACACCGAACGCCTCGCCGGACAATTCCTTGAGGTTCGGCGACTTCCTGGCGTGTTTGCCCTGATGGAGATTCTCGGTGGCCAGGATGGTGACGAACTCGGGATGGCGCACGTAGTAGTGCCAGATGAATGCGACCAGTTCGCGCAGCGCGCCCTCGGGGTCGGAGAGGTCCAGGCGCAGCTTGGCTTCGGCCTGGTTGAAGCTTGCGTAGATGTGCTCCAGCACGCAGATGAACAGCTTCTCCTTGCTGCCGAAGTAGTAATAGATCATTCGGTCATTGGACTTGGCCAATGAGGAGATCTGCTCGATGCGCCCGCCGGTGAAGCCTTCCTTGCTGAAGACCTTCACTGCAGCCTGGAGGATGTTTTGCTTGGTGCGGTCGGCCTGCTGGGCGCGAACACCGGTTTTGCGAGTTTGCATGGGCAATCACTGTGGAGCTGGCCAGAACGCTAACACTGCCACAGACGTTGGGCCTTTGCGCGGCTTTTTCAGCTGTGCTGTCAACCCTTGGAACGAGGTAGCGGAACATGCAGCATCTTGACCTGCAGGTGATCGACCAGGCCCTGCAATGGGCACAAGCCGGCCAGACGATCTGGCTCTGCACGGTGCTCTCCACCTATGGCTCGGCACCGCGCTCGCCAGGGGCGATGCTGGTCAGCAATGGCGGCGTGGCGTACGTCGGGTCGTTGTCGGGTGGGTGTGTTGAAGAGGAGTTTCTGCAGAGCCTCTGGCGCGGAGAATTCAGGCAGGTGGCGCAGGTGGCGCGGTATGGCGACGGGCAGGCGGAAAGTCGTCGCTTGCGCTTGCCGTGCGGTGGCGTGCTGGTCGTGCTGGTTGAGCGACGCGAGCCGAACGACCTGTGGCTGGCGCACTTGCAGGTATTGCGTGCTGCGCTGCTCGGCCAGCAACGCGTGACGCGCAAGGTCGGATTGGCAACGGGTGACTTTGAAGCCCAGGGTGACAGCAGGGTTGCCGTGCAAATGAGTGAAGATGCCGTGCATATCGGCATCGGCCCTGCCTTGCGCGTGCTGCTGGCCGGGCTGTCACCGGTGGCTGAAGCGTGCGCCGCCATCGCCCGCACGCTGGGCTGCGAGGTCGTTGCCTGCGACCCGCGCGAGGAGATGGCGCACGTGCATCTCGAGGGTGTGCGGATGCATCGCGTGCTGCCCTCGCTGTACATCGCCGAGGGGGGTTGCCATGCAGCCACTGCGGTGGTGGCGCTGACCCACGACCCGAAGATCGATGACCTGGCATTGCTGGAGGCGGTGAACACCCCGGCGTTCTACATCGGCGCCATGGGTTCGGCAGCGACTTCGGCCAAGCGCGCCGAGCGCTTGCGACGCATTGGCGGGCTGTCGCAGGCGCAGATCGAGCGGTTGCACATGCCCATCGGCCTGGACCTGGGCAGCAAGTCACCGGCAGAGATCGCACTGGCGGTGATGGCGGACGTCTTGCGGGTGTACCGGGGAAAGGCGCGGGACGCGCTGTAGCATCCGCAGCGCTAGATCTGCCTCAGCCAGTACTCCACATCCAGCTCATCGATCTGCTGCTCCTGGAGGAACCGCTCGGCATACTGCCGATACACACCGCTGCTCAGAAACAGCCGCAGTAGCTGCCCGTCGATGTGATTTCCCTGCGCCATGGACACCATGATCTTCACCGATTCGGACAAGGTCTTCGGCGCCTTGTACGGCCGGTCGGCAGCCGTCAGGGCTTCGAAGATATCGGCGATCGCCATCACCCGCTCGGCGATGCTCAGGTCAGCTTTGCCCAATCGCCTCGGATACCCGCTGCCATCCATCTTCTCGTGGTGGTTGCCGGCGATGTCCGGCACCCGCCGCAGATGACGCGGGAACGGCAAGCTGGAAAGCATGATGATGGTCTGCACGATATGTTCGTTGATCTTGAAGCGCTCCTCGTCGTTCAACGTGCCGCGGCGGATCGACAGGTTGTACAACTCGCCCTGATCGCTGGCATTGGCCGGCAGGCTCATGTCGAAGCCCCAGGCATTGCGCGGGTCGCCCTTGACCACCGGCGGTTTGCGCGCGCCCCAGGGCAGTCGATGCTCGGGGCGGTCGGCCAGGAGCGGCTCATCCACCGGCAATGGCAGCGCGGGTACGCCCTTGAAGCGCTCCTCTTCGTCGCGGGAAATGCCCAAGCGGTTGTCGAAATGCCGCCGCCAGCGGCGCTGGCCGATCTGCTGCAAGCGTTCGATATCGCCCTCGTCCATGAGCTCGCTACCAATATTGGCCCTGGCAACGAACGCGAAGTCCTCCTGCAACTGGGCATGGCAAAGCGTCAGGGACGCCTGCAGCACCTGCTGATCTGCGCCACCTGCCAGCCCTTGCCAATAAGCCAGCTCGGCATCGCGCCAGAGCACCTCGAAGCGCATACGGATTTCGTGGATGCGGTTGTACAGGCCCTCCAGCTTGGTCGCCTTGTCTACCACATACTCGGGGCTGGTGATCTTGCCGCAGTCGTGCAGCCAGGCGGCCACCCGGAACTCGTAACGCTCGAGATCGGTCATGCTGAAGCTGGCGTAGGGGCCGCTGTCGGCCTGCACGGCCTGGTCCAGCAGCATCTGCGCCAGTTGCGGTACCCGCTCGCAGTGGCCGCCGGTATACGGACTCTTGGCATCGATGGCATCGGCCAGCAGCTTGATCATGGCGTCCAGCAGCCGTTGCTGGGCTTCGGCCAGTTGCCGCGTCTCGATGGCCACCGCCGCAGCACCGGACAGCTCCTCGACGAATTGCCGGAACGGCTGGCCGGCTTCATCACCGGCCTGCCCCTCATCCAGCTGCAAGACCAGGATACCGAGCAGCACCTGGCCACGGTCCCGGAGCACCACCGCAAGGCTGCGCCCACGCAGCTCCAGCGCGTGTTTCACGACTGCCACCAGGTGCTCGTGCTCGTGCTCGGCGACCGCCAGTTCGTCCGGGTAGTCCTCGCCCCGGCATGAAGCGGCCAGGCGCAGCAGGGACTGGTCGTCATCGAACAGGTACACCGCACCCGCCTTTACCCCGGCGGCGTCCACAAGATGCCTGAGCACACCCTCGAGCATGCGCTCCAGCTGGCTTTCCCGGCTGAGCGTGAGGGTGATCGCCTGGAAATTGCGGATGGTGCCGGACATGCGGCTGAGCACCTGGCTCAGTTCACGCACCTCGGACACCTGTGACGTCACCCCCACCTCGCGGCTGAAGTCGAAGTTGGCAAGGCCGTGCACCTGCTCGGCCAGCAGGCGCAACGGACGGCCGATGCGCTGGCCAAGCACTGCGCCCAGCAGCAGCAGCAAGGCCATCAGCGCCGCCGCCCACAGCAACTGCTCGAACAGCACCTTGCGCGCACCGGCCAGCAACTCGTCGCCCGGCACGGCAATCAGCACCTGGAAGTCCTCGCCGACCAGCGTGGTGAGCGGTATGCGCATGCCATACCAGGTCTTCCCTTGCACCTGATAAGGTTGCGGCCGGTTGTCCTGAAGCGGGTTGGCGTGGATGCGCGCCAGGCTGGGTATCCCCAGTTCGTCGATACGCGACAGGCGGACCGCCGCTCCCTCCTGCAGGATGACCCGCTTCAGGTCCGGGTACGCCACCACACTCCCCCGCTCATCGATCACGGCGGTCTCGGTGCCAGGGGTCATGCGCAGGTCCTGGCTCTCGCTGGCCAGATCATTGACCGAAACATCCATGCCGATCACCGCCGCGCCGTCGACGCTGCGCTGGGCCATGGTCACCCCGACTTCACGGGTGGTGAAGAAGACGTAAGGGTTGGTAAGCACGGTGGTCGAGCGCCCTGAGGCTTCGATGAACCAGGGGCGCTGGCGCGGATCGTAGTGATAGTCCGGCTTGACCTGGGTTTGCAGCAAGGTCAGCTGCGGATCGTAGAAACGCCACTCGCCCAGGCTTGTACCGTCATCCCCCTTGCTGATGCTCTGAACCAGAAAGCCGGTGCCGGTTGGCGCCGCGTAGCGTTGAAGCGATTGCGGGTCGTGCAACCGACGGACCAGCAGGAACTCGCCATTGGGGTAGCCGACGTAGGCGGCGCTGAGCATCTTGTTGGCGTTCAGGCTCTCGACCAGTTGCGGCAGCCGCTCCAGGCGCTGAGCCAAGGTACTGGCGGCCGGGTTGAAAGCGAGCAGGCGGATGCTGCTCTGCGCCGGGTCGAGCAAGCGCCGGGCGCGTTCGTCGATGGTCTTGCCCAGTTGCTGGGCGGAATCGCCGGCGGCAGCCACCAGTGCCTGCTGGGTGCCACGATAACCCTGCCAGGCCAAGCCCATGCCGAGCAGCAGCATGCCCAGCAAGATGGCCAGGGTCACCAGCAGTTGTAGCGAGATGCTACGTCCTTGGTCATTCATGGCTGCAGGGTCTGCTAGCACGCATTTCCGGCAGCGGGAGCCGGAAACACTGAGTACCTCACCCGGAAATTTGCCAACCCGGCATCGTGACCAATCAACACATAGCCCATCCAAGGTGCTCCATGTGCAGCGAGTTCATCAGCGTTATCTGCCACATCGTCATGCCGGCTTTACACCTACCGCGAGGAGCTTAGCTGCTATGGCGCACAATCGTCAGAGAAGATGAAATAGCCCTTAGCCATCACCACGGGGCGATGGTTTGAAAGCACGACGGGCGAGGGATGCAAAGTGTGTCCGGAAAACCGAATACTGAAACGACGGAGCCCCCGAAAACTCAAGGTTTTCGGGGGCTTCGACTACTTCGCGTATGGCGGAGAGATAGGGATTTGAACCCTAGGTACTGTTGCCAGTACAACGGATTTCGAATCCGTCCCGTTCGACCACTCCGGCATCTCTCCAATGCCGCGCATCATACCAGCGAATTCTGAAAACGCAAACCTTTATTTTCAAAAAAATCGCGTGGTATCAGGCGCTTGCGTGAACGCGCGCCTTACAGCGGCACGCCCAGGCGCTTGGCAACTTCTTCGTAGGCTTCGATCACGTCGCCCAGACCCTGGCGGAAGCGGTCCTTGTCCATCTTCTTGCGGGTTTCCTTGTCCCACAGGCGGCAGCCGTCCGGGCTGAACTCGTCACCGAG
Source organism: Pseudomonas sp. GM84 (assembly GCF_000282535.1). Classification (GTDB taxonomy): domain Bacteria; phylum Pseudomonadota; class Gammaproteobacteria; order Pseudomonadales; family Pseudomonadaceae; genus Aquipseudomonas. The sequence continues at coordinate 7,701 of NZ_AKJC01000245.1, read as the reverse complement.
AACGATCTGGCCGTGGAAGACACCGAACTCCAGCTTGAAGTCGACCAGCAGCAGGCCGGCGTCGTCGAACAGCTTGTTCAGCACTTCGTTGACCTTCAGCGACAGCTTCTTCATCTCGACCAGTTGCTCGGCGGTGCCCCAGCCGAAAGCGACAACGTGGGATTCGTTGATGAAGGGATCGCCCTTCTCGTCGTTCTTCAGGAACAGCTCGAAGGTGGACGGCTCCAGCTTGATGCCCTCCTCCACGCCCAGGCGCTTGACCAGGCTGCCGGCGGCATAGTTACGCACCACGCACTCGACCGGGATCATGTCCAGCTTCTTCACCAGGCACTCGTTGTCGCCCAGCAGCTTGTCGAATTGAGTCGGCACGCCGGCTTCTTCGAGCTTCTGCATGATGAAGGCGTTGAACTTGTTGTTCACCATGCCTTTGCGGTCGAGTTGTTCGATGCGCTTGCCGTCGAACGCCGAAGTGTCGTTACGGAACAGCAGGATCAAGCGGTCGGCGTCGTCGGTCTTGTAAACCGATTTGGCTTTGCCGCGGTAGAGTTCTTCGCGTTTTTCCATGATGGAGGGCTCCGCTTGCTTGAGTGTTGGGCTAGGCGATTTCGCGCCAGTCGAGCCCATGTTCCTGATTCGCCACCTGGAGCCAGTCCGGATCGCACCCAAGGGTGTCGACAAAGCACTGGCGGGCCAGATGTGGCAGGTTGTTCTTGCTGCTGAGGTGGGCCAGCACCAGGTGTTGCAGGTTGCTCCAGCCCAACTCCTCCACCAGGCGCGCGGCCTGGTGGTTGTTCAAATGACCTTGCATGCCGCCCACGCGCTGCTTGAGGAAGTACGGGTAATGCCCGCGCGCCAGCAGGTCGCGGCAGTGGTTGGCTTCGATCAGCAGGGCGTCCAGGCCTTGGTAGCGCTCCAGCAACCGGGCATCGTAGGAGCCCAGGTCGGTGAGCATGCCAAAGCGCCGGCGACCGTCGCTGAGCACGTACTGCAGCGGCTCGTAGGCGTCGTGCTCGACCCGCGCCGCACTCACGTCCAGGCAGCCGATGCGCAGGGTGTCGCCACACGCGAGAAAACCGGCCACCTCCACCGGCTTGCGCAAGCCGCGCAAGGTCCCTTGGCTGAGGTAGACCGGTACATTGTAGCGCCGTGACAGCAAGCCCACCCCATGCACATGGTCGGCATGTTCGTGGGTGACCAGCACCGCGCTCAACTGCGCCGCCGACACCCCGAGCAGCGCCAGGCGCCGCTCGGTTTCGCGCAGGGAAAAACCGCAATCGACCAGGATGAACGTGTCACCACTGGCGATCAGCGTGCCATTTCCCTGGCTGCCGCTTCCGAGTACCGCGAAGCGCACTTAGCCCAGGTGGTCCTGAATGGCGCTCAGCACGCGGCGGGCGACATCGGCCGGGGCCACGGTGTTGATGTTCTTCTCGACGGTAACCTGAACGCTCTCGCCAACCTTGCTCAGGCGGACCTGGTAGCGCTCGGCACGGGCTTCACGCTCTTCCTTGGACGGTTCGCTGCCGAACATCCGGCTGAAGAAGCCCGGCTGGTTCTGCTTGTCGTCCGGTTTTTCCGACAGGTTGATGTAGTACAGGCCCAGGCTGCGGTTGATGTCCTCGACCCGCCATTCGCCGCCCTGCTCCAGGGCACGGCCTACGCTCGACCAGGCACGGTCCAGGTCAGCACCCAGGTAGAGCACCGGGTTGCCGCTGCCGTCCTCGCTCAGGCTGACGCGGCTCGGCGCGTCGAAGTCGCGCGCGGCCAGCAGCGACACCGAACCGCCCTTCTCGGCGCTACGGTTCATGCTGGCGAGCATTTCGTCGACCAGCAGCGCATCGGCGCCGGTGTTGCTGGAAGTGGACGGGAACGCAGTATCTGCGGTGCTACCCGCCGGGCGCTCGACGCTGACGATGTACACCTCGGAGGTGTTGCGCTGCACGCCAGGCTCCATGCGCACGCGAACGCGCACTTCGCTGTCAGCGCTGCTGGCAGTGCTGGCCAGGCGTTGGCCGAGCGATGCCGACAGTTCGTCGAAACGCTGCCAGGTGGTAGTGAATTCACCGGTTTGCGGGCGCTCTTCAGCCACGCGGAAACCGTTGTCCTCAAAGAACTGACGCGCCACCGGCCAGACTTCGGCAGGCGAACGCTGGGCCAGCACCCAACGGCTGTTGCCGCTGCGCTGCAGGCTGAAATCGCTGACTTCGGCACCGCCTACCAACGGTTGCGGGCGCGGCACTTCGAACTCGCCAGCGACGCTGTCGTCGGCCACGTTGCGCGGGATCGGCAGCAGCGGATCAAGGCGCTTGGCGCTGCTGGCATCCGGCGGCAATTGCATTGGCGCGGTGGGGTGGGCCTGCAGGTAATCACTACCGCGGTCGCGGAAATAGCCATCCTCGCCCCACAACCAGCCACACCCACTGGTGCTGGAGATGATCAGGGCGAGTGCGGAAAGACCAGCCAGTCGCTTCATGCGGTGTACTTCCTCTTAAACCAGTACGCCGGACTGGCGCAAGGCAGTACGGACTTTTTCGTGGCAGCCTTCGCTCAGCCAGGTCAGCGGCAGGCGAATGCCTTTGTGCATCAGGCCCATTTCAACGAGCGCCCACTTCACCGGAATCGGGTTGGCTTCGCAGAACAGGTCTTTGTGCAGCGGCATGAGTTTTTCGTTGATCGCGCGGGCCTTCTCGGCATTGCCCTCAAGGGCGGCCTCGCACAGATCGGCCATTTCGCGCGGGGCGACGTTGGCAGTGACGGAGATGTTGCCCTTGCCGCCCATCAGGATCAGCTCGACGGCGGTCGGATCATCGCCGGACAGCACGAGGAAATCTTCGCTGACGCCTTCGAGGATGGCCTTGGCGCGCACCAGGTCGCCGGTGGCTTCCTTGATGCCGATGATGTTCGGCACGGTCGACAGGCGGATCACGGTCTCGGCCTGCATGTCGCAGGAGGTGCGGCCGGGTACGTTGTAGAGGATCTGCGGGATGTCGACGGCTTCGGCGATGTGCTTGAAGTGCTGGTACAGGCCTTCCTGGGTCGGCTTGTTGTAGTACGGCACGACCAGCAGGCAGGCGTCGGCGCCAGCGTTCTTGGCGTTCTGGGTCAGGTGCACGGCTTCGGCAGTGGAGTTGGCACCGGTACCGGCGATGACCGGAATGGGGTTCTTGCTGTGCTTGACGCGCTCGACCACATGCTTGATGACCAGGATGTGTTCTTCGACATCCAGCGTGGCGGACTCACCGGTGGTGCCGACTGCGACGATCGCGTGGGTGCCGTTTTCCAGGTGGAAGTCTACAAGTTTGTCGAGGCTGCCCCAGTCAAGACGCCCTTGTGCATCCATGGGTGTGACCAATGCCACCATACTGCCCGCAATCATGTAACTGCTCCTGCCGGAAAAAGAGAGCGGTAATGGTACTGGGGGCATCGACCTTGCACAAGCGAAGCAGGCGGGCGGAGCATTCCCCTCGGCGCCTTATTTCGCTACCCTTGATCCTTTGATCGGTGCAGCGCGGCCCGCCGGGCCGTCGACCTTGCTCCCCGGCCTGCGTCCACGTCCTCGCTTGCGAGCCCCGGGCCCTGCCGACAGGAGGCTTTTGCCCGTCCTGTGCCGACCGCTCATCGCTTTAGGAATGCTGCATGTCCACCCCCACCGTCCGCGAACAATTCCTCGTCATCAGCGCCCTGGGCCCCAATCCCATGGAGCTGGCCAATGTCCTCAGCCGCGCTGCCTTCGAAAACCGCTGCGCGGTCGTCACCTCGCGCCTGAGCCGGCATGGCGAGACCAGCGCCCTGGTCTTGCAGGTGGGCGGCAGCTGGGACGCCCTGGCGCGTCTCGAATCCACCCTGCCGGGCCTGGGCAAGAAACACGGCCTGACCCTCGATGTGGTGCGCAGCGCCGACCAGGAGGTGCGCCCGCAGGCCCTGCCTTATGTGGCCTACGTCAGCGCCGCCTATCGCCCGGACATCATCAACGAACTGTGCCAGTTCTTCCTCGACCACCGCGTCGAGCTCGAAGCCATGACCTGCGATACCTACCTGGCGCCGCAGACCGGTAGCAGCATGCTCAATGCCCAGTTCACCGTGATCCTGCCGGCCGGCACCCAGATCAGCTGGCTGCGCGACCAGTTCCTCGATTTTGCCGACGCCCTGAACCTGGACGCCCTGATCGAGCCTTGGCGCCCACAGAACCCCGTGTAAGGAACCCCGTCATGGCTGTAGCACTCGACCAACCCGTCGCCGACTTCCAGGCCCAGGCCACCAGCGGCCAGACCGTCAGCCTGAGCGAGCTCAAGGGCCGCCAGGTAGTGGTGTACTTCTATCCGAAGGACAGCACCCCGGGCTGCACCACCGAAGGCCAGGGTTTCCGCGACCAGCACGCAGCCTTTGAAGCGGCCGACACCGTGGTGTTCGGCGTGTCGCGCGATGGCATCAAGTCGCACGAGAACTTCAAGGCCAAGCAGGGCTTCCCGTTCGAGCTGATCAGCGACAAGGACGAGGCCCTGTGCCAGCTGTTCGACGTGATCAAGCTGAAGAAGCTGTATGGCAAGGAATACATGGGCGTGGACCGCAGCACCTTCCTGATCGACAAGGACGGTGTACTGCGCCAGGAATGGCGTGGGGTGAAGGTGCCCGGGCATGTGGATGCCGTGTTGGCGGCGGCTCAGGCGCTGAACAAGGCTTGAGATCGGCTTCGTATTCTTCGCGGGACAAGCCCGCTCCCACAGGAATTACACGCATTCAGCGGACTGTGCTGATCCTGTGGGAGCGGGCTTGCCCCGCGAAGGGGTCACCGCAGAGCTATAGCATCGGCGCCACGGCAGGCTCCTGCCGCGGCCAGGCATCCAGCACAGCCTTGATCAGCGTCGCCAGCGGAATGGCGAAGAAAATCCCCCAGAACCCCCACAGCCCGCCAAACAGCAACACCGCGCAAATGATCGCCACCGGGTGCAGGCTCACCGCCTCGGAGAACAGCAGCGGCACCAGCACGTTGCCGTCCAGCGCCTGGATGATCGCGTACACCGTCATCAGATAGATGAACTGGTCGCCCCAGCCCCACTGGAACAACGCAATCAGCGTGACCGGCACGGTGACCACCACCGCCCCCACATACGGCACCACCACCGACAACCCCACCAGCAGCGCCAGCAAGGCAGCGTAATTGAGCCCGAGGCTGATGAACGCAATGTAGGTGGCAATCCCGCAGATCAGGATCTCGATCCCCTTGCCGCGGATGTAGTTGGCGATCTGCCGGTTCATCTCGCTGCCCACCCGGTTGAGCAGGGTACGCTGGCGTGGCAGGTAGCCGCTGACCCAGCGCCCGATCAGCTCACGGTCCTTGAGGAAGAAGAACACCAGGATCGGCACCAGCACCAGGTAGATCATGGCGCTGACCAGCAACGGCAGGCTCGACAACGAGAACGTCAGCGCCCACTGGCCGAACTTGCCGATCTCGCCACGCACCGACTCGATGGCGCGCAGCACCTGCTCGTCCGATACCAGGTGCGGGTAACGCTCCGGCAACAGCAAAAGCAGCGACTGCCACTTGCCGAGCATGCCCGGCAACTCGTTGAACAAGGTGATCAGCTGATGCCACAGCAGCGGCACCAGCACCAGCAGGAACACCGCCAGCGCCCCCATGAACAGGGTGAACACCAGCATGACCGCCAGGCGTGTCGGCACCCGGACGCGCTCCAGCGCATTGACCAGCCCCTGCATCAGAAACGCCAGCACCATCCCCGCCAATACCGGCGCGAGCATGCCACCGAGGGTCAGGACCGTGGTAAAGGCCAGGAACAGCAGCACCGCCAGCACCACCGCCTCCTCGTCGGAGAAGTAGCGATGCAGCCAGTCGCGAAGCACTTTGAACATTGACGATCCTTGATTGAGACTCAGGCCTTGCGCAGCCAGTAGGTATAGGTACCGGCCTCGGCCGTTTCACGCAGCAGCGTATGACCGGCCAACTGGGCGAAAGTGCGGAAGTCGCGCTGGGAACCGGCGTCGGTGGCGATCACCTTGAGCACCGCACCGCTGGCCAGGCGATTGAGCTCCATCTTCGCCTTGAGCAAGGGCAACGGGCAGTTCAGCCCGCTGGCGTCGAGTTCGGCGTCGCAGGTCAGGGTGTCACTCATCGGGGCTTTCTCCACAGGCGGGGCAGACAGGTTGGCTAGGATACCGCCACTGGTCGTCAACGTGTGAGCCGGCTACAGTAGTGCCTTTATCCGACGCGAGCTTCATGCATGAATCTACTGCGCCCTACCCTGCTGACGCTGGCCTGCCTGATGGCCCTCCCCGGCCATGCTGACGACCTGCCGTCACTGGGCGACGCCAGTTCCGCAATCGTCTCGCCGCAACAGGAACATCAGCTCGGTCGCGCCTGGCTGAGCCTGTTGCGCGGTAACGTCAACCAGTTGAACGACCCGCAGCTCAAGGACTACGTCGAAACCACCGTGTACCGCCTGGCCGAAACCAGCCAGCTGCAGGACCGGCGCCTTGAATTCATTCTCATCGACAGCCGCGAACTCAACGCCTTCGCCGCCCCCGGCGGAATCGTCGGGGTCAACGGCGGCCTGTTCCTCAATGCCCGGACCGAAGGTGAGTACGCCTCGGTGCTGGCGCACGAACTGGCGCACTTGTCGCAACGCCATTTCGCCCGCGGCGTCGAAGCCCAGCAACGCATGCAGTTGCCGATGATGGCGGCGTTGCTCGCTGGTATCGTGCTGGCTGCAGGTGGCGCTGGCGATGCCGGTATCGGCATGATTGCCGGCACCCAGGCGGCGGCGATCCAGGAACAGCGGCGCTTCTCGCGGCAGAACGAACAGGAAGCAGACCGTATCGGTATCCAGAACCTGGAAAAGGCGGGTTACGACCCGCGCAACATGCCGACCATGTTCGAACGCCTGGCGCAGCAGTACCGTTACGGCGCCAAGCCGCCGGAATTTCTGCTGACTCACCCGGTGACCGAATCACGTATCGCCGATACCCGCAACCGCGCCGAGCAGGCGCCCAAGGGCGGCATAGAGGACAGCCAGCGTTACCAGCTGATCCGCGCTCGCGTGGCCCTCATTTACGAAGAAACGCCGGGCCTTGCGGCCAAGCGTTTCCGCACCCAGCTCGATGATGACCCCAAGCTCGATGCTGCCCGCTACGGGCTGGCACTGGCCCAGATCAAGGGCGGCCAGCTCAATGAAGCGCGCGAGAACCTCAAGCCGCTGCTGGCCAAGGCGCCCAACGACATCACCTACAACCTGGCGCAGATCGACCTGGACATCACCAACAACCGCCTGGCCGATGCCCAGCAGCGGGCCCAGCGCCTGCAAGGCTTGTATCCGGGCAACTACCCGCTGAAACAGGTGCGCGCCGACCTGCTGGTCAAGCAGAACAAGCCAGACGAGGCGGAGAAGGTACTGAACGACCTGATCAAGAGCCGCCCGGACGATCCGGACGTGTGGTACGACATGGCCGAGGTGCGTGGTTTGTCGGGCAATACCATTGGGCTGCACCGGGCGCGGGCCGAGTACTTCACCTTGGTGGGGGATTTCGACCAGGCGATCCAGCAGCTGGATTACGCCAAGCGCCGTGCGGGCAACAACTTCCCGCTGGCCTCGCAGATCGACCAGCGTCAGCGGGAGATCCTGGAACAGCGGCGTATGGTTCAGGAGATGATGGGGCGCTAAGGGGGGCTGCTTTGCAGCCCAATCGCCG
>NZ_AKJC01000244.1 GCF_000282535.1 Pseudomonas sp. GM84 | reverse complement strand
TGTCGTGGCGACGAACCGCGGCGATAGGGCCGGTACAGCCAATACATTCCATGCAGGCAGAAAAAAGGGCCCGAAGGCCCTTTCTCATTCAACCACCCAGGTAGGCGTCGCGCACTTTCGGATCGGTCAGCAAGGCTTCCCCGGTCCCCTGCATGACCACCCGGCCGTTCTCCAGTACATAGGCCCGGTCGGCGACCTTCAACGCCTGGTTGGCATTCTGCTCCACCAGGAACACCGTCACGCCATCGCGGCGCAGTTGCTCGATGATGTCGAAGATCTGCTGGATGATGATCGGCGCCAGACCCAGCGAAGGCTCGTCGAGCAGCAACAACTTGGGCTTGCTCATCAGCGCCCGGCCGATGGCCAGCATCTGCTGCTCGCCGCCGGACATGGTGCCGCCACGCTGGATGTAACGCTCCTTCAGGCGCGGGAACAACTGCAGGACCTTGTCCAGCTGCTCCTGGTAGTCACCCTTGTTGGTGAAGAAGCCGCCCATGGCCAGGTTTTCCTCGACGGTCAGGCGGGCGAACACGCGGCGGCCTTCGGGCACTACCGCAATGCTCTTGCGCATGATGTGCGAGGAAGACTGGCCGACCAGCTCTTCACCCAGGTACTTGATGCTGCCACTGTGCGCCTGCGGCGAGCCGCACAGGGTCATCAGCAAGGTCGACTTGCCGGCACCGTTGGCGCCGATCAGCGTGACGATTTCGCCCTGGTTGATTTCCACGTTGACGCTGTGCAGCGCCTGGATCTTGCCGTAGAAGGTGGAAACGTTCTCGAACTTCAGCATTTACGCTTCCCCCAGGTAGGCTTTGATCACATCAGGGTTGTCGCGGATCTCCTCCGGTGTGCCGTGGGCCAGGGGGGTGCCCTGGTTGATCACGACGATATGGTCGGAAATGCTCATCACCAGCTTCATGTCGTGTTCGATCAGCAGCACGGTGACGTTGTGCGACTCGCGCAGGTAGGCGATCAGCGCCTTGAGGTCTTCGGTCTCCTTCGGGTTCAGGCCCGCTGCCGGTTCGTCGAGCATGATGATGCGTGGCTGGGTCATCATGCAGCGGGCGATTTCCAGGCGGCGCTGCTGGCCGTAGGCGAGGGTGCCGGCGGTACGGTTGGCGAACTCGGTCAGGTTGACCTTCTCCAGCCAGTACTGCGCACGCTCCATGGCCTCCTTCTCGCTGCGGCGGAAGTTCGGGGTCTTGAACAGGCCGGCGAAGAAGTTGGTGTTGAGGTGGCGGTGCTGGGCGATCAGCAGGTTCTCCAGCGCGGTCATTTCCTTGAACAGGCGCACGTTCTGGAAGGTCCGCACCACGCCCTTGCGGGCGATCTGATGGCCGGCCAGGCCCTGGATCGGCTGGCCGTCGAGCAGGATGGTGCCGCCACTGGGCTTGTAGAAGCCGGTCAGGCAGTTGAACACGGTGGTCTTGCCAGCGCCGTTCGGGCCGATCAGCGCCACGACCTGTTTTTCCTTGACGGTCAGGGCCACGCCGTTGACCGCCAACAAGCCGCCGAAGCGCATGCTCAGGCCGCTGACTTGCAGAATTTCGCGGCTCATCGACGCAGCTCCATGTGTGGACGTTGCATAGGCAGCAGGCCTTGCGGACGCCAGATCATCATCAACACCATCAGCGCACCGAACATCAGCATCCGGTATTCGCTGAACTCACGCATCAGCTCGGGCAGCAGGATCATCACGATGGCCGCGAGGATCACGCCCAGTTGTGAGCCCATGCCGCCGAGCACGACGATGGCGAGGATGATCGCCGACTCGATGAAGGTGAACGACTCAGGCGTCACCAGGCCCTGGCGCGCGGCGAAGAAGCTGCCGGCGAAGCCCGCGAAGCAGGCACCCAGGGTGAAAGCCGAGAGCTTGATCACGGTCGGGTTCAGGCCCAGCGCGCGGCAGGCGATCTCGTCTTCACGCAGCGCTTCCCAGGCACGGCCGATCGGCATGCGCAGCAGGCGGTTGATGACGAACAGGGCCAGCAGCGCCAGCAGCAGGGCTACCAGGTAGAGGAAGATGACCTTGTTGATCGAGTTGTATTCCAGCCCGAAGAACTCATGGAAGGTCTGCATCCCCTCGGCTGCACGGCGCTCGAAGGTGAGGCCGAAGAGCTCCGGTTTCGGGATGTTGCTGATGCCGTTGGGGCCGCCGGTCCAGTCGGTGAGGTTGCGCAGGAACAGGCGGATGATCTCGCCGAAGCCGAGGGTCACGATCGCCAGGTAGTCACCGCGCAGGCGCAGCACCGGGAAGCCGAGCAGGAAGCCGAAGGTGGCGGCCATCAGGCCGGCGATCGGCAGGCACACCCAGAAGCTCCAGCCCAGGTAGTGCGAGAGCATGGCGTAGCTGTACGCACCCACGGCATAGAAGCCCACGTAGCCCAGGTCGAGCAGGCCTGCCAGGCCGACCACGATGTTCAGGCCCAGGCCCAGCAGCACGTAGATCAGGATCAGCGTGGCAATGTCCACCGCACCGCGGGAGCCGAAGAACGGCCACACCAGTGCCGCGACGATCAAGCCCATGATCACGTAGCGCTGGGTCCTGGGCAGGGTCAGGTAGTTGCTGACTGCCGGCGGGATCAATTTGCGATCCGAGCGGCGGCCCATTACCGAGCTCCACTGCTTGTCGAACAGCACGCGCAGGAACATCAGCACCGAGCACACGGCGATGATGCTGATGGTGAAGGACCCCTGGCTATGCACCGCGAGGCTGATGCCGTCGATGCTCAGTTTCAGGCCCAGCACCGGGAAGGCCACGGCCCATACCAGCAAGGCGGCGAATAACGCCTGTTTGAGATTTCTGTTCATACTTTTTCAACCTCCGGGCGGCCGAGGATGCCGGTCGGCCGGAACAGCAGGACAAGAACCAACAGACCGAATGCCACCACGTCCTTGTACTGGTCGCCGAAGATGTCGGCGCCGAAGGCTTCGGCCACGCCCAGCACCAGCCCGCCGAGCATCGCGCCCGGGATGCTGCCGATGCCGCCCAATACCGCCGCGGTGAAGGCCTTCAGGCCCACCAGGAAACCGGCGTTGGGGTTGATCACCCCGTACTGCATGCTCAGCAGCACGGCCGCCACCGCCGCCAGCGCGGCACCGATGACGAAGGTCAGGGCGATGATGTTGTTGGTGTTGATGCCCAGCAGGTTGGCCATCTTGATGTCCTCGGCGCAGGCACGGCAGGCGCGCCCCAGGCGGGAACGGGAGATGAACAGGGTGAGCAGGGTCATGGCCACCAGGGTGACCACGAACACCAGGATCTGCATGTAGCTGATCAGTACTTCTTCAGCACCGCCCGGCCCGAAGGAGAAGCTCCCGGGGATCAGGTTGGGGATGGACTTGTCCTTGGAGTCCTGCGACAGCAAGACAGTGTTCTGCAGGAAGATCGACATGCCGATGGCGGAAATCAGCGGGATCAGACGGTTGCTGTTGCGCAGGGGGCGGTAGGCAACCCGTTCGATGCTGTAGCCATAGGCACTGGTGACGAAGATCGTCGCGACGAAGGCAACGGTCATCAGGATCGGCAGCGAATGGATACCCATCATGGCCAGGCCCGCCAGGGCGATGAAGGCCACGTAGGAACCGATCATGTACACCTCGCCGTGGGCGAAGTTGATCATGCCAATGATGCCGTACACCATCGTGTAACCGATGGCGATCAAGGCATAGGTGCTGCCGATGGTCAATCCATTAACCAATTGTTGGAAGAAATGGTAGATCTCAGGCATTACAGCGCTCCTAAAAACCTGATTTGCATTTCGCCGGCCGGGTGACGGCCAGGAAACCGCGGATGACGGTTTTAAGATTTTCAGGTGAACCCGCTGCCGGATCGCGGCAATCAGGCCCATGAACCTCGTAAAACAAAGCCCACTGCTCGCACAGTGGGCTTCTACGGTCAGCTATTTAGTCACGCAGTTACTGAGGGGAGACTTCAGTCTTCGGTTTGCCGAAGTGCCATTCGTAGACCACGAACTTGAAGTCTTTCAGGTCGCCTTTCTCGTCATACGTCAGGGTGCCGGTCGGGGTCTTGAAGGAACCGGCGTGGATGGCCGCAGCCACCTTGTCGGTGTCTTCGGACTTGGCCGCTTCGATACCCTTGGCGATCAGCTCCACGGCGGAGTAGGCAGGGAACACGAACGGGCCGCTTGGATCTTTGCCGTCAGCCTTGATGGCGTCGACGATGGCCTTGTTCTCAGGGTCGGCGTCGAACGATTTCGGCAGGGTGACCAGCAGGCCTTCGGAGGCGTTCTGGGCGATCTGCGAGATGGAGTCGTTACCCACGCCCTCTGGGCCCATGAACTTGGCTTTCAGGCCTTTTTCCTGAGCCTGGCGCAGGATCAGGCCCAGCTCTGGGTGGTAGCCGCCGTAGTAGACGAAGTCGACGTTGTTCTGCTTGAGCTTCTGGATGATCGAGGAGAAGTCCTTGTCACCGGCGTTCAGGCCTTCGAACACGGCCACCTTGGTGCCTTTCTTCTCGAGGGTCTGCTTGACGGCGGTGGCGATGCCTTCACCGTACTGCTGCTTGTCGTGCAGGACGGCAACCACTTTCGGCTTGACGTGGTCGGCGATGTAGTTGCCGGCGGCCGGGCCCTGGGCGCTGTCCAGGCCGATGGTGCGGAAGATCAGCTTGTAGCCACGGGCGGTGATTTCCGGGCTGGTGGCAGCCGGGGTGATCATGATCACGCCTTCGTCTTCGTAGATGTCGGACGCTGGCTGGGTGGAGCTGGAGCACAGGTGGCCGATGACGAACTTGACGCCGTCGTTGACCACTTTGTTGGCGACTGCCACGGCCTGTTTAGGGTCGCACGCGTCGTCGTATTCCTTGGCTTCAAGCATTTTGCCATCGACGCCGCCCTTGGCGTTGATGTCCTTGATGGCCTGTTTCGCGCCAATGAACTGCATGTCGCCGTACTGGGTCACAGGACCCGTCTTCGGACCGGCGATGCCGATCTTGATGGTATCGGCGGCAAACGAATGGCTGGCTACCCCAGCCAGTACCATTGCGGCGAACAGCTTGGAAATCTTGATCATAGTGCTCCACTCATTCTGTTGTAATTCTTATAGTCCTGGCGGCCAGGGCTACAGACCGGGCGGGATTTGCGGTATGGCCACGCCACACTGCATGCCCACCTTCCCCCGGAACATGTCCCGGAACTGTACCGGTACAGTGTAGAGCGCTGTTCGAGCGCTTGAAAAGCGGGCGAAAAGCGCCTGTTTCCTGGGTTGTCGCATGATCGACACAAAGATACAAAAAAGCGCCATCAATTTGCCTGTATCTGTGGCCCCACCCCACACGTTCGGGGCCAATCGACCAAATTACATATTTGAAACCGGGTTTTTCTGCAAAAATGCGGGCCTTTTATCATTGGCCGATTTTGCGGGTACAAACCCATGACTGATCAAACAAGCACCCTCTATGCCAAATTGCTTGGCGAGACGGCGACCATCGAGTGGAAAGCCTTGGAGCGTTTCTGGGCCAAGGGTGACCTGATTTGGGTCGACCCCAGCCTGGACCTCATCGCCGTTGCCGAAGCGATGGCCGAGAATCGCAGCGAGATCTTCGCCAAGTGGCGCAGTGATGGCACTGTTGGGCCGGTCAGCGCGGAGCAGGCGCTCGACCTGCAAAGCCGCGATCCAGAGATCTGGGCGGTGGTGGTTTCGCCGTTCATCGTGATTCAAGCGAAGACGCCCGCGTGAAGGCGCTCCGTTTTGGTGCGTGAAAACGCACAGTCGCCTCGACTTGGTGCTTGAAGGCGTGCACCCCGGTAGAGGTAGGTAACAATTTGGCGTGGCGGTAACAGTTTACGGAATGCGTAATGGGTCGTTGTGCGGCCCAGTGAATGTTGAATTTGCCAGGAGCGCTCCATGAGTTCAGAACTTCCTTCACTTGGATTCGCCGGCATCGGCTTGATGGGCTTGCCCATGTGCCGGCGCCTGCTGGCCGCAGGTTTTGCCCTGACGGTGTGGAACCGCAGCCCGGAAAAATGCACCGAGCTGGTTGCCGCAGGTGCGCGCCTGGCCGCGAGCCCCGCCGAGTTGTGCCGCGACAACGACATGGTGCTGCTATGCCTGGCCGACACCGCCGTGGTGCGCGAGGTCGTGTTCGGTGAGCATGGCATCGCCACGGGCGGGCGCCGTGGGCAATTGCTGGTCGACTTCTCCAGCCTTGAGCCGACCGCCACCCGCGAAATGGCTGCCGAACTGGCGGCGCTGTGTGGCATGGCCTGGCTGGATGCGCCGGTGTCTGGCGGTACCCCAGGGGCCGAGGCGGGTACGCTGGCGATCATGGTCGGCGGCGATGGCGCCGACCTTGAACGGGCACGCCCGGTACTGCAGGTGCTTGGCCAGCGCGTGACGCACATGGGTGGGGTGGGGGCGGGGCAGGTGACCAAGGCCTGCAACCAGATGATCGTGGCCTGCAACGCTCTGGTCATTGCCGAAGTGGTGGCCCTGGCCGAGCAGTCGGGGGTCGATGCCCGTTTGATCGCCGAAGCGTTGGCCGGCGGTTTCGCCGATTCCAAACCGCTGCAGATCCTTGCGCCGCAGATGGCGGCGAGCAATTACGAACCGATCAAGTGGCATGTGCGCACGCTGCTCAAGGACCTCGACGGTGCAGTCAAGTTGTCCCGTGAACAGGGCACGGCAACGCCACTCAGTGGCCTTGCCGCACAATTGATGCGATTGCACGGTAGCCAGGGGTATCTGCAAAAAGATCCGGCGACTCTGGTAGAACTCTACCGCAATAAGGAATAGGGGCTATTTCCTGGCGGTCGAGCCGGTCCAGGATCGGCCGCAGGTCTGCCAAGGGGACTGGGCGGCTTAACAGGTAGCCCTGCAGGTAGTCGCAGCCGTTATCAGCGAGGAACGCGTGCTGTTCGACGGTTTCCACCCCTTCGCTGACCACTTTCAGGTGCAAGGTATGGGCCATGGCGATGATCGCCTGGATGATCTCGCGGTCTTTGAGGCTGCCCGGCACATCCTGCAGGAACGTGCGGTCGATCTTCAGCACATCCAGTGGCAGGCGCTTGAGGTAGGCAAGCGACGAATAGCCGGTCCCGAAGTCGTCGATCGACAGGCTGACGCCCTGGTCACGAATGCACTTGAGCAGGCCGACGGTGCGCTGGATGTCGCCCATCAGGGCGTTTTCGGTGATCTCCAACTCCAGGTGATGGGGCGCAAGACCAGCATGCGCCAGTGCCATTTCCACTTCGTGGGCCAGCGCCTCGTGGCCAAGGGTCACTGCCGAGCAATTGACCGTGACCTTGAGGGCGCCGTAGCCGTGACGCTGGAGCTGGGCCAGGTCCTCGCAGGCGCGGCGCAGCACCCACAGGTCCAGGTCGACGATCAGGCCGTTGGCTTCGGCGATGCCGATGAAACGGTCCGGCCCGAGCAAACCATGCTGTGGATGCTGCCAGCGCACCAGCGCCTCGAGCTTGGCGACCTGGCCACTGTGCAGGTCGAAGATGGGCTGGTAATGCACGCATAGCCCTCGCTCCTCGAGCTGGGCAATGCGCAATTCCTCCTCCAGCTGCAATTCCAGGGTGGCTCGGCTCTTCAACGTGCTGTTGAAGAAATGCAGGCTGTTGCGCCCGTTGCCCTTGGATTGGTAAAGGGCAAGGTCGGCATGCTTGAGCAGTTCTTCGGCGCTGTGTCCATCGTCGGGGAAGATGCTGATGCCGATGCTGGTGGTCATCACCATGCGCCGGCCACCCAGGTCGATCGGTTCCTTCATGCGCTGCATGATGCGCTGGGCCAGGTGACGTGCTTCATCGCGGCTGCCGAGGCTGGTGACGATGCAGAACTCGTCGCCGCCGAAACGCGCAACCAGGTCCTGGCTGCGGGTGGCGGCCTTGATATGGCTGGCGATGGCCTTGAGCAATTCGTCGCCGGCATCGTGGCCAAGGCTGTCGTTGATACGTTTGAAGTGGTCGATGTCGAGGAACATCACAGCCAGCCGATTGGTGCTGGCCGTGTGTTCGGCCAGCTGTTCGGCGAACAACTGGTTGAAGCCGCGGCGGTTGACCAGGTTGGTCAGCGCGTCGTAGTGAGCAGCCTGCTGCAGTGAAACCCGTGCCTGGTCCAGTTGGCTTAGCAGGATACTGATCCGGCGCAGGTCGTGTTCCTTGCTCTGCAGCTTCTTGTCGGCAAGGGCGGCGCTGATGCTGCTACCGCTGATCAGCAGGGTGATGAAGGCGATGGTCAGGCCCAGTTGCAGGCTGTTGTCGCCGGAGGGCAGGCTTAATGCGGTGTCCTCAGGAATCACCAGGGTCATGGCTGCCATGGCCGTGAAATGCGTGGCGACGATGCCGCTGGCCATCAGCAGGGCTGCGCCGTACTTCATGGTTTGGTGCAAGCCGCCACTGCCATTGCTGAAGTAGCGCGCCAGCAGCAAGGCGGCGAGGCTGGTGAGCAGGGCGATGGCCGAGCACGTGAGCAACAGGCCGGTGTTGTAGTACTGCTGGGCGCCGGTTTGGAGCGCCGCCATGCCAACGAAATGCATGAGGATGATGCCAAGACCAATCAGCAAGGCGCTTTGCAGATAGTGCTGAAGGCGCATGTGAATACGGTCGAGGCTGGTCATCGCCATCCACGCCACCACCAGTGCGATCAGCAGCGACAGGCCGGTCAGCGACACGTCATAGTGCATTTCCACCGGTGCCTGGAACGCCAGCATGCTGATGAAGTGCATGGCCCAGATGCCACCTGCCAGGCAGCAGGCGCCGAGCATGCGCCATTGGCGTTGCGCGGCAGGGTGTTCGCTGTGGGACTGGCGTTCGGCCATGTCCAGGGTGGCGAAGCAGGCAGCGCTGGCCACGGCGAAAGCGATGAGGATCAAAAGGGGTTCATGCCGACAGTCGATGACGATCCGTCCGGTAACGGGCAGCTCGGCGAACAATTGCAGACCCAGCCATTCCATCGCTTGCCTCTTCGTCGAGTGGGCACTCAAGGCAGTATAGGAAGGAGTGATTAAACCTTCCTGGGTAATGGCACTTTGATTCTATGATTTGGTTATCGAATCAATAACGGCGGGAAATAAAGCGTGAGGCGGGAGTTGGGGGCGCAATGCGCCCCCGGGGAAAAGCCAGTTTAACCGGCGACCAGCACGCGAATCGCTTCCAGGCGCAAGGCGGCCTTTTCCAGCATTGCCAGGCCGTCGTCACGCTGCTTGCGCAGGGTGACGATCTCGCTGTCGCGCACGCTAGGGTTGACGGCCTTCAGCGCCGTCAGGCGCGCCAGCTCTTCATCCGCCTCGGCGGCCAGGCGACGCTGGGCCTCGGCGACGCGCTCGATATGGGTCGGCAGGATTTTCTCCTCGCCACCACTGATGCGCTTGGCCAGCACGTCACGCTGGGCCTGGACGAATTTGTTGGCGCTGGCGCGTGGCACGCTTTCGAGCTGGTCGTTGAGGGTTTCGAAGGCCACCCGCGAAGCCAGGTCGTTGCCATTGGTATCGAGCAGGCAGCGTAGCGCTGCTGGCGGCAGGTAGCGGCCCAACTGCAGGCTGCGCGGCGCCACCACCTCACTGACGAACAGCAGTTCGAGCAATACGGTGCCCGGCTTGAGCGCCTTGTTCTTGATCAGGGCGACGGCGGTGTTGCCCATCGAGCCGGACAGCACCAGGTCCATGCCGCCCTGCACCATCGGGTGTTCCCAGGTGAGGAACTGCATGTCTTCGCGCGACAGCGCCTGGGTGCGGTCGTAGGTGATGGTCACGCCTTCGTCGTCGCCCAGCGGGAAGCTGGCGTCGAGCATCTTCTCGCTCGGCTTGAGGATCAGGGCGTTTTCCGAGTGGTCTTCGCTGTCGATGCCGAAGGCGTCGAACAGGGTTTCCATGTAGATCGGCAGGGCGAACTGGTCGTCCTGTTCGAGGATCGCTTCGACCAGCGCCTGGCCTTCGCCGGCGCCGCCGGAGTTGAGCTCCAGCAGGCGGTCGCGGCCGCTGTGCAGTTCGGCTTCCAGACGCTCGCGCTCGCTGCGGGCTTCGGCCACCAGCGCGGTCCAGGCCTTGCCGTCGCCGTCTTCGAGCATCGGCAGCAGGCGTGGGCCGAACTGGTGCTGCAGGGCGTTGCCGGTCGGGCAGGTATTGAGGAAGGCGTTGAGGCCTTCGTGGTACCACTGGAACAGGCGCTCCTGCGGGCTGTCCTGCAGGTACGGGATGTGCAGCTGGA
Organism: Pseudomonas sp. GM84; assembly: GCF_000282535.1. Taxonomy (GTDB): domain Bacteria; phylum Pseudomonadota; class Gammaproteobacteria; order Pseudomonadales; family Pseudomonadaceae; genus Aquipseudomonas. The sequence continues at coordinate 13,763 of NZ_AKJC01000244.1, read as the reverse complement.
TGGTGTGCTTCTGACCGATGCGGTCGAGGCGGCCGATGCGCTGTTCGAGCAGGTCGGGGTGGGCCGGCAGGTCGAACATCACCAGGTGATGGGCAAACTGGAAGTTGCGGCCTTCGCTGCCGATCTCGGAGCAGATCAGCACCTGGGCGCCAAATTCTTCGTCGGCGAAGTAGGCGGCGGCGCGGTCACGTTCGAGGATGCTCATGCCTTCGTGGAAGACCGTGGCCGGAATACCGGAGCGCACGCGCAGGGCGTCTTCCAGGTCCATGGCGGTTTCGGCGTGGGCGCAGATCACCAGAACCTTGGTGCGCTTGAGCATCTTCAGGGTATCGATCAGCCAGTCGACCCGTGGGTCGAAGCGCCACCAGCGCTCGTCATCGCTGATCTCGCCCTGCGCCTGGAAGGCGACTTCCGGGTACAGCTCGGCATGCTCGCCGGCTGGCAGGTCGCGGTATTGCTCCGGGTTGGCCAGCGGGTAAGGGTGCAGCTGGCGCTCAGGGAAGCCCTGGATCGCCGCGCGGGTGTTGCGGAACAGCACGCGGCCGGTGCCGTGGCGGTCAAGCAGCTCGCGAATCAGGCGTGCACTGGCCTGGCTGTCGCCGTCGCTGACTGCGGCCAGCAGGGCTTCGCCTTCAGCACCCAGGAAGCCCTGGATGGTGGCGTGGGCCTTGGGCGACAGGCGACCTTCGTCGAGCAGTTCCTGCACCGCTTCGGCCACCGGGCGATAGTGCTCGCTCTCGGCGCGGAAGGCGGCCAGGTCATGGAAACGGTTGGGGTCGAGCAGGCGCAGGCGGGCGAAGTGGCTGTCCTGGCCCAGTTGCTCGGGCGTGGCGGTGAGCAGCAGCACGCCGGGAATGACCTGGGCCAGTTGCTCGACCAGGTTGTACTCGTCGCTGGCCTGCTCTTCGTGCCAGACCAGGTGATGGGCCTCGTCGACCACCATCAGGTCCCAGCCGGCGGCGAACAGTGCGTCCTGGGCCTTTTCGTCATCGACCAGCCATTCCAGGGCGACCAGCGCCAGCTGGGCATCCTCGAAGGGGTTGCTGGCGTCGCTTTCGATGAAGCGCTCGGCGTCGAACAAGGCCACCTGCAGGTTGAAACGCCGGCGCATTTCCACCAGCCACTGGTGCTGGAGGTTTTCCGGTACCAGGATCAACACGCGGCTGGCGCGACCGGACAGCAACTGGCGATGGATCACCAGGCCGGCCTCGATGGTCTTGCCCAGGCCCACTTCGTCGGCCAGCAGCACGCGTGGTGCGCTTCGGTCGGCTATTTCGCGAGCAATGTGCAACTGGTGGGCGATCGGTTGCGCACGGCAGCCACCCAGGCCCCAGAGCGACGACTGCATCTGCTTGCTGGTGTGGTGCAGGGTGTTGTACCGCAGGCTGAACCAGGACAGCGGGTCGATCTGACCGGCAAACAGGCGGTCGCTGGCCAGGCGGAACTGAATGAAGTTCGACAGCTGGGTTTCCGGCAAGGTGCGCGCCTGGTTCTGGCCGTCGAGGCCGTGATAGACCATCAGCCCGTCGATGTCCTCGACCTCGCGTACGGTCAGCTTCCAGCCTTCGAAGTGGGTGATCTGGTCACCTGGCGAGAAGCGCACGCGGGTCAGCGGCGCATTGCGCAGGGAATACTGGCGGGTGTCGCCAGTGGCCGGGTAGAGCACGGTCAACAGGCGGCCATCCTGCGCCAGGATGGTCCCCAGGCCGAGCTCTGCTTCGCTGTCGCTGATCCAGCGTTGCCCCGGTTGATACTGCTGCGCCATACTGCCTGAACTCCCGCGATGAAAAGCCGGCTATGTTAACGGATAGGCCGGGCTGACCATAGACTAGAAAGACCATCAGTCTAGCTGTTTCATCACAGATAACCGTCTTGCTAACGAGGGCTACGCACTGACATGCCGCTCAAGCACCGCTGGTTGAACGCCTCCTTGGCCATGGGCAGCCTGCTGCTGCTCAGCGCCTGCGATCAGAAAAATTTCGAAACCTTGCCCGCGATCCCGATCGAGCAGCTTGAAGTACTGGGCGTGCAGACACCGATCAAGAGCGTGCATTTCCGTGACCAGGACGGCGAAGGCCTGCTGGTGCTCAGCCGCAGCGACGGCCAGGCGGTCGATGCCGAATCCGAGCAGGAAGTGGACAAGGTGGTGCTCAAGGCCACCCTGTACGGACGGGGCGCCGCCAGCGACGTGTTCAAGGCGCGCTGGCAGATCGAGCAGGAAACCACCTGCTCCGGGCTGGACCTGGATGTCGACTTCTATACCGATGTCAGTGATGTCAGCGACCTGAACAAGGACGGCATCGCCGAAGTGACGGTGGCCAGCCATGCCTTCTGTGGCGGCGGAATCGATCCCCACGACATCGCCATCGAGATGCGCGAAGGCCAGACCAGCTACACCATCACCGGCCAGTCGCTGATTACGCCCGCAGGGGAAGAGCCTGTGGGCGGCGAGCGTGAAGACAGTGCATCGCTGAAAAGTGCCCCGCAGGTCCTTCGCGAGCACATGGATTCGGTCTGGCAGCAGGTCTACAAGCGGCCCTGGAGCGAGGCCAGCCCGCCTGGCACCGACGAGCCTGACGACGAAGCCGAATAAGCGGGCATGAAGCGGCTGTGACTGGCCGCACACGCTCGCCTGGCAGTGCTCAAGGTGGTCGACGGTTGGCCGATACAATGGGTACAGGAGAACGTTCATGTTGCCGCCGATCATTCCGCTCAGTGCTGCGCCCGTCACATCGCAACAGGACCCGGTCAAGCCGACCCCCGAGATCAAGCCGGTGGTCCCCGCCCAACCGTCGTCCGGTGAAAGTGCCATCGACCTCAAGCACCAGCGCGACCCGCAGGAGCAGGCCCTGTTGCTGCGCGACGAACAGCGCCGGCAGCAGCAACGCCGAAACAACAAGGGCGACCAGGAACGCTACAGCGCCGTGCCGGGCGACGAAGTCAACGCCGACAACACCGTACCGGTGGCGCCACTGATGGGCGAGCACCCTCGCCAGGGGCTGCTGGTCGACATCGAAGTCTGAGCCAGGGCTGGTCATGGCCGGCGCCTGGCTTCATCATGCAAGTCTCTGTTGACCGTCGAGCCTGCACATGAGCCAAGACAACCTCATCGACTTCGATGCCGAACGCGCCAAGCGCGTCCACGACCTCAAGGAAAAACGCCTCAACGAAGTGCGCCAGGCGTTCGAGCAAGCCATGCCGCTGGGCAAGGCGAAGAAGAAAAAGCCCAAGGGCAAGCCCAAGAAGCGCTGAAACTTGACGCAGGTCAACCCTGCACCCGCCTCGCCTGCCCGGTCCCGGGCAGCATTGATCCCGATCAATTTTTCCCTCCCCCGCATTCGTTACCTTGCATCCATCGGACAACGGCAAACGAATCGGGAGGCCGACATGTTCTTCGACAATGTGGTTATCGCGGGTGTGGTAACGGTCGGGTTGATGTTCGCTTTCTTTGCCGGTCTAGGCATTTTCATCTGGAAGGACTCGAACAAGCGCAAGCCGCGCTGACCTTTCAGATTCACGAGCACGCAAGGCATTTTGGGCGACTTCGGTCGCCTATTTTTTTGCCTGTTGGTTTTGTATCGACTGCACAATTGGCCAAAAGGATGGTTAGCTAACTATTTATTGTTTCGGCATTATCCTTCTTTGCGTTGTCTATCGTTTACCTAACCATCCCCCCGCAAGGTCCGATTCGTGCCCATCACCCTCCAGGCCCTGTTCGCACCCAGCAGCCTCGCCCTCAAGTTCGCCATCAAGACCGTGCTCGGTGGTGGTCTGGCCCTGTGGTTGGCGATGCGTTGGGGGTTGGAGCAGCCCGCCTGGGCATTGATGACCGCCTTCATCGTCGCCCAGCCCTTGTCGGGCATGGTGGTGCAGAAGGGCCTCGCGCGGCTGGCGGGGACCCTGGTCGGCACGTTCATGTCGGTGGTGTTCATTGGCCTGTTCGCCCAGACCCCATGGTTGTTCCTCATTACCCTGGCGTTGTGGCTGGCGTTGTGCACGGCCGCTTCCACGCAACTGCGCAGCGCTTGGGCCTACGCCTTCGTGCTGGCCGGCTACACCGCGGCAATCATTGCCTTGCCGGCGATCGACCACCCGTTGCAAGTGTTCGACCAGGCTGTGGCGCGGTGTACCGAAATCTGCCTGGGGATCTTCTGCGCCACCGCCACCAGTGCCTTGCTGTGGCCGATGCGGGTTGAACAACAACTCGCCGGGCAGGCCCGCCAAGCCTGGCAGAACGGTCTGCAGGCGGCCAGCGCCATGCTCGGCGGCGAGGACGAAGCACGCAAGGGCTTGCTGGAGATCCTCGGGCGCATCGTTGCCATCGATGCCCAGCGCGAGCATGCCTGGTTCGAGGGGCCGCGCGGGCGCCTGCGGGCCAGGGCGATTCGCGTGCTGAGCCAGAAGTTGATGGTGTTGCTGCGCATTTCGCGCTCGGTTCGCCGGCAATGGCGGCAACTCGATGAGCAGCAAGCGCTCGCGCTTGGCCCATGGCTGGAAGAGGTACGCGCGCTGTTGGCCAAACCCGACCAAGCAAGCCTGCTGCTGTTGCGCCAGCGCATCTGGGATGCCGCACACGCTGAGCAGATCAGCTCTGCCGAGCATTTCTGTTTGGCCCGCATGACCTTGCTGCTGGACTATGCCATGGCCGCCAGCCAGGCACTGGAGGACGTCGAAGCGGGCAGGGCGTCCAAGGAAGTCGGGGAGGGCCTGGCCGCGCACCATGACTGGTCGTTGGCGTTGTTGTTCGGCTCGCGCAGTGCGCTGGCCTTCCTGGTAATGAGTTGCTTCTGGCTGGCCACCGCCTGGCCGTCGGCGCCGGGTGGGCTGGTATTGACGTGCGTGGTCTGCAGCTTGTTCGCCAGCCGTGAAAACGGCGCCCAGATCGGCCTGAGTTTCTTGCGCGGTATCTTGCTGGCAATCCCGGTGGCGTTTCTGGTCGGGCAGATCATCCTGCCGCAGTGGAGCAGTTTCGCCATGCTTTGCCTGGGCCTGGGCGTGCCGCTGTTTCTGGGCGCCCTGGGCATGGCCCATCCCCGTACCGGCGCCACGGCCACGTCTTATTGCCTGCATTGCATCGTCCTGGTGGCGCCACTCAATGCCATGCAATTTGGCGTGGCGAGCATGCTCAACAGTGCCTTGGCGATGCTCCTGGGGGTGAGCGCGGCCGTGCTGGCGTTCCGCCTGCTGGTGTTCCGTCATCCAGCCTGGCTTCGCCGACGCTTGCGGGCGGCAACGCAAAGTGACCTGGTACGCCTGACCCGACGTGACCTGCGCGGTGCCGACACCTGGTTTGGCGGGCGCATGGCCGACCGCCTGATGCAGTTGGCGCGGCAGGTCAGCGAGTCGCCCGGCGCCGAGCGCAAGCTCTGGGATGACGGTCTGCATGGCCTGGATATCGGGGACGAACTGGTGCACTTGCGCATGTGCCTGGCGGTTGCCCAGGCCCCGTTGGGCGCCGCCGAGCGTGAATACCTGGAACAGCTGCAAGCGGTGCTGGCCCAAGGGCCGGCCGCTGGCCGCGGGCAACGCCTGGACGCTGTCAGCGAGCACTTCATCGCCGCCCTGCAGCGTCAGCCACCCAGTGACCCGCTGCGCCTGGCCGAAGGAGCCGTGTTGCAATTGCAGAGGAGTTGGCGCAAATGGTGCCATTGGCAGGAGGAAGCCCATGGGCTTGCGTGAATGGGCCTTGGGCGGCGTGCTGCTCAGCCCTTTTCTGATCTACGTGCTGCTGGCCCTGGTACTCACCGGCGCCTTGCGCCTGGTAGTGCAGGCCACGCCGTTGGCGCGTTGGATCTGGCATGAAGCATTGTTCGATGCGGCCGTGTTCGTGTGTGTGTTGTACCTGGTAGTCCGCCTGCTAGGGCCTTTGTAAGGAGTGATTCGATGCGTGCTGTCGTCCGTACCCTGGTGACCCTCTGCGTGGTCGCCATCGCCGTTCTGGCCGGCTACAAGCTCTGGCAGTACTACATGCTCACCCCGTGGACACGCGATGCCCGGGTGCGGGCCGATGTGGTGGTGATCGCCCCCGACGTGTCTGGCTGGGTGCGCGAGCTCAAGGTGCAGGACAACCAGCCCGTGAAGGCCGGTGACTTGCTGATGACGATCGATCGCGAGCGTTTCCAGGCAGCCTTCGACCAGGCCAATGCCGTGGCCGAAACACGTACCCAGCAACTGCACCTGCGCGAGCGCGAAGCGGCGCGGCGTACGGCGCTGGGCCCGGAGGCGATCAGTGCCGAGTTGCGCGAAAACGCCCAGATCAATGCCGCCATCGCGCGCGGCGAGCTGCATGAGGCCCAAGCCCAGTTGCAGGTGGCGAAAATCAACCTGGCGCGCAGCGAGGTGAGGGCGCCGCGCGATGGGCACATCACCAACCTGCGCCTGGCCCAGGGCAACTATGTGAACACCGGCGAGGCTGTCATGGCCCTGGTGGATGATTCGACTTTCTATATCCAGGCCTACTTCGAGGAAACCAAGCTGCCGCGCATTCGCGTGGGCGACTCGGTGAATGTCTGGCTGATGGGCGCAGGCGATGCGATGCGAGGGCATGTGGAGAGCATCAGCCGAGGCATCACCGACCGCAACAGCAACCCCGACAGCCAACTGCTGCCGGAAGTCGAGCCGACGTTCAACTGGGTGCGGCTGGCGCAGCGCATACCGGTGCGGATCAGGCTGGACCAGATTCCGCAGGACATGAACCTCAGTGCAGGGATGACGGCCAGCGTGCAGGTGCATGAAGATCAGGCTGACCGATGAGGAGCCTGGGCCGCCATCGCGGCCCTGGCCAATCAGAGGAACATCCCGCCAGAAACCTCCAGCCGCTGCCCGGTGATCCAGCCGTTGCCTTCCTCCAGCAACAGGGCGATCGCCGCGCCAATGTCATCGGGCAAACCTGCTCGCCCCAGCGCGGTATTCCCGGCGATGTAGTCATTGACCTGCTGGTTGTCGCGTACCACGCCGCCACCAAAGTCAGTCTCGATCGCCCCGGGGGCAACAATGTTGACCCGGATGCCACGTGCCCCCAGCTCCTTGGCCTGGTAGCGGGTCAATACCTCCATCGCCCCCTTCATGGCCGCGTAGGCGGCGTAGCCCGGCAGCGAGAACCGCGCCAGGCCGGATGAAATGTTGACGATGCGACCGCCATCGACCAGCAGCGGCAGCAAGCGCTGGGTGAGGAAGAACGGGCCCTTGAGCTGGATATTCATCAGTTGGTCGAACTGTGCCTCGCTGGTTTCGCTGAAGGGCACGTTGAGGCCGATGCCGGCGTTGTTCACCAGAAAATCGAAGTGCTCGCGGCCAAAGTGGTTGCGCAGGGTTTCGCCAAGGCGTTCGGCGAAACTTGCGAAGCTGCCGCTGTCGCTGACGTCCAGTTGCAGCATGGCGGCCTTCGCCCCGGCCTGTTGCAGGTGGTTGACCACGGCATGAGCCTCGTCGCCCTTGCTGTGGTACGTGCCGATGATGTCGATACCGCGTGCGGCCAGGTGCTCGGCAGTGTTGCGGCCCAGGCCGCGGCTGGCGCCGGTGATCAGAGCGATCTTGCGGGTCATGGCGATTCCCTCGTGGGTGGTGGATGGGAATCAGGTTATTGGTCGTGCAGTGGCTGTTAAATCCAGCAATTCTGGAAATACTGTTCGTACGATTCGAACAGTTGGAAGTTGGCCATGAACAAGCTGGAGTTGTTGCGTACCTTCGTCCGGGTCAGTGAAGTGAGCAGTTTTACCTTGGCTGCCGAAAGCCTTGGCCTGCCGCGTTCAACCGTGTCCGAGCAAGTCAGGGCCCTGGAGCAGTTGCTCGGGACCCGCCTGTTCAACCGCACCACGCGGCGCGTGCAGGCAACCCAGGATGGCACCTTGCTTTACGAACGCAGCAAAGATCTGTTGTCGGGCATGGACGAGATCGAAAACCTCTTCCGCGCCGACGATGCCGACCTGACCGGCTGCCTGCGAGTCGACATGCCGACGATGATGGCGCGGCGCATCATCATTCCGGCCTTGCCGCAGTTTCTCGAGCGTTTCCCCCGCCTGGAAGTGGAGATCAGTTGCACCGACCGCCAGGTCGACCTGTTGCGCGAAGGCTTCGACTGCGTGATGCGCATCGGTGCGCTGAGCGACCTGGACGTGGTGGCACGGCCCATCGGCCAGTTGAGCATGTGCAATTGTGCCAGCCCTGCGTACCTGGCCCTCCATGGCGTGCCGCAGCGTTTGGCGGACCTGGCCGCGCACCGTCTGGTGCACTATGTGCGCAACCTCGGCGCGCGCAGTGCCGGCTTCGAGTACCAGCACGCAGGTAAGGTGCATTGCCAGGCCATGGCTGGCGGGGTGACGGTGAATAACGCCGAGGCCTATTCGGCGGCCTGCCTGGCGGGGCTGGGGCTGATCCAGGTGCCTGCGGTGGGGGTGGCCGAGCATCTGCAACGGGGCGAGCTGGTGGCGGTCTTGCCAGGCTGGCAGGCGCCGGCCATGCCGGTGTCCTTGCTGTATGCCCGACAACGCCATGTGCCGCGCCGGGTGCAGGCTTTCATGAGCTGGCTGGCTGGGTTGCTGGCCTCTCAGGTCGATGCAGCGGCAGATGAAAGCTGAACAGGGTGCCTCGCTGGGCGTCAGACACTACTTCCATCCGCCCGTCATGGGCCAAGGCAATCTGATTGGCGATGTACAGGCCAAGCCCCAGGCCTTGTTGCGGTGCTTCGGCCAGTGGCCGGGTGAACGGCTGAAACAGTTGGCTCAGGGTAGGCGCAGCGATGGGTCGACCCCGGTTGTGCACGCTGAGCACGAATTCGTCGTCAGCGATGGCTGCTTTGACGGTCACCGGCCCTTCTGGGTCGCCATGGACCAGGGCATTGGCAATGAGGTTGGAGAGCAGTTGGGTCACCCGTTCGCGGTCACAGCGCAGGCCGCCGAGGGCGCCGATGTCCAGTACGATCTGGCGTTGTGGGTGCACGCCTTGCAGTTCCGAGGCGACATGCCTGAGGCCTTCGGCCAGGTCCGGGCAGGGCTGCTGGTTCAGGGGAATGCCTGCGCCCAGCCGGCCTCGGGCGAAGTCCAGCACATCCCGCACGAGCTGCGAGGCGCGCCGGCCACAGGTGTGGATGTGCCGAGCGATGGCGCGGTTCTTGTCATCCTCAAGGCGCTGGGCCAGCAGTTCGGCCCCAGCGGTAATGGCGAACAACGGGTTGCGCAGGTCGTGGCCAAGCACGGCGATGAACTGCTCGCGTACTTCGGCCATGGCACGCTCCTGGCGCAGGGCGCGCTCGGTGCGCTGGGCGTTTTCCTCGCTTTCGATCTGGATGGCCAGCAGGCGGGCGAAAGACTCCATCATGGGCTGGATCGCGCTGCCCTTGAGGGCCGCCGGGTTGGGGTCGAGGGCGCAGATGGTGCCGAAAAAGCTGCCATCGGTGCGGAATACCGGCACTGAAATGTAGCTTTCGAAGCGATAGTGCTTGGGGGTGTGGTGGCTGCAGTACAGTTCGTCTTCGCTGGCTTTGTCGATCACGATAGTCTGGTGAGTGCTGCGGATCTCGTGGCAAAGCGTGGTAGCCACGTCGAGCTCGCCACCGACGTCCAGGCCGAAGCCCAAGGTGTCGAGCACCGCACAGGCAACCCATTGGCTTTCTGTGACGCGCGCCACGGCGGCGAAACGCATGCCGGTAGTTTCACAGATGACCTGGAGAATGGCGGGCACGGCGTTGATGCGGGCGATGGTGGCGATATCGGCGCTGATGGCGTCGGTCATGAGCGGTCCCGGAATTGGCGACGGAAGGGCAGAGTGTCAGTCTAGCGGGCCTGCTGATGGATGACGAAAAACCTTGGCGAAACGGTTGGCACCTGCGCTAGGCTGAGCGGGCGCGTTGCCCAGCAGAGGCAGCCGCTTCCCGCCTGGCGTGCGTCACTTCCGTTCTATAGCGAGGTTACGTCATGGCCATCACATCCCTGGACATCTGCAGCGCCGCCGACCAGCTTGAGGGCTTCGTCGGTTTTCATGGCAAGCGCGGGGTCCATATCGTGCGGTTTTCCGAGGACGCGTTCGGCATGGACGTGGCGGACGACAGCATCACACCGTGCAGCGAATTCGTCTGGCGGCCCGAGCAGGGGTAGCGCATGGCGCTTTGCCGTGAGCGGCTGGCGTTGCTGCTGGCGCAGCATGTGGATGCACGTCTGAACATTGGCGAGCCGCTTCGCACCTACCTGCGCCGCAGCGATTTGCCGGAGATCGTGGCGCAGCGCACGTTGCGTTGAGGGTTCAGTCAGGATAAGCCAGCCTGAGCGGCGTGCCTTCGGCACTGGCGAAGTTGACCTGGTCGCGACCACACCGCTTGGCGCTGTAGAGCGCCTTGTCAGCTTGCTCCAGCCAGTGCTCCGGGGACTCCAGGTCTGCCTGGAATGCCGACAAGCCGATGCTCAGGCTGATCCTCAGGTGGGGCAGCTGTGGATTGCGATAGCCGGCCACACGCTCGCGCAGGCGCTCCATGGCCTGGCAGGCTTGAGCCTCGCTGGTACCTGGCAGGATCAGGCAGAATTCGTCGCCGCCATAACGCCCGGCCTGGTCGTCCTCGCGCAGGTGGCGCTTGAGATCTTCGCTCAGCTGGCGCAGCACGCAGTCGCCGACCACGTGGCCGAAGGTGTCGTTGATGGTCTTGAAATGGTCGACGTCGATCAGGGCGATCACGGCTGGCTGCTGTTGCTGCTGACAGGCTTGGAAGTGCTGCAGGAGCAGGTCTTTCCAGGCGCCGTGGTTGAGCAGGCCGGTCAGGCTGTCGGTCAGGCTCAGGGCGCTCAGGCGCCGTTTGTGCTCGGCGAGCTGGATCGCCAGGTGGTAGCAGACCCAGCCCAGGGCCAGCGGATACAAGGTCAGCATTGGCAGGCACGCGTAAATCTGCAGCGGTGTGGTGTTCAGGTGCAGGCCGGTGCCCAGCAGCGCGCTGGCCAGCGACATGCCCGCCAGCTGCGCCAGGATGCCCTGGGCGACCAGGCGTTTGCCGCCGGCGGCCACATTGTTCATGGTCATCATCGACAGTACGGTGACCGTGGGCAGCGGGTTGAACTGCATCGCCACGGTCCAGAATCCGCCCATCAGCGAATCCAGCAGCATGTTGCGGTGTTCGGCCTTATAAGGCGCCGCGGAACGCCGCGCCCACTGATAGGCGACATGCGGCCAGAGCAGGCCGTTGAACAGCAACAGCAGCCAGGCCCAGCTGGGGGGCGACAGCGGCGCCAAAGCGGCAGCTACGCTGAGCAGGCCAATACCCAAGCCGATAATACGCGGCAGGTAGATGCGCTTGACGAAAGAGAGTCCCTTGCCGCGGCGGTTGTCCATCATGGTTTCTTCTTCTGTTGAGGCACCGTTTATCGCATAAGTCGCGTGAATATTGTTGAACAGTGTTTCATCGTCGAAAAATGACCTTGCAAGCCAATTCACGGTTAGTGCGATCACTGTGGAGTAACATGAAGGCTTTCCTCTTGCTCGGAGTGCTGCTGCTCATGATTCCCATGGCTAACCCCGGTGGCGAGTCGGCGCCCCAGCGGGACGGACGCTTTCATAACCAGGCCAGCCTGCCCCAGGACGGGGTGCTGAAGAAGTTGCGCATCGGCCTCAAGTACCTGTTCCTGCGCAAACCACCCGAAACCCGGCCGGCGACCGCGATCAGCGTGCAGCCGATGACTCGCCAGCAGGTACTCGACGCCCCGGACCACAGCCTCTGGCGCCTGGGCCACTCCACGGTATTGCTCAAACTGCGCGGGCGCTTCTTTATTACCGACCCGGTGTTCGCCGAGCGCGCCTCGCCGGTGCAATGGGCCGGGCCACTGCGCTTCCACGCGCCGCCGCTGACACTGGAACAATTGCCACCACTGGCGGCGGTCATTCTCTCCCACGATCACTTCGATCACCTCGACGAACAGGCCATTCGCCGCCTGGCCCCGCGCACTGAACGCTTCCTGGCACCGCTCGGGGTGGGTGATCGGCTGGTCGATTGGGGGGTGCCGCCGAACAAGGTCACCCAGCTCGACTGGTGGCAGGAGGCGCAGGTAGACGGCGTGCGCTTCATCGCCACGCCCGCCCAGCATTTTTCGGGGCGTGGGTTGTTCGACAGCAACCGGACCTTGTGGGCTTCGTGGGTGGTGATCGATGAGCCGGTGCGCGTGTTCTTCAGTGGCGACACTGGCTACTTCGACGGTTTCCGCCAGATCGGCGAACGCTTTGGCCCATTCGACCTGACCCTGGTCGAGACTGGCGCCTACAACCTGGCCTGGCCCAATGTGCACATGCAGCCGGAGCAAAGCCTGCAAGCGCATCTGGACCTGCGCGGGCGCTGGATGCTGCCGATTCATAATGGCACCTTCGACCTGTCGATCCATGGTTGGCAGGAACCCTTCGGGCGTATCGTCGCCTTGGCTGGCGCCGCGCAAGTGCGCCTGAGCACGCCGCAGATGGGTGAGCGGGTCAGCCTCGATTCGCCCCACGAAGGGCAGAACTGGTGGCAACCGCGGCCGGCGCGCGAGCGGGGCAGGGCGGCCGAGCGCGCGCTGGCGGGGCAATGAGATCATTCCCGGGAGTCACGCTGGGTGGGTGATGTGGGTTTTTCTTCTCTTGATAGCTGCGAGGGCGGCTTGCCGCTATCGCTACGGACCTGGGCATGGCTGATCAGGGCAAAGATGAAGCTGCCGCCGACGATGTTGCCGACCAGCGTCGGCAGCGCGAACTGTAGCCAGAAATCTTGCCAGGTCTGCTCGCCGGCCCAGACCAGATAGGACACTTCTACCGAACCGACGACGATGTGGGTGAAGTCACCCAGCGCCATCAGATAAGTGATCATCAGGATGATCCAGATCTTGGCATGCTCCATGGACGGGATCATCCAGACCATGGTGGCGATCATCCAGCCCGAGACGATGCCCTTGGCGAACATCTGGCTCATGTCGTTGGTCATGACCTTGCGGCCGACTTCCAGGAAGGCCACGTCGGTCTTGCTGTCGAAGATCGGGAGTTCGAGCATGACCCAGGCGACCAGCAATGTCCCAGCCAGGTTGCCCAGCAGTACCACGCTCCACAGGCGCAGCAGGCGTCCGAGGTTGGCGAGGGTCGGCGTGGTCATGACGGGCAGTACGGCGGTCAGGGTGTTTTCGGTAAACAGCTGTTGGCGCGCCAGGATCACGGCGAGAAATCCCGCGCTGTAGCCAAGGCTGGCGACCACCTGGGCACTCTCGCCTTCTGGCAGGCGTGAATAGAAAAGCCCCATGGCCATGAAGGAAAGGCCCATGGTCAGGCCCGCTGCCAGGGCAGACCACCACAGCGCCGCGAGGGTGCGCTCGAGCTCCAGGTCACCCTGGGCGCGAATGATCTCATGGAGCACGGCTGCCCGCGGGGGCTGGTTATGGCTGACCTCCTGTTCCTCGTCCGGGGAAAGGCCGGGGGTCTTGTCGCTCTGCGCATCGCTCATGGCCGTTACGCTCCACGGGGTATTTCTCTACAGAGCGACGGGGCGGGCATTTAGTTGCCTGGAGGCTTTCAAATGACAATTGAAAGTTTTTTCAGATCAAGGTGTTGACTCTAATTTCAAAGCGCGTATTATTCGCCTCCTCGCAGCGTTGAACGCAACGAGGCAAGCGGTAAGTTGTTGAGGTGAAAGGCTTTTGAAAGAAAGTCGCTTCGAAAAACTTCAAAATAAACGCTTGACAGCAAATGAGGAAAGCGTAGAATGCGCGCCTCGGTTGAGACGAAAAGCTCTTAACCAACGCTCTTTAACAAATCGAATCAAGCAATTCGTGTGG
>NZ_AKJC01000243.1 GCF_000282535.1 Pseudomonas sp. GM84 | reverse complement strand
CGTCCAGCGAGCGGGATTTGCCTTCATGGGCTTGCCGGCGATGAGGCCGGTAGCATCACAACGGATAGTGCTTCAACTCCCGCGCAATCAGCATCCGCTGAATCTCGCTGGACCCTTCATAGATCTGGGTAATCCGCGCATCCCGGTAATGCCGCTCCACCGGGTAATCCTCCAGGTAGCCATACCCCCCATGCACCTGGATCGCCATCGAACAGACCCGCTCAGCCATCTCCGAGGCGAACAGCTTCGCCTGTGAAGCCTCCGACAAGCACGGCTTGCCAGCCGTGCGCAGGCGCGCGGCGTGGAGGATCAGCAGCCGCGCGGCATTGACCTGAACCTGCATGTCGGCCAGCAGGTTGGCGATGCTCTGGTGCTCGTTGATCGGCTTGCCGAACTGCACCCGATCACGCGAGTACACCAGCGCCGCCTCGAACGCCGCACGGGCAATCCCCAGCGCCTGGGCGCCAATGCCGATACGCCCACCTTCGAGGTTGGACAGGGCAATGGCCAGGCCCTTGCCGCGCGCGCCCAGCAGGTTGGCGGCAGGGATGCGGCAGTTGTCGAAGGTCACGGCGCAGGTGTCGGAGGCGCGAATGCCCATCTTGTGTTCGCTGCGGTCGACCTTGAAGCCTGGGTTGTCGGTCGGCACCAGGAAGGCCGACAGGCCTTTCTTGCCCAGGTCCGGGTCGGTCACCGCAAAGACGATCGCCAAGCCCGCACGGCGGGCGTTGCTGACGAACTGCTTGGCGCCGTTGATCACCCATTCACCGTCAACCAGCTCGGCCCGGGTGCGCAGGTTGTGCGCCTCGGAGCCCGCCTGCGGCTCGGTCAGGCAGAAGCAGCCGATCACCTCGCCAGTGGCCAGCCGTGGCAGCCACGCCTGCTGTTGCTCAGGCGTGCCGTAGGCCAGCAGCGGGCCGCAGCCCACCGAGTTGTGGATGCTCATCATCGCCCCGGTAGCGCCGCATCCAGCGGCGATTTCCTCGACAGCCAGGGCATAGGCGACGTAGTCGGTGTAGCTGCCACCGAATTCCTCCGGCACCACCATGCCCAGCAGGCCCAGTTCGCCCATCTTGCGCACCACGCCGTCATCGATCCAGCCGGCCTTTTCCCACGCCTGGGCGTGCGGGGCGAGTTCGCCACGGGCGAAGTCCCGGGCCATGTCGCGGATCATGATCTGCTCTTCGCTCAGTTCCAGGTCTTGCATTGCTGTACTCCCGGGTTCACAGGCCTTCGAAGAATTGCTCGACCCGCTGGCGTTGCAGGCCGGCCAGGGAAGGCGGGTTCCAGCGCGGCTGCTTGTCCTTGTCGATGATCAGGGCGCGCACGCCCTCGATGATGTCGCCGTACTGGAACCACTGGCGGTCCAGGTGCAGCTCCAGGGCGAAGCAGTCTTCCAGCGCCAGATGACGGCCACGGCGCAGCATCTCCAGAGTAACCGCCATCGCCAGCGGCGAGCGGCTTTCCAGCTGGTCGGCGGTGGCCAGGGCCCATTGATGGCTGTCGCCGATGCTGACGGCACGCAGTTGTTCGATGATCGCCGCCGGGTCGGGCAGGGCGAAGAAGTGGTCGATGGCCGGGCGCAGCTTCTCCAGCGGCGCGTCGTCCAGGGTCTGGCTGCCGAGCTTGGCCAGCAGGTTCTGCAGGTCCTTGAGCGGGTGCTCGGTGAAGCTCAGGTGGTCCAGGCCTTCATCCAGGGCCGCGAGCTTGTCGCTGGGCAGGTACCAGTCGGCAAGCCCGCAGTACAGCGCGTCGGCGGCCTGGATCTGGGCACCGCTGACGCCCAGGTAGGTGCCCAGCTCGCCCGGAATGCGCGACAGGAAATAGCTGCCGCCGACATCCGGGAAGTAGCCGATGCCGACCTCGGGCATGCCCAAGCGGCTGCGCTCGGTGACGATGCGCAGGTCGCAGCCTTGGGCCAGGCCCATGCCGCCACCGAGGGTGAAGCCATCCATCAGCACCAGCACCGGCTTGCGGTAGCGGTGGATCAGCAGGTCGAGGGCGTATTCCTCGACGAAGAAGTCTTCATGCAGCGTGTCGCCGGCCTTGTAGCTGTCGTACAGCGAGCGGATATCGCCGCCGGCGCAGAAGCCCTTGGGGCCTTCGCCGCGCAGCACCACGGCCAGCACCTGCGGGTCTTCGGCCCAGGCGTCGAACTGCTGGCGCAGGCTGCGCACCATGTCGAGGGTCAAGGCATTGAGGCCGGCGGGGCGGTTGAGGGTGAGGTGGCCAATCTGGTTGCGGACCTCGGCCAGTACATGAGCCGTTGCCGAGGTATGAGCGTGCGCGGTCATCGCGTTCTCCCTGCTTTGTTATTGATTTTCCAAGTGAAGTTTGGAGGGCGCTGGAGTATCGCGAGATCGTGGCATGCGAATTTACCTTGCACAATTGGCAAAAGTGCAGGGGTAGCCTGCATTTTTGCCATGGTGCATGGGTTGAGTTCTTCAGCGCAGTCAAGATCGAGCGCCGCC
>NZ_AKJC01000242.1 GCF_000282535.1 Pseudomonas sp. GM84 | reverse complement strand
AGCTTCAAACACTTGGCTCGCCTCGATCTCTCGTAGCGGGAGGCGAATCATACAGCGTTTAGAAACGCTGTCAACCACCTTTTCAACCGCTATCGATCATTCGATCAAAGCACCTCCAGTGCTGCCTGGCTCGATTAACTCTTTGAATCTCAAGGAGTTTTTCGTTCCGACTACGCTGGAAGTGGGGCGCATTATAAGGGGATTCGAGAGCCCGTCAAGGCTTAATTCCAAGAAACTTCAATATCGCTGAAAAAGCGAAGCGGGGAGGCCTGACGGCCTCCCCGCTTTACATCTAATAGTAGCGTCACAGCACACCAGCACCGCGCAAAAGCTGCACAGCTTCGGCATCCAGCCCCAGCACATCCGCCAACACCCGCTCGGTGTGCTCACCCAACAAAGGTGGCGCATGCCGATACTCGACCGGCGTCTCCGACAACCGAATCGGGCTGGCCACTTGCGGCACACTTCCAGCCAGGGCATGCGGCAGATTTACCGCCAGGCCACGCGCCAGCACCTGCGGGTCCTGGAACATCTGCGCCAGATCATTGATCGGCCCACAAGGCACCCCAGCAGCCTCAAGCTGCTGCACCCACTCAGTCGTGGTCTTGAAAACCGTAGCCTGGCGAATCAACGGAATCAGCGCGGCGCGATTAGCCACCCGCTGCTTGTTGGTGGCGAAACGCGGGTCGTCCGCCCACTGCGGCTGCCCGGCCACTTCAGCGAACTTGCGGAACTGGCCATCGTTGCCCACGGTGAGAATGAAGTTGCCATCCGCCGTCGGGAAGTCCTGGTACGGGACAATATTAGGATGGGCATTACCAAGCCGACGAGGCGGGTTCCCCGTGGTCAGGTAATTCATCGCCTGGTTGGCCAGGCAAGCTACCTGTACATCGAGTAGCGCCATATCGATATGCTGGCCAACGCCGGCTTGATCACGATGGGCGAGGGCGGCCAGGATCGCCACAGTGGAGTACAGCCCCGTGAGGATATCGGTAAGCGCCACCCCCACCTTCACCGGACCCGCACCCTCCTCACCATCCGGGCGCCCGGTCAGGCTCATCAGCCCGCCCAGCCCCTGGATCATGAAGTCATACCCGGCACGCTTGGCGTACGGCCCTGTCTGCCCGAAACCGGTGATGGAGCAATAGATAAGCTTCGGATTGACCGCCTTCAGACTCTGGTAGTCCAACCCATAGGCCGCCAAACCGCCCACCTTGAAGTTTTCGATAACGATATCCGACCTGGCCGCCAGCTCGCGCACCAGACGCTGGCCTTCTGGCTGGGTGAAGTCGATCGTCACAGAACGCTTGTTGCGGTTGGCGGACAGGTAGTAAGCCGCCTCGCTGGTGTTCTCGCCTTGTGCATCCTTAAGGAAGGGCGGCCCCCATGAGCGGGTATCGTCGCCATTGCCTGGGCGCTCGACCTTGATCACGTCGGCGCCCAGGTCAGCCAGGATCTGGCCAGACCAAGGTCCCGCCAGCACACGAGAGAGATCAAGCACCCGCAGATGTGATAGCGCTCCCATGGACGGGCTCCTTATCAGTAGAAGGCCTGGATGCCGGTTTGCGCACGACCCAGGATCAGCGCATGCACGTCATGGGTACCTTCATAGGTGTTGACCACCTCAAGGTTGACCAGGTGGCGCGCGACGCCGAACTCGTCGGAGATACCATTACCGCCCAGCATGTCACGGGCCATGCGCGCGATATCCAGCGCCTTGCCGCAGGAGTTGCGCTTCATGATCGAAGTAATCTCGACGGCTGCAGTGCCTTCGTCCTTCATGCGCCCCAGGCGCAAGCACCCTTGCAGGGCCAGGGTGATTTCGGTCTGCATGTCTGCCAGCTTCTTCTGGATCAGCTGATTGGCTGCCAGTGGGCGGCCGAACTGCTGACGGTCCAGGGTGTACTGACGCGCGGTGTGCCAGCAGGCTTCAGCCGCACCCAAGGCGCCCCAGGAGATGCCATAGCGGGCCGAGTTCAGGCAGGTGAACGGACCCTTGAGACCGCGCACCTCGGGGAAGATGTTCTCTTCCGGAACGAACACGTTGTCCATGACGATCTCGCCGGTAATAGAAGCACGCAAGCCGACCTTGCCATGAATGGCCGGGGCGCTGAGACCTTGCCAGCCCTTTTCAAGCATGAAGCCGCGGATGTCGCCAGCGTCATCCTTGGCCCAGACCACGAACACATCAGCAATAGGGCTGTTGGTGATCCACATCTTGCTGCCGCTGAGGCGGTAGCCGCCATCGACCTTCCTGGCGCGGGTAATCATCGAGCCCGGGTCGGAACCATGGTTAGGCTCGGTCAGGCCAAAGCAGCCGATCCACTCGCCGCTGGCGAGCTTGGGCAGGTATTTCTGCTTTTGTGCCTCGGTACCGAACTCGTTGATCGGCACCATCACCAGCGAAGACTGCACACTCATCATCGAGCGGTAGCCAGAGTCGATACGCTCCACTTCACGGGCGATCAGGCCGTAGCACACATAGTTCAGCCCGCTGCCACCGTACTGCTCAGGAATGGTGGCGCCCAGCAGGCCGACTTCGCCCATCTCGCGGAAGATCGCCGGGTCGGTCTGCTCGTGGCGGAAAGCTTCCAGCACTCGCGGTGCCAGCTTGTCCTGGGCGAACTGATAAGCGCTGTCACGCACCATGCGCTCTTCTTCAGTGAGCTGCTGATCCAGCAGCAGCGGGTCGATCCAGTTGAAGCTTGCTTTACCGGCCATGAGCGAAATCCTCGTAATAGGGAGCATGTTCTTGTGCCATTGATCCTAGGCCTGTTCGGGCGTCGGGACAAACGAGGAATGCGCACGTATTAGTGATATTTTGTCACTCCGAAAGCTGAAAAAACCCAGTATTTACGACACCACGAGTGAGGTTGACGTACATGCGCCGCAAGATCCCCAGCACCACCGCGCTCATCTGCTTCGAGGCGGCCGCACGCCACGAGAGCTTCACCAAGGCCGCCCAGGAACTGGCCCTGACGCAGGGCGCCGTCTGTCGGCAGATTGGCGGCCTGGAAGACTTTCTCAACGTCGAACTGTTCCGGCGCTCACGGCGTGGCGTGAAGCTGACCGAGGCCGGCCTGTCGTACAGCCGCCAGGTGGCTGCACAGCTCGATGCGGTGGAACGCGATACCTTGTCGGTGATGCGCCAGCAGGGCGCCAACGTGATCGAACTGGCGGTAGTGCCGACCTTCGGCACGCGCTGGCTGCTGCCGCGGCTCAAAGACTTCCAACACCACCACCCGGAAGTCACCGTCAACCTGACCAACCGCACCCGACCCTTCCTGTTCGCCGACACACCCTTCGACGCCGCCATCTATTTCGGAGATGCCGACTGGTCCGGCACCCAGTCCCAGCGCCTGATGGGCGAAAACCCGCTGCCGGTCTGCAGCCCGGCGCTGCTGGACGGGGAGGGCATGCTCGATGCCAGACGCATTGCCAGCCTGCCTTTGTTGCAGCAGACCACCCGGCCTTATGCCTGGCGCCAGTGGTTCAACAGCCAGGGCATGAATGTCGCCGGCGACATGACAGGGCCACGCTATGAACTATTCTCCATGCTTGCCCAGGCCGCGATGCACGAGATGGGGGTGGCACTGATTCCACCGTTCCTGATCCAACGCGAACTGGAGGAGGGCAGGCTGGTGGTCGCTAACAGGCACGCACTGTCCAGCGACAAGGCCTACTATCTGATGATTCCCGAACGCAAGGTGGAATCGGCTTCGCTGCGCGCCTTCCGCGATTGGCTGGCGGAGCAGGCACGCAGCTATATCGCTGCGCACAAAGGCGAAGTGCCTGCCTGACTAATGTAGTCAATTATTTTGAACACCTACAGATATACGTTTTTGTCGCATAGACGCAAACTGTTCAGGTGAATCGAAAAACCCCAACGAAGCCGCTAAACACGCGGCTTTCAGAGGGTTTTACGACACTCGCGAGCTCATCCGCGAAATCATCGCAAAAAATTTCAAAAAATCCCCTAATCTGCCAATGGCCTATGTTTGACGGGCTGCGACCCGATTGTTGCGACATACGGTCACAGGGTGACTTGTAGTTTTGACTTCGTTTCGCTCCATAACCGGTTGAAGGCCCCTGGGTTCGTCTGCAAAATGCTCGACCCGCCCAGGATTCGGCGGGCTGGCGCTCAACAGCCAACCCTGCGCACCACCCGAAGTGCGCGGGCTTTTATAAAGACAAAAAGGTCACCGCAGGAGAAATAGTCGTGCACATTGGTGTTCCTCTCGAGACGCAGACCGGTGAGACAAGGGTCGCTGCGACCCCCGAAACCATCAAGAAACTGATTGGCCAGGGCCATCAGGTCACCGTCCAACGGGGGGCAGGCCTTAACGCCAGCATTCCGGACAGTGCCTATGAGGCCGTGGGCGCTTCCCTGGGAAGCGCAGCCGATGCCTACGGCGCCCAACTGGTTCTGAAAGTGGTCGCGCCCAACGACCAGGAGCTGGCCCAGATCAACAGCGGCAGCCTCCTGGTTGGCATGCTCAACCCCTTCAACAGCGAGCTGATCGGCAAGATGGCCGAACGCGGCATCACCGCCTTCGCCCTGGAAGCCGCGCCCCGTACATCCCGCGCCCAGAGCCTGGACGTGCTGTCGTCGCAGGCCAACATCGCCGGTTACAAGGCTGTGCTGCTGGCGACCCACTACTACCCGCGCTTCATGCCCATGCTGATGACAGCCGCCGGCACCGTTAAGGCCGCCCGTGTACTGATCCTCGGCGCAGGCGTTGCCGGCCTGCAGGCCATCGCTACGGCCAAGCGCATGGGGGCGGTGATCGAAGCCTCGGACGTGCGCCCGGCGGTGAAGGAGCAGATCGAGTCGCTCGGCGCCAAGTTCATCGACGTGCCTTACGAAACCGATGAGGAACGCGAGTGCGCCCAAGGTGTGGGCGGCTATGCCCGCCCAATGCCAGCCAGCTGGATGCAACGTCAGGCCCAGGCCGTGCACGAGCGCGCCAAGCAGGCCGACATCGTCATCACCACGGCGTTGATTCCGGGCCGCAAGGCGCCGACCCTGCTCAGCGCCGAAACCGTGGCACAGATGAAGCCCGGCTCGGTGGTCGTCGACCTGGCCGCCGCTCAAGGTGGCAACTGCCCGCTGACCGTGGCCGATCAAGTGGTCATGTCGAACGGCGTGACCATCCTCGGCCCGACCAACCTGCCAGCTCAGGTAGGGGCGGATGCTTCGGCGCTGTATGCACGCAACCTGCTGGACTTCATGAAGCTGCTGTTCGACAAGGACGGCGCACTGGTCATCAACCTCGAAGACGATATCGTCGCGGCCTGCCTCATGTGCCGTGACGGTCAAGTCGTCCGCAAGAACGGCTAAGGAGCACGACAATGGAAGACATGCTGATTTCCCATGGCATCTACAACCTGATCATTTTCGTGTTGGCCATTTATGTGGGCTACCACGTGGTCTGGAACGTGACCCCGGCACTGCACACACCGCTGATGGCGGTTACCAACGCCATCTCGGCAATCGTCATCGTCGGCGCCATGCTGGCGGCCGCCCTGACCGTGACCCCGGCCGGCAAGGTGATGGGCACCCTGGCGGTGGCCCTGGCCGCGGTCAACGTGTTCGGTGGCTTCCTGGTCACCCGCCGCATGCTTGAGATGTTCAAGAAGAAAACCAAGAACGAGGCGCAGAAGTAAGCATGAGCATGAATCTGGTAACGCTCCTCTACCTCGTCGCCTCGGTGTGCTTCATCCAGGCGCTCAAGGGCCTGTCGCACCCGACCACCTCGCGGCGCGGCAACCTGTACGGCATGATCGGCATGGGGATCGCCATCCTCACCACGGTCGGCCTCATTTATAAGCTGGGCGCTGAGCTGGGTACTGCTGGTATCGGCTACGTGATCGTCGGCCTGCTGGTCGGTGGTACCGCCGGTTCGATCATGGCCAAGCGCGTCGAGATGACCAAGATGCCTGAGCTGGTCGCCTTCATGCACAGCATGATCGGCCTGGCCGCGGTGTTCATCGCCATTGCCGCCGTGCTCGAACCCCAGTCGATGGGCATCGTCGCCGCCATCAGCGATCCGATCCCCACCGGCAACCGCCTGGAACTGTTCCTCGGCGCGGCCATTGGTGCCATCACCTTCTCGGGCTCCGTGATCGCTTTCGGCAAGCTGTCGGGCAAGTACAAGTTCCGCCTGTTCCAAGGGGCACCCGTACAGTTCACCGGCCAGCACAAGCTGAACCTGATCCTCGGCCTGACCACCATCGCCCTGGGCCTGCTGTTCACCTTCACCGGCCATTACAGCGCCTTCACCCTGATGCTGGCCCTGGCCTTCGTCATGGGCGTGCTGATCATCATCCCGATCGGTGGCGCCGACATGCCGGTGGTGGTGTCGATGCTCAACAGCTACTCGGGCTGGGCGGCGGCCGGTATCGGCTTCTCGCTGAACAACTCGATGCTGATCATTGCCGGCTCCCTGGTGGGCTCCAGCGGTGCGATCCTCTCGTACATCATGTGCAAGGCGATGAACCGCTCGTTCTTCAACGTCATCCTCGGCGGCTTCGGTGGCGATGTCGATGCCGGCGCGGCACAAGGCTCGAAAGAGCAGCGCCCGGTGAAATCCGGCTCTGCCGATGACGCCACCTTCCTGCTGAGCAACGCCGACAGCGTGATCATCGTCCCGGGCTACGGCCTGGCGGTGGCCCGCGCCCAGCACGCGCTCAAGGAACTGACCGAGAAGCTGATCCACAACGGCGTGACCGTGAAGTATGCGATCCACCCGGTGGCGGGGCGCATGCCCGGGCACATGAACGTATTGCTCGCCGAAGCCGAAGTGCCTTACGACCAGGTGTTCGAGATGGAAGACATCAACGCCGAGTTCGGCCAGGCCGACGTAGTGCTGGTGCTGGGCGCCAACGACGTGGTCAACCCGGCGGCGAAGAACGATCCGAAGTCGCCCATCGCCGGCATGCCGATCCTTGAAGCGTTCAAGGCCAAGACCATCATCGTCAACAAGCGCTCCATGGCCAGCGGCTATGCGGGCCTCGACAACGAGCTGTTCTACCTGGACAAGACCATGATGGTGTTCGGTGACGCGAAGAAGGTCATCGAGGATATGGTCAAAGCGGTGGAGTAAGACCTTTCGTAATAAACGTTGCGATATAAAAACCCCGGCGGAAATTCCCCGGGGTTTTTCATTTCATTGATCCAGATCAACGGCTCTATTTCCGGGCTTCTCATACGACCATGGTCGTGGGACGGCGACGGGCGAAATCTCTAGACTGCGCTGCAGTAGCCTCAGTAGCCCGAGATAACAATCCATGTACCGTGATCGTATCCGCTTGTCCTCCCTGCACAGCAAGGTAATGAGTGCGGCTGATGCCGCCGGCCTGATCGAGGACGGCATGACCGTCGGCATGAGCGGTTTCACCCGCGCCGGCGAAGCCAAGGCTGTGCCACATGCCCTGGCCGAACGCGCCAAGCAGTCGCCTCTGAAAATCAGCCTGATGACTGGCGCCAGCCTGGGCAACGACCTCGACAAGCAGCTGACCGAAGCCGGTGTGCTGGCGCGTCGCATGCCGTTCCAGGTCGACAGCACCCTGCGCAAGGCCATCAACGACGGCCAGGTGATGTTCATCGACCAGCACCTGTCGGAAACCGTCGAGCAACTGCGTAACCAACAGCTCAAGCTGCCGGACATCGCGGTCATCGAAGCCGTGGCCATTACCGAAGACGGCCACATCGTGCCGACTACCTCGGTAGGCAACTCGGCCAGCTTCGCAATCTTCGCCAAGCAAGTGATCGTCGAGATCAACCTGTCGCACAATGCCAACCTCGAAGGCCTGCACGACATCTATATCCCGACTTACCGCCCGACCCGCACGCCGATCCCGCTGGTGAAAGTCGATGATCGCATCGGCAGCACCGCCATCCCGATCGACCCGGCCAAGATCGTGGGTATCGTCATCAGCGACCAACCGGACTCGCCGTCCACCGTGCTGCCACCGGATGACGAAACCCAGGGCATTGCCGACCACCTGATCAACTTCCTCAAGAGTGAAGTGGACGCTGGCCGCATGACCAACAAGCTCGGCCCACTGCAGGCTGGTATCGGCAGCATCGCCAACGCCGTGATGTGCGGCCTGATCGATTCGCCGTTCGAAGACCTGACCATGTACTCCGAAGTACTGCAGGACTCGACCTTCGACCTGATCGACGCGGGCAAGCTGAGCTTCGCCTCGGGCAGCTCCATCACCCTGTCGACGCGCCGCAATGCCGATGTGTTCGGTAACCTGGAGCGCTACAAAGACAAGCTGGTACTGCGTCCGCAAGAAATCTCCAACCACCCTGAAGTCGTGCGCCGCCTGGGCATCATCGGCATCAACACGGCGTTGGAGTTCGATATCTACGGCAACGTCAACTCCACGCACGTCTGCGGTACCCGGATGATGAACGGCATCGGTGGCTCGGGCGACTTCGCCCGCAACGCACACCTGGCGGTGTTCGTCACCAAGTCGATCGCCAAGGGCGGTGCGATTTCCAGCGTGGTGCCGATGGTCAGCCATGTCGACCATACCGAGCATGACGTGGATATCCTGGTCACCGAGCAAGGCCTGGCCGACCTGCGCGGCCTGGCGCCTCGCGAGCGGGCACGGGCGATCATCGACAACTGCGTTCACCCAGACTATCGCGCAGCCTTGAATGACTACTTCGAACGCGCCTGCCAGCGTGGCGGCCACACGCCGCACATCCTGCGTGAAGCGCTGAGCTGGCACGAGAACCTGGAAGAATGCGGGCGCATGCTCGCTAGCTGATCCGCGTAGAACCTATCGCCGGCAAGCCGGCTCCCACACCGTACAGCGCAGCCTTCAAGATCAGCGCTGTACCTGTGGGAGCCGGCTTGCCGGCGATGAGGCCAGCACAGTCAAATCCCCTCCCGCCCCGCAAGCTAAAAAAACTGTTCTACTGTACTGGTTTCCTCTCCAGTCCACTCCCTCCAAAACCCCCTCGCCACCCATAAACGCACCACAATAGTGCGGACCAGTACAGTTGCGCCAATTTCGAGTGCAACAGTAGGGTTACACAGTTAACTGAGCCATCGTCTTTCAACCAAACTGTATCTACTGTTATGGACAACAGAGGAGGATCATTGGCATCAGTTAAATCACTACCTAATCCCGCCACAAGCGGAAGGATGAAACATCATGGAACGTACCCTCAGTTCCGGTCTGGTTTTCGAAAGCACCGCCAAACAATCCAACGCCTCGATGCCGCTGCGCGCTTTGTCCACCCTGCTGCTGTGGCAGCGCCGCATGGCCAGCCGCCGTCAGCTGGCTCGCCTGGACGCCCGCCTGCTGGCCGACGCCGGTATCAGCGAGTCGCAGCGTTACGAAGAGCTCAGCAAGCCGTTCTGGCGCTAAGCCCGGTTCGCCGGCTAAGGCTGGCACCGCGAATTCCAAAACCCGTTGCAGGACGCTGCAGCGGGTTTTTTATTAGCCGAAGCGCGTGCTAGACCGGTTAAAAGCCTGATAGATACAGTTCTAACTTTTCTTCAAAACGACCAGTACAGTCGATTTCCTTGACGTTCGTTACCTTCTGAAAATCGCGCCGCGTGATACGCTTGGCTTAGCAGCCTGGTAGAAGCCAGTTGCCCAAGTACCGTGACGGACCGTGCGAACGTCCGATATTGCAGATTCACCCGACCCTTTCCAGGAGTCCACGACCATGTCCCGCAAATACCTGATTGGCACCGCCCTGCTGCTCGGCCTGGCCGGCACCGCCCACGCCACCAGCTTCGTCGTCACGACCGATGCCGTAGTCCGTGCATTCGCCTCGTCCACCGATGCCACCTCCGACCTGAGCTCGTCGTTCCGTGACGACAAGATCGTCCAGGCCGCCCGCGACGACGCGGCCAGCTTCGTCGGCAGCCAGGGCGCCATTCGCGGCGCCAAGCTGGAAAGTGCCTTCATGCACATCCGCTCGAACATGCCGTCACTGCAAGTCAGCGATGCTCAGCTGGCTCAGGCCATCCTGGCCATCTGACACCCAGGCTGTAAGACAAAATGCGCTGGCTGAGGCCAGCGCATTTGTTTTAGGCTCGCCGCCCCGTCCCGGCCGCCCACCAGCCCATGCATCAGCTGTTGCCGCATTCGTCGGCGACCTTGAACTGGCACACACAATTCTCGTCCAATAAAAACATCTGACTCCCTGTATTTTTCGGAGATGCTCCATGCGTAAACCGCTGATCGCCGCGACCCTCGGCATGCTGTTGCTGGCCGACCTGGCCCAGGCACAGACCTTGGTGGCCACCAGCAACATCATCGTGCGGGCCTTTGGTCGCTCGCTCGATTTCACGTCCGATACCACCACGTCGATCCGCGACTCCAAGGTAGTGCGTGAAGCCCATGACGATGCCGCCAGCTTCGTGGCCAGCAACGGGGATATCCGTGGCGCCCAACTGGAAGCAGCCTTCGACACCCTGCGCGAGCGCGTACCAGAAGCGCGCGGCGCCAGCGACCAGGTACTGGCCGAAGCCATCCTCGCACTGTGACTGGCATGCGTACCTGGCTGCTCGGCTGCATCCTGACGCTGCTGGGTACGCCCGCCCTGGCCGACCTGCAGCTTGAGCTGCAGGCGTCCGGCCTCGCCCCGCAACAGGTTCAAGCCACCCAGGACTTGCTCGACGAAGCACTGGGCAAGCTACCGCCACGCTTCAAGCAGCAGTTGGATCGGCGCGTTCAGGTCAGCTGGACTGACAAGATGCCGGCCGATGCCTATGGCCAGGCTTCGCTGGTCTCGACCCTGGAGCTCAATCGTCGCCTGCTGCCCAGCCTGACTGACGGCAGCGCCGCGCGAGAACGCACCGACCGGCCCCACGGCACGGTTCGCCAAGAGCTTTTGGCCACCGTGTTGCACGAGCTCACCCATATCTACGACCGAGCGCGGCTTTGGCCCAGCGCCGAACGCTCGATGATCGCCCGTTGCAAGCGCCAGCAGGGCACCTTGGGCAAGATCGGCCTCGCGCAAGATTGCCGCGGCCTGGCGGAACGCCGCTTCACCCTGAGCGACGACCCACGCCTGCTCGACCTGGCCGGATGGCAGCAATACGTCGGCCGCCGAGGCGAGCGCGAGCAGCACAATGGCCAGCTAGTTCGCAGCCCCGACAGCTATGAGCTGAGCAGCCCCAAGGAATTCATCGCGGTCAACATGGAGTATTTCCTCCTCGACCCGAGCTATGCCTGCCGGCGTCCGGCCCTTGACCAGTACCTTCGCGATCACTTTGACTGGGCCCCACAGCAGGACACCTGCGCCAAAGGCCTGCCATTTCTCAACGCCGGCAGCGACTTCGCCCGCCAGCCGTTGGGCGAGATCGACCCGGAGCGGGTTTATGAAGTGGATTACCTGCTGGCCGAAGCCAACCAGAACTGGGTCAGCCGCTGGGGCCACAGCATGCTGCGCCTGGTCATCTGCAAACCTGGCCGGCCACGCGGGCCGGACTGCCGCCTGGACCTCGACCAGCACCTGGTGCTCTCATACCGTGCCTTCGTCAACGATGTGCAGCTTTCCAGCTGGGATGGCCTGATCGGCGCCTACCCGTCGCGGCTGTTCGTTCTCCCCCTCGGCCAGGTGATCGACGAGTACACCAAGACCGAACTGCGCAGCCTGGCGTCGGTGCCGTTGCGGCTCGAACGCAACGAGGTCGAGAGCCTGGTGCGCCAAGCCGCCGAGATACACTGGAGCTACGACGGCAACTATTTCTTCCTGTCCAACAACTGCGCGGTCGAGTCGTTGAAGCTGCTGCGCAGCGGCACCGGCAACCCACAGCTGAACGACCTCGACAGCATCATGCCCAATGGCTTGCTGGAGGTGCTCAAGGGCAGGGGGCTGGCCGACACCAGCGTGCTCGACAACCCACGCGAAGCCTTGCGCCTTGGCTACCGCTTCGACTCCTACCGTGACCGCTACCAGGCCATGTTCGAGGTACTGAAGCAGCAGTTGCCGATCAAGCAGGACAAGGTAGAAGACTGGCTGGAACTGGAGGCCGAGCAGCGCCGCACGTGGTTCGCCCAGGCCAATCTGCGTACCAGCGCCGCGTTGCTGCTACTGGAGCAGGCCAGCCTGCGCAGGCAGTTGTTGCTGGCCCAGGACGAAGTGAAGCAGCGCTACCTGAATGCCGTCGAGCTCAAGGATGGCAGCATGAACAAGGCCAACCAGACCCTTCAGCAGATGCTCGCCAACAGTGGCTTCCTCAGTCGCCCGGCGGAGTTGCTCGATGCCAAGGGCTATGGGCTGCCACAGCCGGATGAGCGCAAGCATCTGGAGAAGGTCAGCAGTGAGCGGCAGGCTCAGTTGTTGCGCTTGAGTACCGACCTGGACAAGGAAGTGCGGGCGCTCCTGGATCCTTCGCGGGCCAGGGAGATTGCTGCGGTCGAGACCAATGTGAAGCAGGTCGGTGAGCATTTGCGGGCGCTGCACAAGGCTGCCGGAGGCCTGCAGTTGCCGTAGCGCCTGCACTGGCCCTATCGCCGG
>NZ_AKJC01000241.1 GCF_000282535.1 Pseudomonas sp. GM84 | reverse complement strand
GGCAAGCCGGCTCCCACATTATTAGCAGCGCTGCTGTACCTGTGGGAGCCGGCTTGCCGGCGATGAGGCCCGTACAGTCAGCGCCGCTGCCTGAAAGTCTCCGAAGGCAACTCGCCAAACCGCTGCCGATAAATCTCCGAAAACCGCCCCAGGTGCAAAAAGCCATAATCCATGGCCAACTCGGTCACGCTGCGCACCGTGCAACTGCCATCGCTCAGGCACGCATGCACCCGTTCCAGCTTGCGCTGGCGCACGTACTGCTTGGGCGTGGTGCCCAGTTGCCGGTCGAACAGCGCATACAACGACCGCACACTCATGCACGCCTGCTCCGCCAGCGTCTCGGCCGCCAGCTCCAGCTTCAGGTTGCGATCGACATAATCAAGTATCCGCTCCAGCCCCGCCCCAGGGCTGCCCAGCTGCTCGCGGCGGATATTGGTGCTCATCAGGGTCAACAGCTTGCTTGCCACGATCTCGCTGTAGTGCCCCTGCACGCGGGGCAGCGAATCGCTGACCTCGGCTTCATGGCAGACCATGGCCAGCAGGTTGACGAAACCGTCCAGCTCGTCCAGTCGATAATGGTTGCGCAAGAACCGCACCCCGCCCTCCGGCCGTTGCCAGCGTTGTTCTTCGCAGATCGAGTCGAGCAGCCGGGTGGGCACCTTGAGGATGAACTTCTCGCAGTCGTCCGAGTAGGTCAGGTCGACCGGGTCGTCCGGGTTGATCAGCAACAGCTCGCCCGGCACCAGGTGGTGCTCGCGCTGGTGGCCGCGCCACAGGCAGTTGCCGTTGAGCAGCACCTGCAGGTGGAAGATGGATTCCAGTGCCGGTGAAGTGACGCGCACACTGCCGCCGTAGCTGATGCGGCACAGGTCGAGGTCGGCGAACTTGCGGTGGCTGAGGCTGGCTTGAGGATGGGTGGTGCGTGACAAGCCGATGCAGTGCTGGCCGACGTGCCGGTTGACGTAGTCGGACACGGCATACGGGTCGGCGTGATGGAACACGCTACTGCGCTCGCTCAGCAGGCGGCTTTCCATAGGCAAGGCACTCGGTGTCGTTATTGTTCTGGGCGCCGCTTCCTACTGGCTCGGAGGGCCTGTGGTCGCGGTCGGTCACGGTCATTGGAAGATACACTAAGCAAAAGGTGGGGGTTGGGCAATGCGACCTGTGGATTGGGTGGGCGGATAGCGGACGGTGAGATTGTGGTGATTGCGCGATTATCGGACAGATTTGCATTGTTGGGTGTCAGTGCGGGCCTCTTCGCGGGGCAAGCCCGCTCCCACAGGTTCTCCACTCCTTCAAGGCTGTACAGTACTTGTAGGAGCGGGCTTGTCCCGCGAAGAGGCCCGCAAGCGCAGCATCAAGCCGTCAATGCACCGCCGCATCCTGCCGCCCCGCCCACCCCTGGCTGCGCGCGCGAAACTGCCGCGGGGCAATGGCGAACAGCTCGCGAAAGCGTCGGTAGAAATGCGGGAAACTGACAAACCCGCTGGCCACCGCCACTTCGGTCAGCGACTTGCTGGTGTGCTGCAGCAACTGGCGGGCATGGGTCAGGCGCAACTCCAGGTAATAACGCGGCGGCGTGGCCTGCACATGGCGGCGGAACAGGCGCTCCAGATGACGACGTGACAAGCCGGCGTGCTCGGCGATTTCATCGATGCCGATCGGGTCTTCGATATTCGCATGCATCAGCTCCAGGGCCAGGCGCACCCCTCGCGGCAGGCTCGGGTCGACTTCCGGCGCGCTGGCCGGCAGGTCGCTCGCCACCCGCGCACGGTCGCACGCCAGCATCTGCTCAACCGCCCGACGCAAGCCTTCTGGGCCCTGCTGCTCAAGCAACGCCAGCATCATGTCCAACGCGCTGCTGGCGCCGGCGCAACTCATGCGCCGCCGGTCCAGCACATGGGCCTGGCGGCTGATGCGCACCTTGGGGAACAGCTCGCTCATCATCGCCCGGCCGTCCGGGTGAAACGCGCAATCGTGCTCGTTGAGCAAGCCCGCTTCGGCCAGGAAGTACGCGCCATTCCACAACCCGCCCAGTTGGCAGCCCAACTGCTCGGCGTGGCGCAGCTTGCCGCGCAGCAGCGGCGAGGCTTCCAGGCGCACACGGAAGCCGCCGCACACCAGCAGGCTGTCCAGGCCCTGCACCTGCAGGTCGGCCAGCGGGGTATTGACCGGCAGGGCAATGCCCAGGTCGCTCATCACCTGGGTGCCCTCGCCTACTACCTGGATGTGGAACAGCGGCGTGGCGCTCATCAGGTTGGCGGTGACCAGGGTGTCCATGGCGGCGGTGAAGGCCATCATCGAGAAGTGTTCGCGCAGGACGAAGGCCACCCGACGGCTCGGCAGTGACAGCGTGGTGCGGCCGGCGGGGTCCAGGTGGGCCAGGTTGGTGTTCTTGAGGATGCTTTCGAAGTGGCTCATGGCGTCGACTCGACTGCGAAAATCGCGGTGTCTTCTTCGCAGGACAAGCCCGCTCCCACAGAGGCACCACAACACCTGTGGGAGCGGGCTTGCCCCGCGAAGAAGTCAGCACCGCCGGGACTGAATTACTTGCTGGCCTGGGTCGCTGCGGCGCGCGAGGCCTGCAGCCATTCATCGAACTGCTGGCGGTGGGCGGCGACCCATTCCTTGGCGTGGCGCGTGATGTCGGCAGGCTTTTTCTCACCCTGCTGCATCTTCAGGTTCTGCGCACTTTCGTCGGCCGTGGTGATCTGCATCAGCGACAGGAACTTGGTGGCCGCCGGGTTCTCATCGGCGAATTCCTTGTTCAGTACCGCCTCGACCTTGTCGACCGCAAACCCGAGGTTCTTGCCCTTGTACATCGTGTCGACAGCGTTGTTGCCATCGGGCAGGTCGGTCTTCGGCACTTCCAGCCACACCACGTCCTTGTCCTCGACCAGTACGGTGGAGATCCACTGCGGTACCCAGGTGAAGTACAGGATCGGCTTGCCTTCCTTGTAGCGGGTGATGGTGTCGGCCATCAGCGCGAAGTACGAGCCCTGGTCGACGTGCACGGAATCGCCCAGCTCATAGGCCTTCATATGGTGCGCAATGACCAGCTCGCAACCCCAGCCAGGGTTGCAGCCCGTGAGGTTGGCCTTGCCGTCGCCGTCGGTGTCGAACAGCTTGGCGATCTCCGGTTTCTTCAGGTCGGTGATGTACTTGATGTGGTACTGCTCGGCGGTCTTCTTGTCGATCAGGTAGCCCTGCAGGACGCCGGGCATGATGTCACCGGCCTTGACCATCACGTCATTGCCACCGGCCTGCTGGTAGAACTTGTCGTGCAGCTTGTCCCACAGGTGCACGGTGAAGTCGGCATCGCCGTTGGCCAGGGCCACCATCATCACGCCGTATTCGGTTTCCTTGGGCTCCTGGACCTTGTAGCCCAGCTCGCGCAGCCCCTCCATGGCGACTTCGCCACGGAACCGCTCTTCGGCGATGGACGGGAAGATCGGCGTGACCTTGACCCCTTCGCCGGGCTTGTCGGACGCGGCGCTGGCGCACAGCGAGGCGATCACCAGGGCCAGGGCGCTGGCGCCTTGCAGCATGCTGCGGGAGAACTTGGATTCCAACATCGTCGCTTACCTTCTTGTGGTTTTTGTCGTGTGCGGCAGTTCGAATGTGCAGAGATCAGGCGGTCTTGCGCCGCCCTTGTGCTTGCCCCGCGCCACACAGGCGCAGCACCACGCCCACGGGGCCGGTGTGGTACCAGCGCAGGCTTGGGTCGGCGCTGGTGCGCGCCCCCATGGCCTGGGTCAGGCGGTCGAGGAAGATCGCCAGCAGGACCAGGCCGACGCCACCGACGGTGGCCAGGCCCATGTCCAGGCGGCCGATGCCGCGCAGCACCATCTGGCCCAGGCCGCCGACCGAAATCATCGAGGCGATCACCACCATCGACAGCGACAGCATCAAGGTCTGGTTGAGGCCGGCCATGATGGTCGAGGTGGCCAGCGGCAGTTGCACGCGGGTCAGCATCTGCCGGGGGGTGCAGCCAAAGGCGCGGGCGGCTTCGATCTTGTCTTCCGGCACCTGGCGGATGCCGAGGTTGGTCAGGCGCACCAGCGGCGGCAAGGCGAACACGATGGTCACCAGCACGCCGGGCACGTTGCCGATGCCGAACAGCATCACCACCGGCACCAGGTAGACGAATGCCGGCAGCGTCTGCATGGCATCGAGCAGTGGGCGGATGATGCGTTCCATGCCGTCGCTGCGGGCGCAGAGTATGCCCAGTGGAATGCCGATCACCGCGCAGAAGAACACCGAGGTGAGCACCAGCGCCAAGGTGGTCATCGACTCCGACCACACGCCGATCAGGCCGAGTAGGGTCAGGGTGACGAAGCACAGCAAGGCCATGCGCTTGCCCGCCAGCTGCCAGCCGAGCAGCGACGACAGCAGGATGCCGATGCTCGGCGGGATGCTCTGCAGGGTGAATTCGATGCCGTTGAGCACCTGGTCGATCGGCCAGCGGATGGCGCGGAACACTTCGCGGAAATTGTGCACGAGGAAGTTGAGGGTGGCGGTCACCCAGTCGCCCAGGGGAATGGTGGCCGCCTGGAACGGGTCGAGCAGGCTGAATTCGGACATGAGGGCAAACCTCTTGGTGGATTAGTGGCGGCTCAGGGTCTGCAGCAGCTCGTTCTTCGACAAGGTGCCCTTGAAGGCGCCCTGGCGGTCGATCACCGGTACCGGGTACGGCAGGTCTGCCGCGATCCCCAACACCTCGTGCAGCGGCGTGTCGGTGTACACCGGCTGCTGCTCGTGCAGGCTGTAGCGCTCACTGGCGCTGGCGCCCTGGGCGTCGGTGTCGACCACGCCCAGCAACTGGCCGCGCTCGTCCACCAGGTAGCCGAACGGCACCCCGGGCTTGAAGCTCGGCGCCTTGCCGTTGACCTTGCATACCACCGCCGGGTCCAGCCGGGCCACGTCACCGGCCTTGAGCACCCGCGAGCTGTCGAAGCTCTTGAAGAAGGTGCGCACATAGTCGTTGGCCGGCTCGTTGATCAGCTCTTGCGGCGTGCCGATCTGTACCACGCGGCCACCTTCCATGATCGCGATGCGATGGCCGATGCGGATGGCTTCCTCGATGTCGTGGGAAATGAAAATGATGGTGCGCTGCTGCTCGGCCTGCAGGCGCATCAGCTCGCCCTGCATTTCGCTGCGGATCAGCGGGTCGAGGGCGGAGAAGGCTTCGTCCATCAGCAGGATGGTCGGGTCGTTGGCCAGCGCCCGGGCCAGGCCCACGCGCTGCTGCATGCCGCCGGACAGCTGGTGCGGGTAGCTGTGCTCGTGGCCGGCCAGGCCCACCTGGCTCAGCGCCTCGCGGGCACGGCTGTGGCGCTCGGCTTCGGCGATACCGGCGATTTCCAGGCCAAACGCAGTGTTCTGCAGCACGCTCATGTGCGGCATCAGGGCGAAGGACTGGAACACCATGCCCATTTCCTTGCGGCGCACATCGAGCAGGTCTTTGTCGGACAGGCCGGTGATTTCACGGCCATTGAGGTGGATGCTGCCGGAAGTGGGTTCGATCAGGCGGTTGAACAGCCGCACCATGGTCGACTTGCCCGACCCGGACAGGCCCATGATGACGAAGATCTCGCCACGCTTGACGGAAAAGCTTGCATCGAACACGCCGACGACGTGGCCGGTCTTGCTGAAGATTTCGTTCTTGTCGGCGCCCTTGCGGAGCATCTCCATGGCCATGTTCGGGTTGGGACCGAACACCTTGAAGATGTTTTTTACCGAAAGAATCTCATCGGCCTGGCTCATACGACCCTCTTTATTATGCTTATTAACCAATCATTCAACTTCGCACTTTCAATAAGGCGGGTAGCGATCAGTGCGAGTACGCTTGGCAGTCCGTTCAAATTCGAACGTGAGTCAAAACCGGCACGCAGCAAGTCCTGCTTCAAGAATTCTCGACATCGAAGTGTCAATGTCGCGCCGTCAGTCAACGTTAGGCCTTGCTCCAGACAGGGTCCAACGACATTTGCATGACGCAAACCATTACCTGAAGTTATCAATCGCCTTGCGGGCCCGGCGCTAGACCGCGCGTGCATTTACCTGGCGCCGATGAACAGGCTAGAGTGGCCCGAACCGGCACCACCAAGGACCACCATGGTCAGACACTCCGAACCCGACCAGACGCTGATCAAGATGCCTTCGCTGCGCGCGGTGAAAGTCTTCGTCGCGGCGGCCAAGTACCAGAACTTCACCCGCGCCGCCGAGGCCTTGTGCGTGACCCAGGCCGCCGTCAGCCGGCAGATCCGTGAGCTGGAGACCTACCTGGGCGCCGAGTTGTTCACCCGGGTCGGCCGGGCGGTAGAGCTGAGCGTGGCCGGTTCGATCTTCTTCGATGCGGTGCAATTATCGTTCGTCAACATTTCCCAGGCCGCCGAACGTATCCGCAGCAACACCAACCCCAAGCACGTGGTCACCCTGTGCTGCTCGCCGGCGTTCGCCGCGCTGTGGCTGGGGCCACGGATGCCGAAGTTCTTCGAGGAAAACCCGGATATCGACATCAACCTGGTGACCACCCAGAACTTCCTCGCCATGGAGCCCGGTGTTCGACCGGACATCTACATCACCAAGCTGGGCAAGATCCAGGCCGGCTACAGTTGCCACCCGCTGAACCACGATGTGATCTACCCGGTGTGCAGCCCGCAGTACCTGGCCGATCACCCCGAGCTGCGAACGCTGGAAGGTTTGCGCGATGGCTCGTTGCTCAACCTCAGCCCCTATGGCCGCTCGCAGGTGGCCGAGCACGTGGACTGGAACGTCTGGCTGGCCTTCCATGATGTCGACCTGAAGAGCCGCGCCAGCACGGCGCCGCATTTCTTCAATGCCAACGACTACAACCTTCTGGTGCAACTGGCGCTGAGCAACCAGGGCGTGGCGCTGGGCTGGCATCACCTGGTGACGCCGCTGGTAGCCCAGGGCTTGCTGGTGAGGCCGGTGGAACAGGAACTGGTGCTCAAGGACACCTTGCACTTCCTGGCTTTCAATGAAGACAAGGAACATGACTCCAGTTGCCGGCGCTTGCGCGATTGGCTGCTGGAGGCATTCGAACCCCTGCTGCACGCCAGCGCCTGACACCCGTCATTGCACCGGCAGGAAATTCATCAGCAACAGGCTCTGCGCATAGTTCAGCCCGATCCGCCGATAGCGTTCATCGAGTAGCTCGGCGAGCAGATCCAGGCGTGCCACGATCTTGCCGAACTCGACGGCGAAGCTCAGGTTGCTGCCCTCTTCGGAAATCTCGTTGGAAAACAGCAGCAGCACGCCATTGGCATCCTGGCGCTGGCTGAGCATCCAGGTCGCCTTCTCGATGTTGCGCGCGGCGTTGTTGACGAACAGCGGGTCGATGGTATCGGTCATGTAGAACTCGGTACGCCCCCCGTGCGCGGTGATCAGCATGCTGCCGATGGCGTAGATGAAGGCGCCGACCCGGTCACCGCGAAACTCCGGGCTCAGGGCATAGCTCAGGGCGGCCAGGTCGCGACGGTTGCCCAGTTGTGCCAAGGGCTGGCGCTGTTCGATGGCGATGCGAATCTGCCGCTCGGCGGTGGCGGCATCGAGGTAGCCGGACATCTTCCACTGGTTGGGGTTGCGCAGGTACAGCTTGTTCATCAGCAGGTACAGGCTCTGCAGGTTGTCGCGCATCGACAGCGTGGCCAGGCGATCGACGCTGGTCTGGAACAGCTCGCTGGGCTTGCCGTTGCCGAACTGGCTGACGATGTCATGGCCTTGTTGCTGGGTACAGGCGCCCAGGCAGATCAGGGCGCCTGCCAACAGCAGGCGGGGGAAGAATTCGGGTTTGCTTGCAACCATCGGCACCGGGACGAAATCGGCGGCCGCGCTGGGGATCGGCGTGGCCTGGCCAAGCATAGAGCCCGGAAATGGGAAAAAGTGCGATGGGGGTGATGTGCTTGTCTGTGATGGCCTCTTCGCGGGACAAGCCCGCTCCCACAGGTTCTCCACTTACTTCAAGGCTGCAAAGTACTTGTGGGAGCGGGCTT
>NZ_AKJC01000240.1 GCF_000282535.1 Pseudomonas sp. GM84 | reverse complement strand
GCGAAACAGGCAGCGCGGAGCATGGCACCGGCTTCGCCGGTGTTCGCGGGACAAGCCCGCTCCCACAGGAATCGCGCCAGCTTTTAGAAATTGAGCAAGACAGTTGCTCCCACAGAAGAGGCACCACCGTACCTGTGGGAGCCGGCTTGCCGGCGATTGGGGCGCGAAGCGCCCCCAGCTTCACCACTGGCGCTTGTCTGGCCGGGTCAACCCCAGCTTCTCGATCCGGTAACGCAACATGTCCCGCGACAACCCGAGCATCCGCGCCGACTTGGTCACGTTCCAATCGGTGCGATCCAGCGTCTTGCACACCAGGTCGCGCTCCATGTCAGGCAGGCTGGTGCCCGCCTCCGGCTCATGCCGCGGCACCTCATAAAGCATCGGTGCCGGCGCGCTCATAGGCTCGTCGACCAAGGTCATGCACAGGTTGAGCTGGTGCGCCTGGACCACTTCATTGGGTGCCAGCAGCACAGTCTGCTCCAGCATGTTGCGCAACTCGCGGACATTGCCCGGCCAGCTGTAGCCCAGCATCAGGTTCTCGGCCTCGGCGCTAAAGCGCAGGTTCGGCTTGCCATAACGGCGACCGTGATGGGCCAGGAAGTGCCGCGCCAACAGCAGCACGTCCTGCCCGCGGGCGTGCAGGCGCGGCACCTTCAGCGCAATGATGCGCAGGCGGAAGAACAAGTCGCGGCGGAACTTGCCTTGCTGCACCATCTGCTCGAGGTTGCAGTTGGTGGCGCTGATCACACGCAAGTCGACCTTGCGCTCCTTGACCGCACCAATGCGCCGGATGCTGCGGTCTTCCAGCAGCTTGAGCAACTTGGCCTGCAGCACCAGGTCCATCTCGCCGATCTCGTCGAGGAACAACGTGCCACCGTCGGCTGCCTCGACCAGCCCCATGCGCCGCTCCTTGGCGTCGGTGAACGCACCCTTCTCGTGGCCGAACAACTCAGCCTCAAGCAGGTTGGCGGGGATCGAGGCGCAGTTGAACTCGATGAACGGCCCCTTGCTGCGCGAACCATCGAAGTGCAAGGCACGGGCGACCAGTTCCTTGCCGGTACCGGTTTCGCCTTCGACCAGCACCGGAGGGAGCTCTTCACTGGCCATGCGACGCTCCGCATCGAGCACCTGGCGCAGGGTGTGCTTGAGCGTCTGCATGACCGGCGACTCGCCGATCAACGCTTGCAGTCCGGACTTCTGCGCCTCCCTGTCCTGATAGAACGACAGGGTGCGCTCCATCCGGTCGGCGGCCAGCGCCTTGTCCAGGGTCAACTTGAGCTCGGCCAGCACCACCGGTTTGGTCAGGTAGTGGAAAGCGCCCTCCTTCATGGCCTGCACGGCATCCTCGACGTTGCCGTAACCGGTCATCATGATCACCTTGAGGTCCGGCGCCTGGGCGACCAGTTTGCGCAACAGGTCGTGCCCGCTCATACCGGGCAGCGAGTTGTCGGTCAGTACCGCATCGGGCTGGGCTCGCTTGATCTGCTCGAGCGCAAGCTCTGCGGTGTTGCACAACGTCACCTCGTAGCCCTTGAGGCTCAGATAGGTGCGAATGTTATCGCCGAGGATGTCATCATCCTCGACTACCAGGATGCTCTGCTCCATGGTCCCCTCCCGCTGCGATATTGAAAGTGAGGCTGACGCGGGTTCCTTCCTCTTCGCGGCTGCTCAAACTGACTGAGCCGCCAAACCGTTCCATGATGCGCTTGGCCAGGGCCAGGCCAACGCCGAGCCCGCCTTGCTTGGTGGTGAAGAACGGCTTGAACACCATCCGTTCCTGTTGCTCGGTCATGCCCTTGCCGGTGTCGCTGAGCAGCAGCTGCACGCGCTGGCCATCCTGCTCACTGACCTGGGCGCGCAATTCCCCGCCCTTGGGCATGGCTTCCAGGGCATTGGAAAACAGGCTGTTGAGGATCTGTGTCAACTGCAGGGGCTGGCTTGCCACCCACTGACTCTGCGGCCCTTCGAAGCTGAAGCGCACGCCGTTGCGCTCGATCTGCTGGGCAAAGGCCAGGTGGGTGTCTTCGATGGCCGCCACCAGGTCCACCGCCTCGGCCTGGTCGCTGGTCGGGCGCAGCGACACCAGCAGTTCGCGGACCCAGCGCGACATGCGGTCGACCTGGCTGATGATGTCAGTGATGTTCTTGCGCGCCTGCGGGTTGGCGATCTCCTGGGCCAGCTCGGCACTGGAGCGGATATTGGCCAAGGGGTTGCGCAGGCTGTGGGCCACCGCCGAAGACATCTCGCCCAGGGCCACGTAGGTTTCGCTGGCCACCAGCCGCTCCTGCTGATGCTGCAGCATCTGCGCGGCGCGACGCACGATCCAGAACAGGCCGAAGTAGATCAACGCCCCGCCCACCAGGGTCGAAGCCCAGATCACCACATAACCCCGCTGGATACGCCGGATCAGGTCCTGGGGCTCCTTGTAGATCTCGACCATGGCCAGCACCTGCTCGCCCTGGCTGTCGAACAAGGGAATGTAGTTCTCGATGAACAGGTACTGCGGATCACGCAGGAACTTCTGCTCCTCGCGATCATCCTCGGCCTGGTGGTAACTGGCCGAGACTGCCTTGCGCGAGCGGAAGGCATGGTCCAGATCGCTGTCGGCGTCAATGCGCTTGCCGATCAGCACAGGATTGGTCGACCACACGATCGTACGGTCGCGGGCATAGACATTGGCCAGCAAGGTGTCGGGCAGGTGCTCCACATGGTCGAGGAATTCGACGCGGGTCGACTCCGCCAGTGCGGGGCTGAACTGAAGGTGCTGCTGGTCCAGGCGCGAGTCGAGCAGCTCACCCATGGTGGTACCCGGTGGCAGCTGCGAGTGGCGCACTTCGGCCTGGGCCATGGCCTGGATGAATTGCGACGTGAGCATGGCATCGCGCTCGACACTGTCACGGACCACGAAGCGCGTGGACACATAGCCCAGGCCACCGGCCACCGAGGCAATGATGAGCAGGCTGATCAGGGAAAACCAACGCAGCAAGTTGAACTGCTTGAGCGGTGTGGCGATGCCGCCACCGGGTGGTACCCCAGCCTTGTCGGGAACATCGTTTTCCAGCGTCTGCTGCATTGCTTTGTTCCCGCGCGGGATTCCGTTCAGAACGCCATCGACGACCTGCTACGCCAAGTAGCAATTTGATGGCGCTCACCAAGGCAACCGCAGCTGCCAGTTGATGCGCGTAATTCGTTGCAAGAAGCCAGCCAGTGAAACGGCACAACTTTATATATCTATATTTCAATACCTTACAAAACGGTTATCAATCGAGTCCGGACGTCAGTCCCCACTATTGGGGATTTTTTACCCACTTTAAATGTAATCGTTATAAATCAATTAACTATGTAGCTTTTATAAATACTCAATTAAGTTTCTGCCAATCGAAAATTGAGTGAAACGCGGGTGCCATGGCCTTCGCTGCTGCTCAGCCTGACCGAGCCGCCGTAACGCTCCATGATGCGCTTGACCAGCACCAACCCCACCCCTAACCCACCTTGCTTGGTGGTAAAGAACGGCCTGAATGCCATGCGTTGCTGCTGTTCGTTCATGCCCTTGCCGCTGTCGGAAAGGCGTAGGGTCAGGCTGCGTCGATCCTGCTTGACTACCTCTACCCGCAAGCGACCACCTTGCTCCATGGCTTCGAGAGCATTGGCGATCAAACTGTTGAAAACCTGCCTGAGCAGTGCCGGCTGGCTCAACACCTCCACTGCCGGCAGCGGTTGAAGGTCCAGGGTTACCCCACTGCGTGACAGCGGCACGGCAAACGCCTGCAGGCTTTCCTGCAAGGCTTGCGGCAGGTCAACCGACACGGGGTCGTCATTGAGCGGTCGCAACGACTGCAACAACTGGCGAATCCAGTGTGACATGCGGTCGACCTGGCTGATGATGTCGTTGACGTTGCGCTGTACCGGGCCCTCGTCGAACGCCTGGGCCAGTTCGGCACTTGAACGAATGCTCGCCAGGGGGTTGCGCAGGCTGTGGGCCACCGCCGAGGACACTTCGCCCAGGGCCACATAGGTTTCGTTATTGATCAGTCGTTTCTGCTGCACCTCCATGACCCGCGCGGCGCGGCGCATGATGCCGTACAGCCCGACGTACACCAGCCCGGCCCCGACGGTGATGGCCAACCAGATGAGCATCAGCCCATGTTCGATGCGCACGATCAGGTCATGGGGCTCCTTGTAGATTTCCACCATCGCCGTGACGCGTTCGCCGTCGGCGTCGAACAAGGGAATGTAGTTTTCGATGAACAACTGCTCGGGCGGTGTCACGAACTTCTGCTCGGCACGGGCTTGCTCGAAATTGTGGTAGCTGGCCGAGACGCGCATCTTGTATTCGAAGGCCCGGTCCAGGTCGTCGTCACCTTGGATGAGCTTGCCTATCAGGGCCGGGTTGGTGGACCAGATCACCGTGCCGTCCGGGGCATAGATATTGGCCAGCAACATGTCAGGCAAATGAGCGATGTGGTCGAGAAATTCACCCCGCGCCTTGCGCCGCGCTTCGGGGTCGACGTCTGGCAAGGCCGCCCGGTCGGTCCGTGGATCGAGCAGCTCGCCCATGGTGCGCACGTTGGCAATCGCCACGTGGCGCACCTCGGCGTCGGCGATCGAGGTGATGAACTGGGCCGTCAACAAGGCATCGCGCTCGACGCTTTCGTTAATGATGAACCGACTGGAAATAAGCCCCAGCCCCGCCGCCACCGAGAGGATGATGGCCAGGCTGACCCAGGCATACCAACGCAGCAGGTTGAAGGGCTTGCGCGCGGTTGCCGCCTCGCCGTGGTCGTGCACTTCGGGTGTATCGGAACCGCGGACGATGTCCATGTCGAGCTCCACTGCAGGGCACCTGTTGAAAGGTTATAGCCCAGAGTTGGGTAACCGGCGCACCGATTGGTGTTCAGTCAAAGCGGGGCGTCGGCTGCCAGCCCCTGCAGCTTGCGGTACTCACGCAGCACATTGGGCACGTAGCGCCGGGTTTCGGCGAACGGCGGCACCGCACCGCGGCGCAGCACTGCATCGGGTCCGGCGTTGTAGGCGGCCACGGCCAACGTGATGTCATTGTCGAACAACTTCAGCATGCGCTTGAGGTAGCGGGCGCCGCCCTGCACGTTGTCCTCGGGGTCGAGCGCGTTTTCCACCCCCATTTCCCGCGCGGTATCCGGCATCAGTTGCATCAAGCCGACCGCTCCAGCCGCCGATCGGGCCTTGGGGTTGTAGCCGGACTCCGCCTTGATCAACGCATGCAGCAAGGCCTGCGGTACGTTGTGCGCCTGTGCGGCGGCCGCCACCAGTTCGGCATAGGGCCGCCCAGTGATCAACTGGGCATTGGCCGGGCCGGCCTGGGCGATCGGTTCGCTGATCACCCGGTCATAGTGGCGCCCGGGTCGATGGACGTTACTCAGCACATAGCCGCCCTTGGCATCGATGGAGATGTACACATCGGCCTGGGCGGCACCTGCCG
>NZ_AKJC01000239.1 GCF_000282535.1 Pseudomonas sp. GM84 | reverse complement strand
TTGCAACAAATGTAGGAGCGAGCTTGCTCGCGATGCGCCGCGCGGGCGGCGCTCGATCTCAAGGACACTGCAAAAATCCAAGGCAAGCACCCATCACCCAGCCTTGCGCAACGTCAGGTTGATCCGCCGCTCGCCCATCCTCGGATGCACACCAGGCTTGACCGGCAACACCCCATGAAAGCGCAACCGATCCTCACCCCCCCACACCAGCACATCGCCATGGCTCAGCGGCACCCGCTGGGTCCGGTCCGCACGCTGTAGCCCGCCAAGCAGAAACACCGCCGGCAAGCCCAATGACACCGACACGATCGGCTGCCCGAAATCCGCTTCGTCGCGGTCCTGGTGCAGGCTCAGGCGGGTGCCGGGCAGGTAATGATTGACCAGGCAGGCATCGGGCACGAAGGCTTCGAAACCTGCCGCCGCTGCCGCGCGCCCCGCCAGGTCGAGCAGGACCTGGGGCAGGGCGGGCCAGGGCTGGCCGCTGACAGGATCGGTGGGGCTGTAGCGATAGCCCTTGGCGTCACTGACCCAGCCCAGTGAACCGCAGTTGGTCAGCGCCACGGCCATGTTCAGGCCACCCGGCGTCTGCATGTGCCGGAACGGGGCGGCGCGCAGTACTGGGCGCAGGGCATCGAGCAGCGGCTCGATCTCGGTCAGGGCGAAGCCGGGCAGCAGCACGGTGTGGCTGGCCAGGCGTTGTGGCTGGGGGCCGAACAGGTCGAGGTCGGACTGGATCATGGTGGTGGCGCTGACGGGGTGTCTGGCCATTCTAGCGCTGTTGGCCTTGCTGGCCTATTCGCGGGGCAAGCCCGCTCCCACAGGTATACCGTTTTCCATAGCATTGTCGAAAACCTGTGGGAGCGGGCTTGCCCCGCGAATAGGCCAGCACAGGCAAAAAAGAACCGCGGCACCAGGGAGAGGGAAACCGCGGTTCAAGGGGGGAACCATT
The DNA here is from genome assembly GCF_000282535.1 of Pseudomonas sp. GM84. GTDB lineage: Bacteria > Pseudomonadota > Gammaproteobacteria > Pseudomonadales > Pseudomonadaceae > Aquipseudomonas. The sequence continues at coordinate 11,735 of NZ_AKJC01000239.1, read as the reverse complement.
AACGCTGGGTAGCGGTAGCCGTGTTGCCGTTGCCCATCTGGCTGATGGTGGCGCTCTGGTTGGCGCCTGCCTGGTCTACGATCGCCTGGTTGCCCGTACCGCCCTGGGTCACGTAGGCGACGTTGGCGGTGTCGGCCTGCTTGATGGTCGCGGTGTTGCCACTGCCATACAGCTGGGTGGTGAAGCTCTGGTTGGCGTAGCCGGACTGATCCAGGGTGATGGTGTTGCCGCTGCCGGTCGTGGAGCCGAAGGCATAGTTTTCCGTGCCGCGCTGGTCGGCGACGAGGATGTTGTCGCTGCCGTTCTGCTCGAAGTACAGCTCGTTGTTGTTGTCGGCCTGCTTGGTCTCCATCGAGTTGTTCTTGCCGGTCTGGGTCAGAGTGGCCTGCTGGTAGGCGCCGTTCTGGGTCAGGTTGACGCCGTTGCCGGTGCCTTTCTGGTTGATCGCGGCGGTCTGGCTGTTGCCGAACTGGCCACCGAGCTTGTCACCCTTCCAGTTGCTGGCCATCACCTTGTTGCCAGTGCCCTGGGTGGTCACGGTCAGGCTCTGGTTGTCGCCGGTCTGGTAGGTGTAGTGCAGGTTGCCGGTGCCACTTTGGGAAATGCTGGTTTTCGAGTTGTTGGTCTCGAACTGATCCGACCAGCTGGCGTTGGTGTTGCCTTGCTGGTAAAGCGTCGCGGTGTTGCCCTGGCCGAAGCTCTGGTCGATGTAGGCTTCGTTGAGCTGGCCGGTCTGGCTGACGCTGGCGTGGCTACCCGTCTGGTTATCCTGCCAGACTTCCGCCGAGTTGCCGGTACCCTGCTGGTCGATGGTGAGCATGCCACCGATCCCGTCGCGCTGGTCACCATAGGCCCAGTTTTCCTTGCCCTGCTGGTAGATCTCGATGTGACCGTCGTTGTGGGTCATGTGCTCGGCGGCGGCGTAGTTGTCCTGACCGCCCTGGGTGATCTGGCTCTTGTTGTTGCTGCCACTGAACAACTGCTCGACGAACGCTTCGTTGCGCTGGCCGTTCTGCTGGGTGGTGGCCTGGCTGCCGAGCTGGCTGTCCTGCCAGACGGTCGAGCGGTTCTCGCCGCCTTGCTGGACCTGCAGCGACTGGTTGTTCTCGCCCAGTGACTGGCTGGCGAACGCATCGTTGAGGTTGCCGGTGGCCTGTTGGTTGATATGGCTGCCGTTCTCGAACAGCTGCTCGCCATAGCCTGCGTTGTAGGAGCCGTTGGCCGTCTGGTCGATGTAGCTGGTGCTGTTTTCCTGCACCGCCAGGTGGTTGTGGCCCTTGCCGGTCTGGGTCTGGGTGGCCGCGGCGAAGGGCGCGACGGTCTGCTTCACTTCGGCGATGTTCTGGTTACCGCTTTGCGACTGATTCGAGGTGCTGTCATCAGCCATGACCTGGCCAGCCAAGGCCAAGACAATAGCGGCACTTAAGGGAGCGAGCTTGAACATGGTGGTGCCTCCAGGTCTATCGGTATTGAGTGATCTGAACATGCTGGCCATTGCCAGCCTGGGTCACGGAACTGCTGAGGCCCGAGCCGGCTTGCACGATGCTGGCGCTGTTGTCGTTGCCGATCTGGTCGATGCTGGCGCTGTTGCTGGTGCCGCTCTGGCGGATCGACGCGCTGTTGCCATTTCCCTGTTGGCTGATGCTGGCCATCAGGTCACTACCTTCTTGCAGGATGTACGCCTCCTGCGCGCCCCCGGCCTGGACGATGCGGCCCAGCAGGGCCTGACCGTTCTGGTCGAGGGCGGCGCGGTTGCCCGAGCCTTGCTGCTCGATCACGGCCACCTGGCCCGCTCCAGCGGGCAGCAGGCGGATGATCACCGGGTCACCGAGGTCGCTGCCGGCGGCGAGGTCGGCGTTGTCCATCAGGTCGTCGGCCTGGGCCTGGCCAACCAGGGCCAGGCACAGCAGCAGCGGGTACAGGCGTTTCATGGCGTTCTCCTTGGCCTTACTGCACGGTCACGGCGACGGTGCGGCTGGTACCTTGACTGCTGGTGACAGTTGCCGTCGGGCTGGCGGTGGGGATCAGCGTGGTGCTGTTGCTGACCGTCAGGCGCCAGCGGCCGGTGACCGGTACCGTGGCGGTGCCGAGGGTCTGCACCCCGGTGGTGGTGGTGACACGCACGGTGATGGTGTTGCCGGTGGTCACCGAGGAGGTGCCGCTGATATCCCAGTTGTAACGGTTGTTCGAGCGAGCCAGCACGGTTGCTGCGGTGACCGCGAAGGTCTCTGCCGCTGGGCGTGGCTGCACGTTGACCGTGACGGTTCCGCTGGGGGACACCGCACCGAGCGAATCACGCGCCTGGTAGGTGAACGTGGTGGTGAAGGCCGTCGGAACGCTGGCCGGTGGCGTGTAGGTGATGGTGGTGCCGTCGCTGGTCACCGTGCCGCGACCCGGAGCCGGTTGCGAGAAGTTGGCAACCGCCAGCGGCAGGTTGCCTTCTGGGTCGGTGTCGTTGGCCAGCACGTTGATGGTCAGCGGCGCCGCCAGGGTGGTGACGGTTTCGGGGTTGGCGGTCGGCGCCTGGTTGGGCGCGACGTTGATGGTGACGTTGGTGACCGGCGATTTGAGGCCCTTGGCGTCCATGGCGCGGTAGCTGAAGGTGGCCACCAGCGGCTGGGTGGCACCGGCCGGTGGGGTATAGGTCACCTGGGTGCTGCCGTTGAGTACCACGCCACCCAGGCCGGTGCCCGGCTGGGTCAGGTCGCTGATGCTCAGTGGCACGTTGCCGTCCGGGTCGCTGTCGTTCTGCAGCAGGTTCAGGGTCAGCGGCACGCCGACGCTGGTGCTGCCGACATCGGCCTGGGCCAGCGGTGGTTTGTTCTCGGCTTCGACCGGCGCATTGCCGACCACCACCACGGGTTCCACGTCACTGCCGCCATGGGCGGATTTGACTGTCACGGTGGCAGGCGGCTGGTTCACGTCGTTGACCGTCAGGGTCTGCAAACCGCCGCCCTTGGACAGGCGGCCATAGCCCTGGGCGAGCATGTCAGGCAGCACGACTTCGTCGCTGGAGCGTGCTTCGATGACCAACTTCTTGCTGGCCCACTCGTAGCGCGCGGTGCTGATCTTGACCACGTCGATCGGTTTGCTCGACAGCGCGGTCGGCTGGGTGGTGGTGCCGTTGCTGGCGGTGACCACCACCACCGAGGGCGGTGCGGCCTGGCTCAACTGTTGGCTGAAGAACAGCCCGCGGTCGTCGGTGAGCATGTTGAACTGGCACGGTGAAGGCGGTGAGCCGACCAGCGCCAGACCGTTGCGCAGGCACAGGCTGGCGCTGGTCGGCGCCTTGGCGAATACCTCCACTCGGGTGCCGGTGCCGTTGCGCGAGTAGGTGGCCCGCTCCAGCGTCACCGGGGTTTGCGCGCGTCTGTCGAGGACCTTGCCGGAAAGCGTGAACAGGTTGGTCTCGATGGTGCCTGCAGGGCCCTGGATGCGCACGAAGTTGGTGCCGTTCGGGCTGCCGGTCACAGGCTCGGTGATGTTCGGGTCGCCGATGAAGGTTTCGACGGCGCCAGTATCCGGGTTGACCTCGGTATAGGCCGGGCCGTCCCGGTGCAGGAAGGGCCCAAGGGCGCCGTTGAGCGCACCGCTGAAGTTGCCGGGCGCGCCGATGCCGATATCGCGGGTGATGTTGATCGCCCGCCGTCCAGGCGCAGTGACGTTGACCGTCTCGACACCGTAAGGGTGGGTGATGGTATAGATGCCGGCGGTGGGCACCGACACGCGGATGCGGATCCGGGCGAAGCTCTGCTGGTCGCCATCGACCGGGTTCTCGGCCGCGAAGGCCGCCTCCAGGCCTGCGTCGTAGGCGTCCAGTTCGTAGCCACTGTTGCCGATTGCCGGGATGGTGGCCTCGGCCAGGAACCAGAACATTTCCGGTGGCCAGTTGTTGGGGAACACCAGCGGCAGGGCATCGTCGTAGACGCCCGGTTCCGGCAGCAGGGTGCACATGTAGGACGGTGCGCCCGGTGCACCTGCGACCCGTGAACTGGTGGCGCGCGACTGGCACAGTTCCAGCGACTGGTTGTTGGCATCCTTGTACCACAGCGGGTAGCCACCGGTGGCGAAGGTGTAGGGGCCTGGGTCGACCTCGGTGAGCTTGGCCCAGGCCGCGCTGGTGACAGTGAGGGAGAAACCGGCGGCTAACAACGCACGGCGTGGCCAAGTGTTCATGCTGCCTCCTTGAAGGCTGAGCCTTTGTCTGTTCATGGCACCAGCACCACGTCTTCGCTGTCGCTTCCGCCGTAGGCGCTGTCGACCTGCACCTTGGCCGGAGGGAGGGGCCTGGGGTTGGCGGTCAACGACTTCACCGCACCGTCACCACTGAGGTTGCCGAGGACTGTCCCGTTGCCGGTGCGCGCGGTGAGTGCGGGGGGTGACGTTTCGTCACTGCTGCTGGCGACCAGGGTCAGTTCGCCCCTGGCCAGGCTGTATTCGGCGCGGGTGATGGTGACCAGGTCGGTCAGCGGCAGGGCGGCGTTGGTTGCACTGCTGCTGGGGATCGCCACGCTGTTGTCGGCATTGATCTGCAGTACGGTGCCGGGGTCCGGGTTGATTGCCGATTGGGCATACCAGGTGCCGGTGCCGTTGGCTTCGGTCAGGGACAGGTTGGGGGTCTGGCTGGTGAGGGTGACGGTGGCAGGAGGAGGCGGCGCCAGCACGAACATGTCTTGCTGGGCGCGCAGGTCGCCGTTCTCCATGTGCCGCGAGTAGGTGCTGCGCTGAGGCATCAGCGGGGTGGGGCGGGCGATATCCGAGAGCTTGCCGGAGATGGAGAACAGCTCGGTGCGCAGGTCGATGCCGTTGGGGCCTTCGATGCGCACGAAGTTGGTGTTGAACGGGCTGCCGGTGACGCGCTCGTCCAGGTTGGGGTCGCCGATGAAACGCTCGCCGTTTTCAATGTAGGGGCCGTTGACGCTGCGCAGGAACGGGCCGACATCGCCTTTGAGCGCGCCACTGAAATCGCCTGCTCCGGCGATGCCGATGTCCCGGGTCATGTTGATCGCCCGGCGCCCGCCGGCCGGCACATCGAACACGTCGACACCATAGGGGTGGGTGATCACGTAGGTACCGGCGACCGGCACGTCGACGCGGATGCGGACCCGGGCGAAACTGACCTGATCGCCCTCGGCCGGCTCTTCGGCGGCGAAGGCTGCTTCGATCGCGGTGCCGAAGCTCAGGTCGATGCCGCGGGCAGCGTCGACGATGGCGGCGTCGGCGGTGAACCAGAAGGCTTCATCCGGGAAGTTGGTGGGGAAGACGATGGGCTGGGTGTCGTCGAACACACCGGGGGTGGGCAGCAATGTGCACATGTAGGCGGGTGCGCCAGGGGCACCGGCGACACGTGAGCTGACGGCCTTGGTCAGGCACAGGTCGAGGGTGCGGCCATGGGAGTCCTGGTACCAGGCGGCGAACTTGCCATTGGCTTGGATATAGGGCCCCGGGTCGACGGCGTACAACGCAGCCTGGGCCGGGAGCTGGAGCATGCTGGCGAAGATCGCTACAGCAAGCGGTTTGGGTAGCGGTCGGTGCATGAGTCAATTCCTCCTGCAAACGGGCCCATGGACTTGGGGCGTTTGGCAGAAGATCGGCAACAGCCGTGCCAAGTTTTTAAAATGAAGCTGCAGGCCTTGTGCGGCATGGGTTTGAGGTTGGCGGCAGGGTGGCTGTGGGCCTTCGGCGCATGGGGGCAGTCCCCCAGGATTGGGGGTTTGGGTTGGCGGTGGGGCATGACCGGAATGCGAAAACCAGCGCGATCCCTGTGGGAGCCGGCTTGCCGGCGATGAGGCCGGGGCAGGCACAAGCGGATGAACTGTCTGTTAGGGCCCTATCGCCGGCAAGCCGGCTCCCACAGGTAAGGCCCAGCTTTCAAAGCCTGTGGGCAAGGCGATCTTCACGGGTGACGCCCAGAGAAAACTCCCGCACACTGCGGAAAAAAATCCCAAGCCCGTTGCCCCTTACCGTGAGGCGGCACAGCTGGAGTAGAAAATGGCGCGACAATTACCCATAACAAACGCCCAAGACCCGCTGAACGAATCCCGCCAGGCCCGCCTGCGCCTGGCCAGCGAAGGCGAGCTGCCGCTGGGCATGCTGCGCGACGAAATCGACGCTTCCTGGCGCCGCAGCCTTGGTCATGGCCTGGATTGCCTGCAGGGCGAACAGGTCGGCCTGGGCCTGCAGCAAGGCCACGACCTGCGCACCCTGCTTGAACGCAACCGCCTGCTGATGGACGCCGTCACCCCAGAGCTCGACTACCTGGTCGCGCGCCAGGGCAAGGCCGGCATCATCATCCTCGGCGACGCCCAGGCCAACGTGCTGGCCATCGAAGGGCAAAAACACGTGCTCGAACGCGAAGGCCTGCGCGACCTGCACCCCGGCAGCTGCTGGAGCGAATCGCTGCGCGGCACCAACGCCATCGGCACTGCCGTGGTCGAGGGGCGCCCGACGCTGATCAACTGCGGCGAACATTACCTGGACCGGCTCAGCCCGTTCTCCTGCACCTCGGTGCCGCTGCGCGACCCGCACGGCGAGGTGATCGGCGTGCTCGACATCACCCGCGAAGGGGTGATGGCCCAGCCCCAGGACAGCCTGTCGATGCTGATGCTGGCCGCCGGCAATATCGAAAGCCGGATGTTCAGCCTGTGCCACCCGCAACACCTGGTGCTGGCCTTCCACAGCCGCCCGCAATACCTCAACAGCGCCTGGCACGGCCTGCTGGCGCTGAGCCTGGATGGCGAAGTGCTGGCCGCCAACGACAACGCCTGCCAGTTGCTGCAGGTATCACGCCAGGGCCTGCTCGGCCGGCGCAGCAGCGACCTGCTGGGCGAGCGTTCGCCGGCCTTCATCGCGCGCTTGTGGCAGGGCGGGGTGAGCAGCGTGCAGACCGCCAAGGGCGAGTTCTTCTTCCGTGCCTTGCAGCTGCCACGCCACAGCCAGATCAATGGCGCCAGCGCGCCCGGCAAGCCGACCCTGGCCAACAAGTCGCCGGCGCTGGAGGCATTGGCCGGTGGCGATGCCCGCCTGACGCGCAACCTGCGCATGGCGCGCCAGGGCCTGAGCAGTGGCCTGCCTGTGCTGCTGCTGGGCGAGACCGGCACCGGCAAGGAGGTGGTGGCACGTGCCCTGCACCAGGCGGGCCCGCGGGCCGACAAAGCCTTTGTGGCGGTCAACTGCGCGGCCATCCCGGAGGGATTGATCGAATCGGAACTGTTCGGCTACCGCGACGGCGCCTTCACAGGCTCGCGCCGTGGCGGCATGGTCGGGCGGCTGATGCAGGCCCATGGCGGCACGCTGTTCCTCGACGAGATCGGCGACATGCCGCTGGCCCTGCAGGCGCGCCTGCTGCGGGTGCTCCAGGAGCGCCGGGTAGCGCCGCTGGGCGCGGGCGACGAGCAGGACATCGACGTGGCGCTGATCTGCGCCACCCACCGCGACCTCAAGCGCCTGGTGCAGGACCAGCATTTCCGTGAAGACCTGTACTACCGGGTCAACGGTGTGTCGCTGCGCCTGCCGGCGCTGCGCGAGCGCGATGACCTGGCATCGATCATCGAAGGTCTGCTGGACAAGGCGGGGGCCAAGGGTGTCAGCCTCGACCCGGCCCTGACCGCGCTGCTCGAAGGGTTCGACTGGCCGGGCAACATCCGCCAGCTGGAAATGGTGGTGCGTACCGCCCTGGCCATGCGCGAAGACGACGAGCCAGTGCTGACCCTCGACCACCTCACCGACTGCCTGCTCGATGAGCTGGCCAGCGGTAGCGCACCTTCCGGGAGTCTGAAGGACACCGAGCTCGAGCTGATCCGCAACGCCCTGGCGCGCCACCAGGGCAATGTCTCGGCGGCCGCCGAGGCGCTGGGCATCAGCCGGGCGACCTTGTACCGCAAACTCAAACAGTTGCGCGGCTGACATGGGCGGCTTGTTCTCACGGCTGGTGGAGTCCAGCGACCCTGTGCTCATGCGCCAGGCCCTGGCCTGGCTGTATGGTTTCGTGCGCCCGCAGCGGCGTGCCATCGGCGTGTTGCTGGGGCTGTCCCTGGGCGCATCGCTGCTCGCCCTGGCACAACCCTGGCTGGTCAAGACACTCATCGACGAGGGCCTGCTGGCCAAGGATTACCAGACCCTCTGGCACATGGCGGCGATCATGATCGTCGCCGGGCTGCTCGGCACCGTGCTGGCGGGCGTCAACCGCTACCTGCACACGCGGTTGTCCGGGCGCATCCTGTTCGCCCTGCGCGACGACCTGTATCGCCACCTGCAACGACTGTCGCCGACCTTCTACGGGCGCCGACGCACAGGTGACATCCTGTCCCGGCTGGATGGCGACGTTGCCGAGATCCAGCGCTTCGCCGTGGATTCGCTGTTCTCGGCGGTGTCCGCGGTGATCGGCCTGGTCGGTGCGGTGGGCCTGATGCTGATGCTCTCCTGGCAACTGTCGCTGCTGCTGGCGCTGCTGATCCCGATCGAGGTGCTGTGGCTGCGCTGGATGCGGCGCAAGGTCGAGCGCGAGGTGCGCAGCCTGCGCGAGCGTTCGGCGGATGTCTCGTCGTTTCTGGTCGAGACGCTGCCGGCGATGAAATTCATCCAGGCCGCCGGCCAGCAAGACCGCGAAGCCGGGCGCCTGGATCAGTTGGGCCAAGGCTACATGCGCCAGCTGCTCAAGGTGCAGGTCACCGAGTTCTTCACCCAGGCGATCCCCGGCACGCTGACGTCGTGGTGCCGCGCCTGTGCGTTCCTGGTAGGCGGCTGGTGGGTGATCCAGGGCACCTGGCAACTGGGCGCCCTGATCGCCTTTTCCACCTACATGGGCATGGCCGTCGGCCCGGTGCAGAGCCTGTTGGGGCTGTATGTGGCGGTGCAGCGCATGGCGGTGAGCCTGGGCCGGGTGATGGAACTGAAGCAGGAAGCCGTGGCGGTGCACGAAGCGACTGACCCTCGGCCGATGCCGGCGGGGCCAGGCGAGCTGCGCCTGGAAGGTGTGCGCTTTGCCCATGACGGCCGCCAGGGCGCGGTGCTGGACGGCGTGGATGCCTGCCTGCCGGGCGGCCTGAAGGTGGCCATCAGCGGTGCCTCGGGCGTGGGCAAGTCGACCCTGATCGACCTGTTGCAGCGCTTCTACGACCCGGATGCCGGGCGCATCCTGCTGGACGGCGCCGACTTGCGCGAGCTCGACCTGGCCGCCGTGCGCCAACGCATCGCGGTGGTCAGCCAGGACATCGTGCTGTTCCGTGGCACCCTGGCGCAGAACCTCGCCTACGGTGCGCCCCAGGCCAGCCGCGAGGCGCTCGAGCGGGTGGTGCGGCTGGCCCATCTGGACGCCTTGGTAGAGAGCCTGCCGCTGGGCCTGGACGGCCTGCTCGGTGAGCGCGGCCAGCAGTTGTCCGGTGGCCAGAAGCAACGCATCGCCATCGCCCGCGCAGTGCTTCAGGCGCCGTCGATTCTGGTGCTGGACGAAGCCACCTCGGCGGTGGACGAAGCCACCGAGCGCGAAGTGATTGCCGCCATCGACGAACTGTTCGCCGGGCGCACGCGCATCCTCATCAGCCACCGCGCCTCGACCCTGGCCGATGCCGACCTGCGCCTGCACCTGCAGGACGGGCAGTTGCGGGTGTTGCCGCAGGAGGTCATCAAGCATGGTCACTGAAGTGCGGGTCGGGCTGATCGACAGCGGTTGCACTGCGGCCCAGGCCGAAGGTATGCAGGCGGCGCGCCGGTTCTGGCTGGAAGAAGGAGTGCTGCGTGAAGGCGAATTGCAGCCGGATCGCCTGGGCCATGGCAGTGCCGTGCTGGCGCGCCTGCAAGCCGAGGCGGGCAGGGTGCCGCTGCTGCTGGCCCAGGTGTTTGGCGAACAGGGCAGCACCAGTGCCCTGCAGGTGGCTGCGGCCTTGCTGTGGCTGGCCGAGCAGGGCGCCACGCTGATCAACCTCAGCCTCGGGCTGCAGCAGGACCGCCCGGTGCTGCGCCAGGCCTGCGCCGAGGTTCAGGCTGCGGGCGTGCTGTTGTGCGCGTCCAGCCCTGCCCAGGGCGCGGCGGTCTACCCGGCCAGCTACCCCGGGGTGATCCGCATCACCGGCGATGCCCGCTGCGCGCCGGGCCAGTGGTCGTGGCTGGGCAGTGCCCAGGCCGACTTCGGCGGCCATGTAGGCGAACGCAGCATGGCCGGCGCCAGCCTCGGCTGCGCGGCCGTGGCCGGGCGCATCGCTGCGCTGCTGCAGCAACAGCCCGGCCTGGAGCGCCAGCAGGTGCTGGCCTGGTTGCAGGCCCACGCCAGTTTCATCGGCCCGGAGCGGCGGGGGGCTGGGGATGCATGAGCCACGCATTCTGGTGCTGGGCGCCGGCCCGGCCGGCGCGGCCACTGCGCTTGGCCTGCGCCGCCTGGGCTACCCGGTTACCGTGGTTTCCGACTGGAGGCGTTTTGCGGCGCTCGAAGGGGTTTCCCAGCGGGTCCTGGAGGGGCTGCGTAACGCTGGCCTGGGCGCCGCCTTGGCAGAAGCGGCGATGCCGGCGACCCGCGAGGTGCGCTGGAACGGCCAGCACCTCAAGCTGAATCAGGAATTTCTGCTCGACCGGCAGTGCTTCGACCGTGCCCTGCGTCTTGACCTGGAACGGGCAGGGGTGTCCGTGGTCGGGGGGCGCGTTCGCGAAATAACCCGCAAGGGCGTGTACTGCATCAGCCTGGACGACGGGCAGGTGCTGCAGGCCGAGTTCCTGGTCGAAGCGCGTGGCCGCCAGGCACCGCTGGCGGCAGACCGTCTGCGCGGCCCGGAGACCGTCAGCCTGCTGAACCTCTGGCAGGGTGAGCCGGGTGCACCGGCGTCTGCCGTGGAAAGCCTGGATGAGGGTTGGGCGTGGATGGCCAGGCGTGCCGATGGCCGCTGCTACTGGCAGATCACCCTGGATGCTGCCGGGTTGCCGGGCAAGGCCGGGCTGCCCGAATACTGCGCCGAGCGCCGTCGCGGTTCGGCGTTGGTGGCCGAACTGTTCGGCGCCCGTGCGCTGGAGCCTGCGCAAGTGCATGCCCGCAGCAGCACGGCGATCCTCGCCGGCGAGTGCGTGGGGGATGACTGGATACGGGTGGGGGATGCCGCCATGGCGGTTGACCCATTGTCGGGGAATGGGATTTTCCAGTCGTTATCTTCGGCGTTGCAGGCGCCTGTGGTGGTCAATACGCTGTTGCGCAAGCCTGAGCGGGCGGCGCTGGCCAAGCGCTTTCACCAGCAGCGGGTCGAGCAGCTGTTCCTGCGTTTTGCCCGGATCGGGCGGGATTTCTATGGCCAGGAGCAGACGCGTGCGGGGCTGGCGTTCTGGGGCCGACGTCGGGGTTGGCCGGATGCGCAGCCGCTGCATCTGGACGCGGATTGGGCGGCGGTGCGGGTGGAGAAACGGCCTGTGTTGCGGGATGGCTTGGTGGACGAGGCCGAGGTGGTGGTGACGGCGGATCAGCCGTTGGGGATCTGGCATTTGCAGGGGGTGGCGCTGGCGCCGGTGGTGCGCGGGCTTTGCAATGGGCTGGGTATAGAGGACGTGTTGAAGGATCTGCCTTTGCAGCAGCAGGGGATGGTGCGGCGGTGGCTGGGGGAGCAGGGGTGTGGCTGAGGTTGTTTGGTGTTGCCAGGTGCATGTCTTGGGTTTTGCGGTGGGGCGTAAATCGAGCGCCGCCCGCGCGGCGCATCGCGAGCAAGCTCGCTCCTACATTTGTTGCAACGTGCCACGGTCTGTCAGGCCATGGTTGTCCGCTT